>NZ_JBEXQW010000041.1:0-81268 GCF_040612775.1 Streptomyces sp. NPDC006339
CGGGGTATCAACTAATCTGGCGTTGATTTTTGGCACGCTGTTGAGTTCTCAAGGTGCGGACGCTTCCTTTGTACTCACCCTCGCGGGCTTTCCTCTGGGCGCTTCCTTCGTTTCCGACTCTATCAGATCTTTCCGATCCGATTTCCTCGGCGCTTTCCGGATCCAATTCGACTTCCGTCGTTTCGGGCCTTTCCAGCGGCTCCGACTTTATCAGAAGTTCTGAGTCGGATTTCCCGCCTCCCGGTTCACTCTCCTGGCACACAGCGGTGCCCGGCGCTTCCCGATCTGGCGGAGCCGTAAACGTACTGGAGCGGGGCGCCCCGATGCAAATCGAGGCGCCCCGCTCCTGGTCGAGCCCGTCGAGGGCCGGCCGTCAGACCTCCACGACCACCGGGAGGATCATCGGGCGGCGGCGGTAGGTGTCGGAGACCCACTTGCCGACCGTGCGGCGGATCAACTGCTGGAGCTGATGCGCCTCGACCACGCCGTCCTGGGCGGACTTGTTCAGGGCCTGGTCGATCTTGGGAAGCACCGCGTCGAAGGCGGAGTCCTCGATGCCGGAGCCCCGGGCGTGGACGTGGGGGCCGCCGACGATCTTGCCGGTCGTCGAGTCGACGACGAGGTAGACCGAGATGATGCCCTCCTCGCCGAGGATGCGGCGGTCCTTCAGCGAGGTCTCGGTGACATCGCCGACCGAGAGGCCGTCGACGTACACGTATCCCGCCTGGACCTTGCCGGTGATCCGGGCGCGGCCGTCGACCAGGTCGACGACGACGCCGTCCTCGGCGATGACGATGTGGTCCTTGGGGATGCCCGTCATCGCGCCGAGCTCGGCGTTGGCGCGCAGGTGGCGCCATTCGCCGTGGACCGGCATGAGGTTCTTCGGCTTGCAGATGTTGTAGAAGTACAGCAGCTCGCCGGCCGAGGCGTGGCCCGAGACGTGGACCTTGGCGTTGCCCTTGTGGACGACGTTGGCGCCCCAGCGGGTCAGGCCGTTGATCACGCGGTAGACCGCGTTCTCGTTGCCGGGGATGAGGGAGGACGCCAGGATCACGGTGTCGCCGGGGACGATCCGGATCTGGTGGTCGCGGTTGGCCATCCGGGACAGGGCGGCCATCGGCTCGCCCTGGGAGCCCGTACAGACCAGCACGACCTCGTCGTCCGGGAGGTCGTCGAGCGTCTTCACGTCGACGACCAGGCCGGCCGGGACCCGCAGGTAGCCGAGGTCGCGGGCGATGCCCATGTTGCGGACCATGGAGCGGCCCACGAAGGCGACCCGGCGGCCGTACTCGTGGGCGGCGTCCAGGATCTGCTGGATGCGGTGCACGTGGCTGGCGAAGCTGGCCACGATGATGCGCTTCTGGGCGTTGGCGAAGACGTTCCGCAGGACGTTGGAGATGTCGCGCTCGTGCGGGGTGAAGCCCGGGACCTCGGCGTTCGTCGAGTCCGTGAGCAGGAGGTCGATGCCCTCCTCGCTCAGGCGCGCGAAGGCGTGCAGGTCGGTGAGGCGGTTGTCCAGCGGGAGCTGGTCCATCTTGAAGTCGCCGGTGTGGACGACCATGCCCGCGGGGGTGCGGATGGCGACGGCCAGCGCGTCGGGGATGGAGTGGTTGACGGCGATGAACTCGCAGTCGAAGGGGCCGAACCGCTCGCGCTGCCCCTCGGCCACCTCGAGGGTGTAGGGGCGGATGCGGTGCTCCTGGAGCTTGGCCTCGATGAGGGCGAGGGTCAGCCTGGAGCCGATGAGCGGGATGTCCTGCTTCATGCGGAGCAGGTACGGCACACCACCGATGTGGTCCTCGTGGCCGTGGGTCAGGACGATGCCCTCGATGTCGTCGAGGCGGTCCTGGAGCGTGGTGAAGTCGGGCAGGATCAGGTCGATGCCGGGCTGCTCCTCCTCGGGGAAGAGGACGCCGCAGTCGACGATCAGCAGACGGCCGTCGTATTCGAAGACCGTCATGTTCCGGCCGATTTCACCGAGCCCGCCGAGCGGGGTGACGCGCAGGCCGCCCTTGGGCAGCTTCGGCGGGGCGCCGAGTTCGGGATGCGGATGGCTCAAAATCTCTCCTCACCACACGCGCCACGTACCGGCTCGGCACGTGGCGCGCATGACAATCGTGCACTTGCTGTTGTTTTCAGTTACGTCTGTGCGGTTGTGCTGTGCGGTGGTGCTGTTCAGTTACGCGTCTTCGGTTGTGAAGTCCGTTGATCAGATCTGTACCCCGCCGGCGGCCAGATCGACCGCGAGCTGGGCGGTCTCCTGTTCGGAGAGCTCCACGAGCGGCAGGCGCAGGGGGCCGGCCGGCAGGCCCTGGCGGGCGAGGGCGGCCTTGGTGGTGATGACGCCCTGGGTGCGGAACATGCCGGTGAAGACCGGGAGCAGCCGCTGGTGGACCTCGGTGGCCTTCTGGACGTCGCCGGCCAGGTATGCCTCCAGGAGGGCGCGGAGCTCGGGGGTGACGACGTGGCCCACGACGGAGACGAAGCCGCAGGCGCCCACGGAGAGCAGCGGCAGGTTGAGCATGTCGTCGCCGGAGTACCAGGCGAGGCCGGAGCGGGCGATGGCCCAGCTCGCGCGGCCGAGGTCGCCCTTGGCGTCCTTGTTGGCGACGATCCGGGGGTGCTCGGCGAGCCGGACGATCGTCTCGGTGTCGATGGGGACGCCGCTGCGGCCGGGGATGTCGTAGAGCATCACGGGGAGCCCGGTGGCGTCGGCGATGGCCGAGAAGTGCCGGTACAGGCCCTCCTGCGGGGGCTTGTTGTAGTACGGCGTGACGGCGAGCAGGCCGTGGGCGCCGTCACGTTCGGCGGCGCGGGCGAGCTCGAGCGTGTGGTGGGTGTCGTTGGTTCCGATGCCGGCGACGACGTGGGCGCGGTCGCCGACCGCCTCCAGTACGGCCCGTACGAGCTGCGATTTCTCCGCGTCGGTCGTGGTGGGCGACTCGCCCGTGGTGCCGTTGACGACCAGACCGTCGTTGCCCGCGTCCACGAGGTGGGTGGCGAGTCGCTGGGCGCCGTCGAGGTCGAGTGCGCCATCCGCCGTGAAGGGCGTGACCATGGCGGTGAGGACCCGCCCGAAGGGGGTCTGCGGAGTGGAGATCGGAGCCATGGGTAACACGCTACTCGCTGCTCAGCGCCGGGTGTCCCCTCGGGGGACGCGATATGAGGAGCCCGGCACTGCCTGCTCGGGGGTTCAAGCAGTGCCGGGTCCGTTCGATCAGCCTAGATGAACTTCACGAAACGTCGCAATCCGGACACTTCGCATAGGAAGTTCGTACATACGTCCGCTACGGGGCCACACGGCCGTTCTTGTGGAGAGCAGGGGGTGCGGCCGCCCACTTTCACGACGTCGTCCCACAGGATGAGATTGGGCCGCTTTGATGAGAAAACGGCACCAAACCCTCGGTTCGCTCGTCTGTACCTGTGACCGCACCACGCAGAGTGATCCGAAGGAGAGTGACCCTGATGTCGCGCCGGCGAGAGGCCGTCCCGTTCGCGTTCGTCGCGGAGTCCGACCGCTTCCGCAGTAACGTCACTCCGCCGCCTCGCGAACGCGCCACCGCCTCGCAGATCCTCGGCCGTACGCTGATCGGGCTGACCGTCGTCGCCGGTCTCGTCGGCTCCCTGGTCTTCGGCATGCCGTCCCTCCAACCCGGTGACGCGAGCGGGCACCGGCAGCAGTCCGAGGCTTCGCACGGCCGCTGAGGTAGCCTCACCGGGCACAGCCCAGCGAACGTGCTTGTGAGTGAGGATCTGTCGTGCCCCTGCCCTTTCTGACGGCCGACCGTGCTTTTGACACGACCGATGACATCGCGCTGCCGTTCGACGACCACGACCAGTGGCGTCGGCCGTACCGGCCGGGACCCTGGCGGGTCGGGCTGGCCGCGGTCGCGCTGCTGCTGGCCTCGTTCGTGCTGCTGGCCGCCGTCATCATCGCCGTCGCGGGGTCCTTCGGCGGAGCCCTGTTCACCTTCGGCCTGGCCGCGGTCGTCATCTGCGTCGCCCTGCGCCTGCTGCGCATGGGCGTGTGGGTGAGCCGGGCCGGGCTGCGGCACGTCGCCTTCTTCACGACGAGGACCGTCCCGTGGCCGCAGGTCACCGCCGTCCGCACGGTGCAGCAGCCCGTGCGCTGGCTGGGACTCCCCCGGACGGTGCAGGGACAGGCCCTCGTCCTCGTGAAGCGGGACGGTGAGCAGGCTCCCCTGCTCACCGACCACAACGCCGACTTCCTCTCCCGCGTCGAGGCGTTCGACCGCGCCGCGGACACCGTCGAGGCGTGGAACGCCGAATACACCGAGAGCGCCGCGTACGCGGGCCCCGAGGTCCGCTAGACGCCGGCCGTACGGCCTTCCCGCAGCGCGATCGCGCGCTGCATCGCCTTGCGGGCCCGCGGGGTGTCGCGGGCGTCGTGGTAGGCCACCGCGAGACGGAACCAGCAGCGCCAGTCGTCCGGCGCGTCCTCCGTCTCCGCCTTCCGCCGCGCGAACACCTCGTCGGCCGCGTCGCGGTCGATCCGGCCGCCCGCCGTGCGCTTCAGGTCGTCGACGGGCAGCCCGCCCTCGGCCTCCAGCTCCGCCGCCAGGCGGTTCGCCTGGCGCGCGAAACGGGTGTTCTTCCACAGGAACCAGGCGCCGACCAGCGGCAGCAGGAACGCCACCGCGCCCATGCCCATCGCGGCCGGCTCGCCGGTCAGCAGGAGCAGGACGCCCTCCATCCCCACCACCCCGAAGACGAGGACGAGGACGGTGGCGAGGAAGACGTACGTGATCTTTCCGCCCATGACCGTCAGCCCAGATCCAGGAAGTGCTCCAGGCCGAAGGTGAGGCCCGGGGCGGTCGTCACGCGGCGGGCGCCCAGGAGGATGCCCGGCATGAAGCTGGCGTGGTGCAGCGAGTCATGGCGGACGGTGAGGGTCTCGCCCTCGCCGCCGAGCAGCACCTCCTGGTGGGCGAGGAGCCCCCGGAGGCGTACGGCGTGGACGGGCACGCCGTCCACGTCCGCGCCGCGCGCCCCGTCCAGGGCGGTGGTCGTGGCGTCGGGCTGCGGGGCGCAGCCTGCCTTCGACCGGGCCTCGGCGATCAACTGCGCGGTGCGGGTGGCGGTGCCGGAGGGGGCGTCCACCTTGTTCGGGTGATGCAGCTCGACGACCTCGACCGACTCGAAGTACGGGGCCGCGATCTGCGCGAACTTCATGGTGAGGACCGCGCCGATGGAGAAGTTCGGAGCGATCAGGACACCGGTCCCCGGGGACTGGTCGAGCCAGCCCCTGAGCTGCGCGAGGCGCTCGTCGGTCCAGCCGGTGGTCCCGACGACCGCGTGCATGCCGTGGCGCACGCAGAAGTCGAGGTTGCCCATGACCGAGGCGGGGGTGGTCAGCTCGACGACGACCTGGGCGTCCGACTCGACGAGGGACTCCAGCCTGTCGCCGCGGCCGAGGGCCGCGACCAGTTCCATGTCCTCGGCGGCCTCGACGGCCTTGACCGCCTCGGAGCCGATACGGCCCTGGGCTCCGAGGACCGCCACGCGCAGCTTGCTCATTGCTCTTCCTTAGGGGGCTGGTGGTTCAGGAGACTCAGGAGACCGCTTGGTGGAGACGGTCCGCCTGCTTGTCCTTCAGCGGGCCGATCACCGACAGCGACGGCCGCTGCTCCAGTACATCGCGGGCCACCTCGCGCACGTCGTCGGGGGTGACCTCGGCGATCCTGGCCAGCATGTCGTCGACGGACATCTGGCTGCCCCAGCACAGCTCGCTCTTGCCGATGCGGTTCATCAGCGCGCCGGTGTCCTCGAGGCCGAGGACGGTCGAGCCGGAGAGCTGGCCGATGGCCCGGGTGATCTCCTCGTCGGTCAGTCCGTCGGACGCGACCTTGTCGAGCTCGTCCCGGCAGATCTTCAGCACGTCGTGGATCTGGCCGGGCCGGCAGCCCGCGTACACGCCGAAGAGACCGCAGTCGGCGAAGCCGGAGGTGTACGAGTACACGCTGTAGGCCAGGCCGCGCTTCTCCCGGACCTCCTGGAAGAGGCGGGAGGACATGCCGCCGCCGAGGGCGGTGTTCAGCACGCCGAGAGCCCAGCGGCGCTCGTCGGTGCGGGCCAGGCCGGGCATGCCGAGGACCAGGTGCGCCTGCTCCGTCTTGCGGCCGAGCAGCTCGACCTTGCCCGCCGTGCGGATGGTGCGCCGTCCGTCGCGCGGGGCGACCGGGACGGCGTCGGTACGGGTGAGGGCGCCGGCCTTCTCGAAGGCGCGGCGGACCTGGCGTACCACCGTGGCGTGGTCGACGTTGCCGGCCGCGGCGACGACCAGATGGGTCGGGTCGTAGTGCTTCTTGTAGAAGCGGGCGATCCGGGCCCGGTCGAGGGCGGTGACCGTCTCCACGGTGCCGAGCACCGGGCGGCCGAGCGGGGTGTCGCCGAACATGGTCCGGGCGAACAGGTCGTGGACCACGTCGCCCGGGTCGTCCTCGGTCATCGCGATCTCTTCGAGGATCGCGCCGCGCTCGACGTCGACGTCCTCTTCGAGGATGAGCGAGTCGGTGAGCATGTCGCAGACGACGTCGATCGCCAGCGGCAGGTCGGTGTCCAGGACCCGGGCGTAGTAGCAGGTGTACTCCTTCGCCGTGAAGGCGTTCATCTCGCCGCCGACCGCGTCGATCGCGGCGGAGATGTCGAGGGCGGACCGCTTGCGGGTGCCCTTGAAGAGGAGGTGCTCCAGGTAGTGGGTGGCGCCGTTGAGCGCGGGGGTCTCGTCCCGGGAGCCGACGTGCGCCCAGATGCCGAAGGTGGCGGAGCGCACGGAGGGCAGGGTCTCGGTGACGATGCGGAGGCCCCCGGGGAGGGTGGTGCGCCGGACCGTGCCGATGCCGTCCTTGCCCGGGAGAAGCGTTTGGGTACGGGCGACGGCCCGCCCCTCGGAAGAGGGGCGGGCCGTCGTCGCGGAACTGCGGGACGTCACTGGTCGGTGTCGTCCTTCGCCTCGTCGCCCTCGCCCTCGATCACGGGGATCAGGGAGAGCTTGCCGCGCTGGTCGATCTCGGCGATCTCGACCTGGACCTTGGAGCCGACCGCGAGCACGTCCTCGACGTTCTCCACGCGCTTGCCACCGGCGAGCTTGCGGATCTGCGAGATGTGCAGCAGGCCGTCCTTGCCCGGGAGCAGGGAGACGAACGCACCGAAGGTGGTGGTCTTGACGACCGTGCCCAGGTAGCGCTCGCCGACCTCCGGCATGGTCGGGTTGGCGATGCCGTTGATCGTGGCGCGGGCGGCCTCGGCCTGCGAGCCGACCTGGGCACCGATGTAGATGGTGCCGTCGTCCTCGATCGTGATCTCGGCGCCGGTGTCCTCCTGGATCTGGTTGATCATCTTGCCCTTGGGGCCGATGACCTCACCGATCTTGTCCACGGGGATCTTGACGGTGATGATCCGCGGGGCGTTCGGGGACATCTCGTCCGGCGTGTCGATCGCCTCCATCATCACGTCGAGGATGTGGAGACGGGCGTCGCGGGCCTGCTTGAGGGCCGCGGCCAGGACGGAGGCCGGGATGCCGTCCAGCTTGGTGTCGAGCTGGAGGGCGGTGACGAACTCCTTCGTACCGGCGACCTTGAAGTCCATGTCGCCGAAGGCGTCCTCCGCACCGAGGATGTCGGTGAGGGCGACGTAGTGCGTCTGGCCGTCGATCTCCTCGGAGATCAGACCCATGGCGATGCCGGCGACGGGGGCCTTCAGCGGCACACCGGCGTTCAGCAGCGACATGGTGGAGGCGCAGACCGAGCCCATGGACGTCGAGCCGTTGGAGCCGAGGGCCTCGGACACCTGACGGATCGCGTACGGGAACTCCTCGCGCGTCGGAAGGACCGGCACGATGGCGCGCTCGGCGAGCGCGCCATGGCCGATCTCGCGGCGCTTGGGCGAGCCCACGCGGCCGGTCTCGCCGACGGAGTACGGCGGGAAGTTGTAGTTGTGCATGTAGCGCTTGCGCGTCACCGGGGAGAGGGTGTCGAGCTGCTGCTCCATGCGCAGCATGTTGAGGGTGGTGACGCCCAGGATCTGGGTCTCGCCACGCTCGAACAGGGCGGAGCCGTGCACGCGCGGGATGGCCTCGACCTCGGCGGCGAGCGTACGGATGTCCGTGATGCCGCGGCCGTCGATGCGGACCTTGTCCTTGATGATGCGCTCGCGGACCAGCTTCTTGGTCAGCGCGCGGTAGGCGCCCGAGATCTCCTTCTCGCGGCCCTCGAAGGCCGGGAGGAGCTTCTCGGCGGCGAGCTCCTTGATGCGGTCGAGCTCGGCCTCGCGCTCCTGCTTGCCGGCGATGGTGAGCGCCTGGGCGAGCTCGCTCTTGACGGCGGCGGTGAGCGCCTCCAGGACGTCGTCCTGGTAGTCGAGGAAGACCGGGAACTCGCCGGTGGGCTTGGCGGCCTTGGCGGCGAGGTCCGACTGCGCCTTGCACAGGACCTTGATGAAGGGCTTCGCGGCCTCGAGACCGGCGGCCACGACCTCCTCGGTCGGCGCCTCGGCGCCGCCCTTGACGAGCTCGATGGTCTTCTCGGTGGCCTCGGCCTCGACCATCATGATCGCGACGTCGCCGTCCTCAAGGACGCGACCGGCGACGACCATGTCGAAGACGGCGTCCTCGAGCTCGGTGTGCGTCGGGAACGCGACCCACTGGCCCTTGATCAGGGCGACACGAGTGCCGCCGATCGGGCCGGAGAAGGGCAGGCCGGCAAGCTGCGTGGAGCAGGAGGCGGCGTTGATGGCGATCACGTCGTAGAGGTGATCGGGGTTGAGCGCCATGATCGTCTCGACGATCTGGATCTCGTTGCGCAGGCCCTTCTTGAAGGAGGGGCGCAGCGGGCGGTCGATCAGGCGGCAGGTGAGGATCGCGTCCTCGGAGGGGCGGCCCTCCCGGCGGAAGAAGGAGCCGGGGATCTTGCCGGCCGCGTACATCCGCTCCTCGACGTCGACCGTCAGGGGGAAGAAGTCGAGCTGGTCCTTGGGCTTCTTCGAAGCCGTGGTGGCCGAGAGGACCATGGTGTCGTCGTCGAGGTAGGCGACGGCGGAGCCGGCGGCCTGCTTGGCGAGGCGGCCGGTCTCGAAGCGGATGGTGCGGGTGCCGAAGGTGCCGTTGTCGATGACGGCCTCGGCGTAGTGGGTCTCGTTCTCCACTAGCGGTTTCTCCTACGTTTGCGTCTTTGCGCCCCGTGCCCGTATGGCTCGGGGCGGTGCGGGAGAAGCGCTGTCGTGGCGGGGCCGGTCTTCGATCGAAGCACCCGGGGACGATGCCCGGGGGCCACTACCGAGGACCGGCGTCGTGCCGGCTGCTTCTCACGCGGTGGTGTGGCGTTGTGTGACCAGACTAAGTGCCGGTGGGTACTTCGCGCACGTACAGCAAAGGGAGCGGCCCCCTGAAAGTGGGAACCGCTCCCTTCACGCGTCTTACTTGGCGCCGCCGGCCGCACCGCGGCGGATGCCGAGGCGGTCGACCAGGGCACGGAAGCGCTGGATGTCCTTCTTGGCCAGGTACTGCAGCAGGCGGCGGCGCTGGCCGACCAGGATCAGCAGACCACGACGGGAGTGGTGGTCGTGCTTGTGGGTCTTGAGGTGCTCGGTCAGGTCCGAGATGCGACGGGACAGCATGGCGACCTGGACCTCGGGGGAGCCGGTGTCGCCCTCCTTGGTGCCGAACTCGGCCATGATCTGCTTCTTGACGGCGGCGTCGAGAGCCACGCGGATCTCCTCTGGTTCGTGCGCCCACGAGTGCCCCTGGTCTTGTTCTCAGGGGAAACTTCCGTGACTCGGGAGCGAAGGTCCGATGAGCGCTGCTCCCAGACTTCACGGGATACCCATGGTTTTCCGGGAGCGCGTACACAAACGGCCGTCACCCAGCGTACCAGCTCGCGGGTACGCCCCCGCCGGGAGCCCCGGCCGCCCGGTCCGCCGGTCAGCCGGTCAGCGAGCGGGCCCGCATGAAGACGTCCAGGACGGCGAGGCAGAGCGGGACCAGGGAGAGCAGGACGAAGCCCTCGGTGAGGTCGAGCAGCCGGCCCCAGAAGGGCGAGAGGCCCTTGCGGGGGATGATCAGGCCGATCGCGGTGACGAGCGCGGCGCCGGCGGCGACGGCGGCCGACAGCCAGATCGTACGGATGTCCAGGCCGCCGCGGTCGCCGTAGAGGAGCAGGTCCTTGACGAGGTCGACCGGCGGGTTCAGGGAGAGGCCGAGGACCAGCAGCGCGATGGCGGCGAGGCCGGCCACCAGGACGCAGGTGATCTGCGCGGTGTAGCGGAAGAGCCGGGCGCGCAGCAGCATCGCGAGGCCGGCGGCCAGGGCGAGGAGCTGGCCCCACACGTTCCCGGCGAAGCCGAGGACGGCGCAGGAGCCGACGACGACCGCGGCGCAGCCGCCGACCAGGCCGAGCAGCATCTCGTGGCCGCGGCGGGCCTGCAGGGCGATCCGCTCGCCGTCGACGGGCTGGGCCTGCTCGTGGGCCGGCTGGTGCGGGTCGCCGAGGAACTCGTCGTCGGCGGCGCTGCGCGGGGAGGCGTAGCCGATGGGCAGGCGCGCGAAGCGGGCCGAGAGGCCGGGCAGGAAGGCGACCAGGCCGATGGCGACGGGCACGCAGACCGAGGCGGTCTGGGTGGCGGACGCCTCGGTGAGGATGGCGACGAAGGTGGCGAGGGTGCCGACGGCGGCCAGGAAGGTCGCCGCGACGAAGGGGGCGTCGCCGCTCGGGGTGAGCGCGACGAGGGCGACCGAGACGACGAGGACGGTGACGCAGCCGAGCAGGAACTGGAGCCGGCCCGGGCCCTGGCCCGCGTCGGGGGCGATGATCCCGGAGCCGGCGATCAGCAGCAGCGGCAGCGCGCCGAGGCCCAGGGCGACGGCGGTGGCCCGGTCGCCGTAGACGCGGGCGCGGACGCCGGCGAAGGCGGTGAGCAGCACGCCGGCCGCGCCGGCGATGACGCCGGGCAGGCTGTGCATGTCGTGACGGACCGGGTCGGCGTACCAGAGCACGAAGCCCATGAGGACGAGGAGCAGGACGCCGCCGACGAGTCCGGCGCCGCGCAGCAGGTCGTCGCTCCACAGGTGCCGGTCGCGGGTGACGGCGGAGGCGACGGCGTCGGAGACGTCGTCGTAGACGGCGGGCGGCAGGGACTGCGCGAAGGGGCGCAGCGAGAGCACCTCGCCGTCGAGGACCTGCTGGGCGGCGAGGGTGCGGGCGCCGTCGAGGACCGAGCCGTCGCGGCGGACCAGGTGGTAGCCGGTGGGGGCGCCGGCCGGCTGGGTCTGGCCGGTGAGCCGGAGGATCTCCGGGTAGACGTCGGCGACGGCGATGTCCTCGGGGAGTGCGACGTCGATGCGGCTGTCCGGCGCCACGACGGTGACGCGGCAGAAACCGGTCGCTGCGGTCGTACTCACGTGTCTGGACCCCCTGATTCGCGGTTGCGCACGATGCCGGGCCACCCTACCGGGCACCGGTGTCGGTCGCTGCAAGTAGGATCCTGGTCGTCTCGGGGGTCCGCATTGCACACAGCCGACGGGGGCGCCGGTGCGGAAGTTCCCTCCACGAGCCCGCCCGTAACGAGGGATTGATGCGCCGGTGAGCCAGATCGTCGTCAAACGCCCGCCGAGGTCCCTTCCTCCGGAAGTACCCAGCGAGGAACTGGTCCTGGAGCCTCCGCCGGAACTGCCGCGGGGACAGCAGGAGTCCGCCCTGATGCAGCTCCTGCCGATGCTCGGCATGGGCTCCTCCGTGGTGTTCTTCTTCATGACGCCGTCGCCGATCATGCGGATCATGGGCACGCTGATGCTGGCCTCGACGATCGGCATGGCGATCGCCCAGTTCGTCAGATTCCGCCGCGGGTCGCAGGGGCAAATGGCCGATGTCCGGCGGGACTACCTCAAATACCTCGCCCAGACCCGGCGTACGGTGCGGCGGACCGCGCGCCGGCAGCGGGACGCGCAGCTCTATCTGCACCCGGCGCCCGAGCAGTTGTGGTCGGTGGTCGCGGAAGGGTCGCGGGTCTGGGAGCGCCGGGTCGGCGACGCCGACTTCGCGCAGGCGCGGATCGGGCTCGGCGCCCAGCAGTTGGCGACGCCGCTCGTGGCGCCGGAGACGGCGCCGGTCGACGAGCTGGAGCCGCTGTGCGCGGGCGCGATGCAGCAGTTCCTCGCGGTGCACGGCACGCTGGACGGGCTGCCGATGGCGGTGTCGCTGCGGGCCTTCTACCACGTGACGGTCTCCGGTGACCCGGAGGCGGCGCAGTCCGCGGCGCGCGGTCTGGTCGCGCAGTTGGTGACCCTGCACTCCCCCGAGGACCTGATGCTGGCCGTGGTGGCGGCGCGGGGCGCGCAGGAGCGCTGGGACTGGACGAAGTGGCTGCCGCACACCCAGGTGCCGGGCACGGTCGACGGCGCGGGCACCAAGCGGCTGTTCGGGGACGACCTGGGCGAGCTGGAGCAACTGATCCGCTCGAAGCTGGACGGCCGGCCGCGGTTCAGCCGGGAGAACCAGCCGGTCCTGGACCAGCCGCACGTGGTGGTGATCCTGGACGGCGGGATGGTGCCGCCGGACTCGCTGTTCGCGGCGGCCGAGGGCCTGCAGGGCGTGACCATCGTCGAGGTGGTCTCGGGCGAGCTGGACGAGCCGCGCGGCGGTCTGTCCGTCGTCGTACGGCCGGGGCGGCTGCGCCTGGAGGCGGGCGGCGGTTTCGCGTACGAGGGCGTGCCGGACGTCATGTCGCTGCCGGCGGCGGAGGCGCTGGCCCGGCAGCTCGCGCCGCTGCGGATGGGCGGCGGGGACGACGACGAGCCGCTGCTCGCCAATCTGGACTTCACGGACCTGCTGAACCTGGGCGACGCGGCGTCGGTGGACGTGGCGCGCACCTGGCGGCCGCGGTCGGTGGCGGAGCGGCTGCGGGTGCCGATCGGTGTCGGCGAGGACGGTCAGCCGGTCATGCTCGACCTGAAGGAGGCCGCGCAGGAGGGCATGGGCCCGCACGGTCTGTGTGTCGGCGCGACGGGTTCGGGCAAGTCGGAGCTGCTGCGCACGCTGGTCCTGGGCCTCGCGGTGACGCACTCCTCGGAGACGCTGAACTTCGTCCTCGCGGACTTCAAGGGCGGTGCGACCTTCGCGGGCATGTCGCAGATGCCGCACGTGGCGGCCGTCATCACCAACCTCGCGGACGACCTGACGTTGGTCGACCGCATGGGCGACGCGATCCGCGGTGAGCTGCAGCGGCGCCAGGAGCTGCTGCGTTCGGCGGGCAACTACGCCAACATCCACGACTACGAGAAGGCGCGGGCGGCGGGTGCCCCGCTGGAGCCGCTGGCCTCGCTCGTGCTGGTCATCGACGAGTTCAGCGAGCTGCTCACGGCGAAGCCGGACTTCATCGACATGTTCATCCAGATCGGCCGCATCGGCCGCTCGCTCGGCGTACACCTGCTGCTCGCCTCGCAGCGCCTGGAGGAGGGCAAGCTGCGCGGCCTGGACACGTACCTGTCGTACCGGATCGGTCTGCGGACCTTCTCGGCGGCCGAGTCGCGCACGGCGATCGGCGTGCCGGACGCCTACCACCTGCCGTCGGTGCCGGGTTCGGGCTATCTGAAGTTCGGTACGGACGAGATGACCCGCTTCAAGGCGGCGTACGTCTCGGGCACGTACCGTACGGGCGGTCCGCGCCTGGAGGCCGGGCAGTTGCCGATCGAGCGGCGGCCCGCGGTGTTCACGGCCACGCCGGTGCCGGTGGTGTACGCGGCGCCCGACCCGGCGTACCTCACGGCGCAGCGGGCCGAGGAGGACGACGCGCTCGCGGACACCGTCCTCGACGTGATCGTGCGCCGTCTGGAGGGCCAGGGCGTGCCCGCCCACCAGGTGTGGCTGCCGCCGCTGGACCAGGCGCCCTCGCTCGACCAGCTCCTTCCGGGGCTCGCGCAGACCGCGGACCGGGGGCTCACGGCGACGGAGTACACGCGCCCGGGCGGCCTGACGGTCCCGCTCGGCCTCATCGACAAGCCGTTCGAGCAGCGGCGCGAGGTGCTGTACCGGGACTTCTCGGGCGCGGCGGGCCACATGATGGTGGTCGGCGGTCCGCAGTCCGGCAAGTCGACGCTGATGCGGACGCTGATCTCGTCGTTCGCGCTCACCCACACCCCGGCCGAGGTGCAGTTCTACTGCCTGGACTTCGGTGGCGGCGGCATGTCCTCGCTCGCCGACCTGCCGCACGTCGGCGGGGTGGCGTCCCGGCTCGACCCGGAGCGGGTGCGCCGTACGGTCGCCGAGGTGCTCGGCGTGCTCAACCGGCGCGAGGAGTTCTTCCGCTCGCAGAACATCGACTCCATCGCCACCTACCGGCGCAAGCGGGCGGCGGGCGAGCTGCCCAACGAGGCGTGGGGCGACGTGTTCCTGGTCATCGACGGCTGGGGCGGCTTCCGCAACGAGTACGAGGGCCTGGAATCCCTGGTCGCCGACCTCGCGGCGCGCGGCCTCGGCTACGGCATCCACGTCGTGATCACCGCGGCCCGCTACATGGAGGTCCGGGCGGCGCTGAAGGACCAGATGCTGGGGCGTCTGGAGCTGCGGCTCGGTGACGTCATGGACTCCGAGTTCGACCGCAAGGTCGCGGCGAACGTGCCGACGGGCGTGCCCGGGCGCGGCCAGGTGCCGGAGAAGCTGCACTTCATGGGCGCGCTGCCGAGGATCGACGGGTCGAGCTCGGCGAGCGACCTCGCGGCGGGCACGGCGGCCTTCGTCGAGGCCGTGCGCAGCGCCTGGCACGGGCCGGCCACGCCGCCGGTGCGTCTGCTGCCGCACAAGCTGCCGGCCGACCGGCTGCCGAAGGGCTTCGAGTTCCCGCAGCACGGCATCGCGATCGGCATCGACGAGACGCGGCTCGAGCCGGTCTTCGTCAACTTCGACACCGACCCGTTCTTCCTCATCTTCGGCGAGAGCGAGTCCGGCAAGACGAACCTCCTGCGGCTGATCGCCAAGCAGATCGGCGAGCGCTACTCCCCCGACGAGGCCAAGCTCGTCGTGGGCGACTACCGCCGTGCGCTGCTCGGCAGCCTGCCGGAGGAGCACCTCCTGGAGTACGCGCCGATGGCGAGCTCCATGCAGATGCACATGGAGGCGCTCTCGGGCGTCTTCGCGCGCCGCCAGCCGCCGCAGGACGTGACCCCGCAGCAACTGCGGGACCGAAGCTGGTGGTCGGGTCCGCAGGTCTTCATCATCGTGGACGACTACGACCTGGTGGCCACGAGCGCCGGGAACCCGCTGGCCCCGCTGGCGGAGTACCTGCCGTTCGCGCGGGACACCGGTGTGCGCTTCATCATCGCGCGCAACAGCGCGGGTGCCTCGCGCTCGATGTACGAGGCGTTCATGCAGCGCATCAAGGAGCTGGGCGCGCAGGGCGTGGTCCTCTCGGGCGACCCGTCGGAGGGCGACCTGCTCGGCAACGCGCGGCCGCGGCCGATGCCGCCGGGCCGCGGGTACTTCGTGTCGCGGCGCGGGGCGACTTCGCTGGTGCAGACGGGTCGGATGCCGGAAAGGTAAGACCCGTGACCGTCCGGACCGGCCACCCTCGTGGCGGAACCGGTCCGTCCGCGTCGTTGGACGTGAGCACTTCAGAAATGCAAACATCGCCGTAACCCAGCCCAAGGCCAGCCAAGGGGGAATCCATGTCGTTCGACGACGAGTGGGCACAGCAGAAGAGCGCCGTCATGGAGCGTCAGTCGACGAGCATGCAGCTCAACCAACTGCCGGCCGACCCGGGCGGGGGTGGCGGCGGGGGCGGACAGCCGGACCTCGCGACGTCGCCGGCCAAGAAGAAGGCCGCCGCCAACACCATCGAGACCCAGATCCAGCCGGACCTGAAGACGGCCGCGGACGCGGCCGACGAGGGCACCAACGGCGCCGTCGCCGAGTTCAAGGGCTGGGACACCTCCAGCGGCCTGAAGAAGGCCCACGAGCACTGGGACAGCCAGGTGAAGCGCCTGAACGCGCGCCTGGAATCGGAGAAGAGCTCGCTGCGGAACACGTCGACGCTGTTCCAGAACAACGACCTGACGACGGGGTACAGCTTCGCTCCGACGCAGTCCAAGGTCTCGGGAATCTAGGGGGAATCGCGATGCCGACGTACCAGGAGATCATGCAGACCGACCTGGGCAAGCTGAACACCGCCGCCGACGGCTGGAAGAGCATGGCGGAGAAGCTCAAGAAGGTCGAGGACCTCTACGAGAGGGAGGTCCAGAGCGTCGCCACCAAGAACCCGCTGTGGACCGGGCAGGCCCAGCAGTTCAGCGCGCAGAACTTCCAGATCACGCGCAACGAGCTCGACGCCGCGCAGAAGGAGGCGCTCGCCATGGAGTCGCTGCTCCGCGACGCCCATGGCACCTTCACCGAGCTCAAGGGCCGGGTGAAGGCGGCGGTCGACGAGGCGATAGCGGCCGGGATGAAGGTCTCCGAGTCCGGTAACGCGAGCTACGACTTCAGCAAGGTCAGCGAGAAGGAGGCGTACGCCATCCGCCACGACCCGGATCTGCGGGAAGTGGAGATGTCGTACACGCGCAAGATCAACGACGCGGTGAAGGCGGTCACCGACTTCGACGCCGACGTCAAGGTCGCCCTCCTCAACGCCTCCGGCGCCGACGGCACCGCCCCGCTGGGCTTCAACTCCAAGCCGGTCAACGACGTCCAGGCCGTCGAGGCGCTCGCCCTGTCGGAGAAGGTCCGCGAGGGCAAGGCGTCGAAGGAGGAGCTGGAGCACTACCGGGACCTGCTGAAGCAGAACTCCGACGACAAGCACTTCAGCGAGGCGTACCTGAACGCGCTCGGCGCCAAGGACACGCTGGCGATCGCGGACAAGATGAACCTGGCGGCGAACGAGCGGGGCATCCCGGCCGACCAGAAGAAGCTGTACGAGTCGATCCAGGCGGGGCTGGCGGACACGATCGCGTCGGGGACGAAGGACCCGAACAGCTATGCGTACCGGCCGTTCGTGGACGGGCTGAAGGAGCTGGGAAACAAGCACGTCGACGACGCCGGCATCCATGACAACGTCCCGACCCAGGGATACCAGGTCCTGGTCACCCTCATGAGCCAGGGGAACGCCGACGGCTACGGCAAGGAGTTCCTCAACGAGATCGGTCACGACATGATCGAGCTCGAGAAGAAGGACCCCAACCAGTGGCAGCACTTCAGGGACGTCCTCCGTCCCAACATCGCCGCCGACCCGCTGGACGGCCTGCTCAACATCATGAGCAAGGACCCGGCGGACGCCGAGTACTTCCTCGACCCGAAGGCCCCGGGGAACAACAACGACCACCTGAAGTTCCTGCTCACAGAGCGGGAGTGGCCGAAGATGGGGATGAACAACATCTACGGGCCTCCCATGACTATGGACGACCCCTTCAAGGCCACCGGCCTCGGCAACGCCATTCAGGCGGCGGCGACGGGCCAGGAGCCGGGCTCGAAGCCGGGGGAGGTCGGGGCGCACACCGAGGGTCAGGCGCGGGTCATGCACGACACCATCCTCCTCCTCGACAAGGACAAAAACGGCGACGAGTTCCCCGAGGACCTCAAGAACCTGCAGAAGCCGATCGCGCACGCCCTCGCGGACTACGTCGGCGACACGCACATCATCCTTAACGGTGACAACGCCGATTACGGCGGCAGCAAGGGCAAGGGCGAGGGCGAGATTCTCGGGTCCGGTGACAACTCGCACATCGCCGTGGGGCAGGGGAGCCTTGTCCGCGTCATGCGCGGTGTCGCCGAGGACAGCGAAGCCTTCGCCCTTCTGTACGAGTCGGAGCGCGCGTTCTCGGCCAAGGAGCTCGCCGAGGCTCCCGCGTACGAAGGTGACAAGGTCCACGGCCAGAGCTCGGACTGGGACCACCGCGCGAAGCAGGTCGGTGGGGCGCTGGGCGCCCTCAACGGGATCGGCGCCGATGTATACATCGACAAGGAGGACGACAAGGTCAAGTGGGCCGAGTCGACCGCCGAGTACTCGGCGAACGGCGTCAACAGCATCCTTGGCGAGATTCCCATCGCGGGTTCGGCCGCGAGTGCCATTGTCGACACCGCCAAGTACGAGTGGGTCAAGGACGTCACGGACGCCGCGGAGGAGGAGGGCAAGAAGGACTCCAGCGACAACTACTCCGCTGGTAAGGACGGCACCAACGACCTCTTGAACGCTTGGGGGGAGAAGAAGGGAATCACGAAAAGTGGTGCGTACAACTCCGCTAAGGACGCTGCGAACGGCGGCTACGAGGACGGCCGTGGTTCCGCAGCACAGCACTTGGGCAACTAGCCGGCGCACTACCGTGCGCTTCGCCGTGGCGGCTACGGTGGCTGTCATGCTCGCTGGGACCGCCTGCTCGGGCGATGCCCAGGAAGTCGCCGAGGACCGCCTGTGCAGCATCGATTCCGGCTCCGCCGAGGACAAGCTGCTCCGTCAGGTGATCCGGGCGGATTCCTACAGGACTCAGGTCGACCACACCGACAGTGGGTTCGTCGAGCGGATGCAGGAAGAGCTGCGAACCTACCCGGGCGCCGAGGCGACGAACCCTGTCCGTCAGTGCGGGTACGTCCCGAAGGGGGCCGTCGAGGGACAGGCGAGCGTCCAGTTCGACTGGGCACCCGCAGCCGACGCGAAGAAGGGCGCGGGCGTCATTGAGGGCACGCGCACGTATGACCTGAACGGCGCGACCGGAAGGTCCCACGACGTCAGCACGGATCTGTACGTCCAGTGCGACATGCCCGATGAGCTCAGTGGTGCGTCGAAGAAGGCCCTGCTGCATGCGAATGCTTCGTTCACCGTGAACCTCGGCAACGTCAAGGATCACGGCACGCAGGACCAGCAGATGTCGTTCGTGTACCAGATGGCACGCAGGGCCGCCGAGGTCCTCGGCTGCACGAACAACCCCCTCGCCAAGGACCCCGTCGTCAAGCCCCTCACCGAAAGCACCCCCTGATGATGCGCGTGAAGCACACTGCCCTGGGCGCCGCGAGCGCCGTTCTCCTCGCCACGCTGGTCGGGTGCGGCGGCGACGGGGGCGGTGCCGGCGGCTCCCTGAGTGTGGACAGGCTGATCACGCTCGCGGAGGAGGTCGGCAAGGACGGCGCCGACAACTGCCCGCTGCCGTACGACGTCAAGGAGGCGGCCGAGGCGGCGAAGGTCGGCGAGAGGATCCAGTTGGGTGCGGCGGACGCGGAGGCGGACGACCCCGTCGCTACCGCCGAGGGCAGCAGGACGACGGATGCGAATGCGCAGTCTCCCTGGGGCAGCAAGCCCGGTGCGTGGATCACCTGCTCGTACCACGTGGGTGACGAGAGCCTGGTCGTCCACACCGCCGGTACGGAAGCGGGGAGTGTGGTCAACCTCCTGCTGCCCACCACACAGAGCGCCTCCGGCATGAGCATCGACGAGGTGAGGGCCTACCAGGAGAAGGCCGACAAGGCGAAGCCCGGAGAGCCGGTGCCGACCAGCGGCGGGAACGTCATCACCGTACGGCTCGACTCCGGCGGCAAGGGCGACGTCGCCCTGCTGCTGACCGTCGGCGAGAACGACAAGAGCAAGCTGAAGCCGGAGCAGGTGCTCGAGCTGGCCCGGACCTTCGCCGATCAGGCGAAGTGAATCTGTGGATTCCGTCTGACAGAGGACCCGCCGGGGGTCGATCATTGACCCTGCGACGACGTTCCACCCGTACAAAGGAGCAGAGCCAGATGGGCACTCAGCAGGAGAAGGACGAGCTGTACGCGCTCGACATCAGCGGCGTCGAGTGGCAGGGCGCTCCGGGGACGAGCCCCGACGAGGAGCGCGTGGAGATCGCCCACCTGCCGGGCGGCGCCGTCGCGATGCGGTCCTCCCTCGACCACGACACCGTGCTGCGGTACACGAAGGCCGAGTGGGACGCGTTCGTCCTCGGCGCGAAGGACGGGGAGTTCGACCTCCAGTAGGCCGGCGAGACGTACGAGAAGGGGCCCGCTCCCGGAGGAGCGGGCCCCTTCTCACGTACCTCACGAACCCGAGGGTCAGTACGACTCGGTGAACAGGCGCGAAGCCTTGACGTCCGTGGAGCGGTAGCTGTCCTTGCCCTGCTCGACGATCTTCGCCGTCTGCTCGAGGCGGTTCTTCATGTCCTCGGCGCGCTTCTTGTACTTGCCCTGGAGGATCTCGTACTCGCGGTGCGCGTCACCGTCCCAGGTGTCCGTGACGACGCGGAGCGCGGCGTCCATCTCCTGGATGTCCTTGATGATGTTCTGCGAGACGGTACGGATGCGGTTCGCCATCTCCTGAACGCTCTCGTACCGGACCTTGGTCCCTGCGTTGTCGGCAGACATGGTGCTCCCCCTTTACGTCAGATGTTGTTGAGCGACGAGTTGTTGACGGCGGCGAAGGTGGCACGCACCTCGTCGTCGTTGGCGTTGCTGAGGTTCTTCGTCTCGCCGACGGCGTTCAGGAGAACGTTCAGCAGGCGACGGATGACGTCGTGGTCCTCGTTGAGGAGCGTCTGGGCCTGCTTGAAGCCCGCCGCACCCACACCGGTCCAGCCGGCGCTGCAGGTCTCGAGGATGTTGGCGAGCTCACGGGCCTGCTTGGTGACGGCGTCACCGGTCTCCATGATCTTGTTCTTCGCCTGGACGATCGGATCGTCTGCGAGTCCGAACCCACCCGGAGTGCTCATTGAAGCTCCTCGTTCTAGTCGATGGCGTTGTTCATGCGTCTGTCGACGCTCTCCTGCGTACGCCCGCCGCGACGACGAGGCCGATGACGGCCACGACGGCGACGGCACTCGCGACAATGGCCCAGAGCGGGAACCCGCCCTCGTCGGACCCTGCGGCCTGGTCCTTGACCTGGTCGCTGCCGCTTGCCCCCGTGTTTTCAGGAGAGGGGGAGGTTTGTGAAGCCTTGGCAGGCTGAGAAGGCTTGGAGGTCGTCGCCTGTCCGCCGCCTTGCGCGGCGAGCAGCGGGTTGACGTGGGGGTCGCCCGGATTCCCCTTGCCTTCGAGGAGCACCTGGGCGGGACGGACGGAGCCGTAGCCGATGTACTTGCTGGGCACGGGGCCGTTGTGGCCGGCCGTCTCCATCATGACCCGCAGGACCTGGTTGCCGGTCCAGTCGGGGTGAGCGGACCAGATGAGGGCGGCGGTGCCGGAGGCGATGGCGGTGGCCTGGCTGGTGCCCCCCTGGGCGCAGTACCTGTTCTTGTCTTCGATGCAACGGGAGGGGATGTCAACGCCGGGGGCAGCAAGTGCCAGGTGAGCGCCGTAATTGGAAAACTTCGCGATCTTGCCGCTGGTGTCGAGGGCGCCGACGGCCACGACCCCAGGAATCGCGGCAGGGTAGACCCTTATCCCGAGGCCCTCATTGCCCGCACCCGCGAAGATCAAAGCACCCTTCTTCTGGGCGTAGTCCACCGCTTCCCGCCACTTGGGGATCTCGGACTCGTCGGCTGGTCCGGCGAAGGAAATGTTGATCACGCGAGCGCCGTTGTCGACCGCGTAACGGATCCCCTTCGTCGTCGGATCCAAGAGACCGAAGGAAGAGCTGTCGGCGATCTTCACCGGCAGAATCTGGGCGTCTGGGGCGATGCCCTTCACGCCACCGTTGGTACCGCTGCCGGCGATGGCGATGGCCATGTTGGTGCCGTGGCGGTTCGTGTCCTTGCCGTCGACACGCCCCAGTCCCTCACCATTGAAGTTGCGTCCTGGCAGCACCTTGCCGCGCAGTTCCGACACAGTCGAGTCGACGCCCGTGTCGAGCACGGCGACGGTGATGCCCTTGCCCGTCGCCACCTTCCACATCTCGTCGGCCTTCATCGCGTCCAGGTACCACTGGCGCGACCGCATGTCCTCGGCCTGCGCCGCCGGCGCCGCGACGGTCCAGGTCGCGACGACGGCGGCCATGGCGCCGAGCAGGCCGATCGCTCGGTTGCGAGCGGCCCGGGTGAAGGGGGACATCAGAGAGTGCTCCTAGTCGATGACGGGCGGGACGATCGGCCGCTGGCCCGAGTTCCACGTCTCTTCGTCCTCGGACAGGTAGTCGGGACGGCGGCGCGACTGGCGTCGCTCCTCCTGGCCCGGCTCCGTCGAGGCGGGCGGACGGACCAGGCCCGTACCGCCGGGCGTGAACGCCGAGCGTCCCGTGACTCCGGACGCCGAGGGACCACCCACGGTTCCTCCCGGCTGCGTCGCCAGGCGACGACCGGCTCCGGCGCCGGGTCCACCGGCGGGAGCGCCGGGCCCGATGGCACCCGGGCCGTGCAGGCCGGCCGCACCGCGACCGTACTGAGAAGCCCTCTCCTCGCCGATGACGGTGGCCATGGGCGGCCGCCCCATCGGCGGAGTCATGCCGGGACGTCCGGGCACCTGTCGGCCACCCGTGATGCCCTCGGGCCGCGGTCCCGTACCCAGCGGGCTGGGCGTGAACGGGTTGCTGCGACCCGCAGGACCCGGAAGGCCCGGGTGGGACGTCCGACCCTGAGGACCGATCTGGGGATTGGTCTGCGGGCCGAGCGGCGGAGCGACGGGCGGCAGCACGACCGGCTGCGGGCCGTTCGTCGTCGGCGGCTGCACGGGCGGCGGCTGGACCGCGGGCTTGGTCGGCGCGTCCGGCGTGATGGTCACCGAGTCGAGGTTCGTGTCGATCTCGGACTCCGGCGGGCGGGTCGGCGCGGTCGGCGGCAGGGTGATCCGCTCGTCACGGATCTGCCGGTCGCCGCCGCTGGTCGTGATCGACTCCTCGGCGCGCCGGAGAGACGAGTGGTTGGACTCGGTGGAGCCTGCACTAGAACCGGTAGAGGACGACGCATAGCCGCCCGTGCCACTACCGCTTCCGTACTCGCTCTCCATGTCCGCGATGCTGCCACCCATCGGCTTGAACTCCGGCTGCCGCTCCGACGAGATCCGGTGGTTCGTCTCCGTGTAGTACGACGACAACCGCTCCAGCGCCGCGATGGCCTCCCGCAGCTTCGGGCCCGTCTCCGCCTCCTGGCGGGCCTTCTCCTTCTCCGGGTCCGCGAAGCACATGCCCGCCGGCTTGGGCACGGAGGACTTCGCCTCCCGCAGGGCCGCGCCCGCGCGCTTCATCTCCTCGGAGACGACCTTGGTGAAGTCGCCCAGGACCAGCGTCTCCGAGACCATGCCGGCGCCCCACTTGCGGAAGGCCTCGGCGCCCTCGCCCTCCCACTGGACGCGGGAGATGTAGTGCCGCAGGTCGGCCGCGATGTCGAGGATCTTCGGCACGGCCGCGGCGAGGGCCTCGCCGGTGCTGGTGATCTCCTCGGGCTTGGCGGACGCGATCATCGCGTACAGGGCGTCCAGGGACTTGCCCTCGAACTCTCCAGACATCTTGGTGCACTCCCCCGCTTAGCTGAATCCGCCGGAATCGCCGGTGTTGGTCGTCGGCTTGGGCGCCGGCTGGTTCGGGCCGGCCGGGCCGGTCGCCGGCTGCTGGCCGCCGCCGTGGCGCTCTTCGTAGTCTTCCTTGGTGGCCTTCTGGATCTCCGCGAAGCGCTGCCGCTCCTCTTCGTCCACCCCCGCGTAGCCCTTGTCGGCGATCTGGGCCCGGATCCCCATGGCCTCGATCGTCTCGCCGAAGATCTTCGTCAACTCCTCGAGCCGCGTGCGCACCTTCTCGTACGCCCCGTGCAGCTCGGTGGCCGCGGCGAAGCCCGTGCCGTACGAGGCCGCCGTGACCTTCTGCTCGCCGATCTTCTTGTGCTCGGCGGGCGAGCCCTTCAGATCGTCGACCAGCTTCTGCATGCGCGTCTGGAAGGTCTGGAGGGTGACGTCCCCGACTTCCAGACCCTGCTTGCCGCCGTCCCCGTTCGGCCCAGCCACTTCAGTTCCCCCTCGTCACACGCTCGAACTCGCTCACTCTAACGACTTGGTACGACAGTTCCAACTGCAAAGCTACCTAGGTATTCCTACTTACGGGATGGCCCGTGAGGTGATTCATCTGACGGTTCATCGGGTGGCCCCGCGTCGCCGGCTGTCCCGGATCACCACGGCCGCCCCCGACACGACCGCGACCAGCACCGCCCCGATGCCCAACGCGTAGGTGGCGAGCCGTTCGGAGCGCTCCTGGGGAGTCTCCGACATCGCCATGTGGGCCGGTTCCGGTGCCGGGGCCTTGGGGGGGCCGGGGTCCGGGGTGGGGCCGGACTGCGGCGGTTCGGGGCCGTCGGCGAGTGCCCTCACCGGGTCGATGACTCCCCAACCGACGTGGTTGTCGCGGCCGTTGATGGAGCGGATGGCCGTCTGCTCGATTCTCGTCACGATCTGCGCGACCGTCCACTTCGGGTACTTGGCGCGCAGCAGCGCCGCCACCCCTGCGACGTACGGGGCCGAGAAACTGGTTCCGTTGTCGACGCACTGGCCGCCGCCGGGCACCGTGGAGACGATGTCGACGCCGGGTGCGGCGACGCCCACGAAGGTGCCGGACTGGGAGAACGCGGCGCGTTCGTTGTTGCGGTCGGAGGAGGCGACGGCCAGGACGCCCGGGAAGGCGGCCGGGTAGGTGTCCTTCAGTTTGCCGTCCATGCCGTCGTTGCCGGCGGAGGCGACGACCACCACGTTCTTGGCGATGGCCCGGGCCACGGCCTTGGCCATCAGCGAGTCGGGGCCGAGCGGCTGGGTGGTGTCCTGGGAGATGTTGATGACCTGGGCGCCCTTGTCGACCGCGTAGTCGATGGCCTGCGCCATGGTGTCGGACTTGCCGCTGTTCTTCTCGTCGTTCTGCCGGATCGGGATGATCGTCGCCTCGGGCGCGAGACCGACGAAGCCGGTGCCCTTGCGGGGCCGGGCGGCGATGATGCCGGCGACCTTCGTGCCGTGGCCGACCTCGTCGACGGTGCCGTCGGTCTTGCCGCGCTGGTCGTTGCCGCTGCTCGCGCTCTCCTTGTCGGGCTTCAGGTAGTCCTTGCCCAGTTTGGCCTCGACGGCGGGCTTGAGCTGCGGGTTGACGTCGTCGACGCCGGTGTCGATGACGGCGACCTTGACGCCCTTGCCCTTGGTGTCCTGCCACAGCTCGTCGAGCAGCACCCGCTGGAGCGACCAGGGGATGCCCTCGATCTGCTTCTTCATCGGGAAGGTGCACTCGCCGCTGCCGTCGATGCCGACCGGGCTCTCGGCGGCCGCCGGGGGCGCCGCCAGGAGGCCGGTCAGGGTCGCGGCCGCGAGCAGGGCCGCCGTACGCCGCGCCGCGGCCGTACGCCGGGGCGCCGCCGCGCCCCGTACCGTCTCCGTACGCCGTGTCGTCACCTCGATCCCCCTCACGAACCCTGCGGCTGGCGTGCGCTGTTGGTGTCGAGGCGTGGGCCCTTCGACAGGAACTCCGACCACTCCAGCGGGACGAGCACCGGGGTGACCTTCTCGTAGCCGAGACGCTTCTGCGCGTCGCTGGGTTCCGGGCGCCCGTCGGTCTGCTGGTTCTGCTCGGGGGCGCCGATCTCGGAGCGGCCGGAGTCGCTGTCGCCGTTGGCCTGGACCGCGTAGCGCAGTCCGGTGTCGGTGACGAGGAAGAGCGAGCCGTCGGGCCGGGACTGGTTGCCCTGGATCTGGGTGTAGAGCAGGCCGGTGCCGGGGGTGACGTACGTGCTGGTGCCGCCGGCCGTGATGTCGGCGGGGTACTTGGTGCCGGCCCAGGTGGAGAGGGTGGGCCTGCCCTTGGAGTCCACGCTCTCCAGGACGGAGCAGACGGTGTCGCGGGAGCCCGCGCCGCCCACGGAGTTGACCTGGGCGGACTTGAGCTCGGGCCAGCGCAGTCCGGCGCCGAAGTAGGCGGAGTCGGGGCTGACCGACGCCTGGTCGACGGCGGACGCCTCGCCCTTCATGTCGAGCATGTCGGTCTGCGGGGACTGGATGAGCAGCCAGGCGGTGAAGCCGGAGACCGGCTGCACCTTGCCCTGGAGCACGACGTAGTGCTGGGGGCCGGAGCCGGTCTGGGTGAGGAGCACCATGCCGACCCGGTCCTGGGCGGGGGTGAGGCCGCCGTCGACGTGGGCGTCGGCGCCGACCGGGCCGGGGATCTGCGGGAAGTCGACGGGGCTGCCGGTCTTCAGGGTGGCCAGCCAGTCGTCGGTGACCTGCTGCGGCTCGCGGTTGACGCCGAAGAGCGCGGTGGTGAGGGCCTGGGACTTGTCGTTGACGCGGTACTTGGTGCCGGTGTGGTCGACCAGGTACTGGGCACTGTCCTTCTGCCCCTTCACGTACAGGATCTGACCGGCCTTCAGCTTGCTGCTGTTCTCGGTGCGGGCGAGGTCGCGCTGGGCGAAGAGGAAGGTGGCCTTCTGCACGCTGCCGCCGTTGCCGCCGCCGGGCTGCTCGCAGACGGCCCAGCGCTTGGCGGTGCCGGCGTCCTGGGCGGCGGGGAGGCGGTCGGGGGCGTACGGGATGCCGAGGATGGGGCCGCGCGGCGGCTTGCCCTCGTCGAGGGTCTTGTCGTCGACCTGGACGACCTGGAAGTCGTCGGGGTTGAGCAGCAGCCGCGCGGAGGCCAGGTTGAGGACCGGGTGGAGCAGGGTCTTCTTGTCCTTGCCCTTGCCGGTGGTGAGCACCACATAGCGGGTGGTGGACTGCTTGCCGACGATCACCTTGGTGCCGGGCTCGTCCCATCCCTTGGGCGCGGTCGGCTTGAACATGCCCCAGGCGCCGAAGCCGGCGATCACGAGCGCGCCGACGATCAGCCCGGGGAGCACCGCGCGCAGCGGCTTGGGCGCCCCCTCCTCCGTACCGGAGGGAGAGGGTTGGAGGAATGCCGCGACCGTGCGCTTCTTCGCAAAGGTGTACGCGTTGAGCTCGTCCCGCCGTGATGCCATGAGTCCCCATTTTCGTCAGGCGCAGTCTTCGCGCGGGAGTCCGGGGATCATGGCGCCCGGGCCCCGGCTGTCGGACCGGCCCCCTACTATGCCTGCTGTCCGCCCGTGCTCGTGGGGCGGGTAGGGTGATCCAGCCGCCAATGGCCTGGCGAGCGAGGGTGATCGGGACGAATTGAGGGGGATTCTCCATCATGGCTTCCGCGACGCGGACGCGGCCCGCTGCGGCCGTGTCCACTTCCGCGCCCCCCGCTGCCTCCTCGCAGGGGTCCGGTTCGCCGGTTCCGTCCTCGGTCTCGCCGAGGCTCCAGGCGCGCCCGGGACACTTCGGTGCGTTCCGATTGCAACAGCTCGTGCTGATCGAGGTGGCGGCGGCGCTGCTGTTCGTCGCCGCGGTCGTCGACAAGCTGCTCCTCGTGCCGGCCGGTGTGGTCGCGGCGCTGCTGGTGCTGCTCGCGGTGGTGCGCCGGCACCGGCGTTCGCTGCCCGAGTGGCTCTCCACCTTCCTGGCGCTGCGGGCCCGCACCCGCCGGGCGGCCTCCTTCACCGTGCCGGAGGGCACGGAGCCGGGGCTCGCGCCGGTGGTGGAGGCGGACCCCGCGCTGCGCACGTACACGTACAGCGACCGTGACCGGCGCCCGATCGGGATGATCGGCGACGGCACCTTCCTCACGGCGGTCGTACGGGTCGAGTCGGAGGGCTCGGCGCTGCGTCCCGACCGTGGGGCGCGGCCGCTGCCCGTGGGTCTGGTCCGGGACGTGCTGTCGGTGGACGGCATCCGGCTGGAGTCCGCGCAGGTCGTGCAGCACACGCAGCCCGCGCCGGCGCCGCATCTGCCCGCGCAGTCCATGGCGGCCCGCAACTACGGGCCGCTGCAGGCGCAGACGGGTTCGCCGGCGGTCCGCATCACGTGGATCGCGCTGAAGCTGGACCCGGAGCTGTGCCCGGAGGCGGTCGAGGCGCGCGGCGGCGGTCTGACGGGCGCGCAGAAGTGTCTCGTGCGGGCGGCGGACCAACTGGCGAGCCGGCTGTCCGGCGCCGGTTTCCGGGCCACGGTCCTCACCGAGCAGGAGCTCACCTCCGCCCTCGCCACCTCGACGTGCGCGAGCCCGATGGCGATAGCCCAGGCGGGCCGGGGCCAGGCGCCGGGGCGGCGCACGCAGGAGACGGCGCGCACCTGGCGGGTCGACGACCGGCGGCACACGACGTACTGGGTGGGGCGCTGGCCCCAGTTGGGCGGCGCGGGTGGCGCGGGGGCGTCGATGCCGCAACTGGTGGCGCTGCTGACCTCGCTGCCCGCGCTCGCGACGACCTTCAGCCTGACGCTGAGCGGTGGTGACCGCCAGGAGGTGACGGTCACCGGTCATGTACGGATCACCGGGCGCAGCGACGAGGAGCTGGTGGCGGCCCGGCACGAACTGGAGCGCGCGGCGCGCGGTGTGAAGACGGGTCTGGTGCGGCTCGACCGCGAACAGGTGCCCGGCATGCTGGCGACGCTGCCGCTGGGGGGTGCGCGCTGATGACGACTCCGGCGATGGGGCGACCCGGCCCGGGCGGACCGGTGGCCGGTGGACCGGTGGCGGGTGGACCGGTGGCGGGCGGACCGGTGGCGGGCGGGTCCGTGGCAGGCGGACCGGTGGCGGGCGGACCCGCGACGGCCGGGCGGATGGCCGGTGGGCCGGTGGCCGGTGGCCAGATGCAGGGTGCGCCGGTAGCGGGTGCGCCGGTGGCCGGTGGGCCGGGCGCGGGCGGACAGATGGCCGGCGGGCCGGGCGCGGGTGGCTTCGGGGCGGGCGGCGGTGTGTCCGGCGGGGTCGCGCCCGGGGCGCCGGGCGGGCCGGCCGGCGGTGCGCCCGCGCGGCGGTCCCACGCGGGCCGCGGGCGGGCCGCCCGGCGTACGGGGCGGGGCACGAAGCCCCGGTTCGGTTTCGGGCTCATCGGCCCGCGCCGCGACCGCCACTCGGTCCCCGTGGACCAACTGGGGGCGCTGGCGCTGCCGGTGGGCGACGACGGCGTGGTCGTGGGCGTGGACGCCGAGGGCCGGCCCGCGGTCCTTGGCATCAACCAGCCCAGCCCGTACGACGTCACGCTCATCGGCGGACTGTGGACCGCGCAGGTCCTGGCGCTGCGGGCGGCGGCGACCGGTGCCCGCGTCGCGGTCGAGACCGGCCGCGCCCAGGCGTGGACGGCGCTCGCGCAGGCGGCCGGCGGCGGGCAGCCCTGCGTCACCCTGCACGACGTGGGCCGGGTGCCGCCGCAGGGCGCGTCCGCGGGCAGCCCCGTGGTCGTGGTCCGCGACTGCGGCATGCGGCCGCCGCGCGGCCGGGTCGTCTCCGGCCCCTGGCAGTCGGTCGTCACGCTCCTCCCCTATCTGAGCCCGGTCGCCCCGCGGCTCCTCGAGAAGTCCTCGCTCGTCGGAGTGCAGCGGGTCTCCCCCGACGAGGCCGCGCAGATCGGCCGCATCATGGGCCTCCAGCGCGCGGAGTGGGAGGCGCTGTCCACGCTGGCCGACGGGGTGACGCTCTGGTGCACGCCGAACGACCGGCAGTTCGTGATGACACAGGCCACGGACGCCGAGACGGGACTGCTGGGCGGCGCCCGCCGGATGGACTGACCCCGGTCCGCCTTCGGGAAGACGGAACAAGAAGCGGACGCGGACACCGCGGACGCGAACACACGACATACAGCCGAACCTGTCCACTTTTGTACGGGTTTGGAGCGCCCGGGGTTTCACTCTCCGGTACCTGCGGGTCACTTGGGGGTCGCGTGCCGTCGGCGCGCGGGGCGGCGGCGGGCCTGCGGCCCTGCCGGGCGGACCCGATTGGCGTTTAGGGTGGGATGTGCCCGCCCACGACTGCACAAGGGTGCGCGACCACACCAGGAGGCAAAGTGAACCGCGATCGGGACGAGATCAACGGGGGTTGGAACCCGCCCGTCGACGATCAGTCCGACGCAGATCCCGCCGAGATGACGGGTGAGTTCACCATCGACTACACCCCGCCGGCCTGGTACACGCAGAACGCGTCGTCGGGCGGTACGGGGGGCGGTGCGCCGACTCCTCCGCCGCCGACCGGGGCGCCGCTCGCGGTCCCCGGCCAGCCGGCGAGCGGTGGTTACGAGGCGGCCTGGGCTCCGACGCCGCCGCCTCAGGCCGCGCCGGTGCCGCCTGCCGCGCCGGTGCCTCCGGCCACGCCTGCCGCGCCCGCTCCGGCGGCCGCCACCCCGCAGCCCGCAGCCCAGCCCGAGTCCGCGCCCGCGCCCGCGACGGCGTCGTTCGGCGGCGGGGACGTGGAGAGCGGGGCGACCATGCGCTTCTCCCCCGCCGCGCTGAAGCGCGAGATGGCGGAGCTGGCCGAGCAGCAGGGCGGCGCGACCGAGGCGCCGTCGGCGCCGTCGGCAGCGGCTCCGGTGCCCGCGCCGCTGGACACGGCCGGTCACGCGACCGCCTCCACGGACGGCCCCGCCACGGCTGCCGCCGTGGGATCCGACGACGTGTCGCGGCAGGCCGCGCAGCCAGAGCAGGTCACGCGGGAGCCGGAGTCCGGCGATGCCGACACGACCGGGCCCGTCACGGCCGACGGTGAGCGGACCGAGGACTCCGCGTCGGGCTCGGGGCCGGAGGGCGCCGCGCCGTCCGACGACGGCGCCGACCCGGCCGCCGCCGCGAGCACGGAGGCGGAGACGGAGACGGCATCCGAGGCCGGGACAGAGGCGCCCGAGGGCGGCGCCCCGGCGGACGGCGCGGCCGGCCCGGCCGAGGGCGACGCCGGCACGGCTCAGCCCGACCCCGGGAACCCGGCCGCGGCTCCGGCTCCGGCTCCGGCTCCGGCTCCGGCCGCAGAGACTCCGGCCGCGCCCACCACGCCCGCCGACCAGCCGCAGGACGCCGTACCGGCCGCCCCGCTGCCGCCCGTCGGTGCGCCGCTGCCGCCACAGACCCCCGGGCTGCCGCCGCTGCCGCCGTCGTTCCAGCCCGCGACGCCCGCGTCCGCGCCGCAGTGGCCCGCGCAGGGAGCCCCGGGCGGCGACCAGCCGGTGCCGCCGGCCGCGCCGCTGCCCGCCGCCGCGTCCTGGCCCGCGCCCCCGGTGCCGGGCGCCCCCGGCCCCGTACCGCAGCAGGGCGGTTACGGCTTCCCGCACCCGGGCCACCCCGGACAGTCCGGTCAGCCCGGACAGCCCGGCCAGCCCCCCGCCCCGGCACAGGCCCAGCCGCCCCAGGGCGGCTACGGCTTCCCGCATCCCGCCCAGGCGGGCCAGCCCGGCCAGCCCCCGTCCCAGGCCCCGGACCCCCAGGGCGGCTACGGCTTCCCGCACCCCGGCCAGGCCCCGCCGCAGCCCCTGCCGCACGCCGCCGCGCCCGGTCCCGTACCGCCGCAGGCCGGTTACGGCTTCCCGCATCCCGGTCAGATGCCGCAGCCCGCGCCCGCGCCCGGTTCGCCGGCGATCGATCCGCGGACCGGGGCGGCGTGGCCGTCGGCGGTGACGCACGACCAGCGCGAGCGCTCCGTGCCGGGCGCGCCGCTCGGGTACACCGCCGCCGTCGAGCTGTCCTCCGACCGGCTGCTGCGCAACAACAAGCAGAAGCCCAAGTCGAGCCGCAACCCGGGCGCTTCGGCACGCTTCAAGCTCGGCGGCAAGAAGGAGGAGGCGGAGCGGCAGCGGAAGCTGGAGCTGATCCGCACGCCGGTGCTGTCCTGCTACCGGATCGCGGTCATCTCCCTCAAGGGCGGCGTCGGCAAGACCACGACGACCACCGCGCTCGGCGCGACCCTCGCCACCGAGCGGCAGGACAAGATCCTGGCCATCGACGCCAACCCGGACGCCGGCACGCTCGGCCGGCGGGTGCGGCGCGAGACCGGGGCCACCATCCGCGACCTGGTGCAGGCGATCCCGTACCTGCACTCGTACATGGACATCCGCCGTTTCACCTCGCAGGCGCCGTCCGGCCTGGAGATCCTCGCCAACGACGTGGACCCGGCCGTCTCGACGACCTTCAACGACGAGGACTACCGGCGGGCGATCGACGTCCTGGGCAAGCAGTACCCGATCATCCTGACCGACTCCGGCACCGGTCTGCTCTACAGCGCCATGCGCGGCGTGCTCGACCTGGCCGACCAGCTCATCATCATCTCGACGCCGTCCGTGGACGGTGCCTCCAGCGCCTCGACGACGCTCGACTGGCTGTCGGCGCACGGGTACGCGGAGCTGGTGCAGCGGTCGATCACGGTCATCTCCGGGGTCCGCGAGACCGGCAAGATGATCAAGGTCGAGGACATCGTGCAGCACTTCCAGACCCGCTGCCGCGGTGTGGTCGTGGTGCCCTTCGACGAGCACCTGGCGGCCGGCGCCGAGGTGGACCTCGACATGATGCGGCCGAAGACCCGCGAGGCGTACTTCCACCTGTCGGCGATGGTGGCCGAGGACTTCGTACGGGCGCAGCAGGCGCAGGGACTGTGGACCGGTGACGGACAGGGCGCGATGCCTCCGCACATGGCCCCGCCGATGCCGGGTCATCAGGGCCAGCCCGTGCCGGGGCAGCCGATGCCCGGTCAGCCGATGTCGGGTCAGCCCGCCCCCGGCCAGCCGATGCCCGGTCAGCCCTACGCGCCGCAGCAGCCCGCGCCGGGTCAGCCGTACGGGGCCGCGCCCGTGCCCGGCCAGCCGTTCCCGCAGCAGCCCTACCCGCCGCAGGCGGCCCCCGGCCAGCCGGTTCCGGGTCAGCCGTACGGAGCACAGCCCGCACCCGGACATCCGTACGGGGCGCAGCCCGGGCCGGCCGGTGCGCCCGGTGTGCCGCAGGGCTGGCAGCAGCCCCCGGCGCAGCCGCTCCCGCCGCACGCCGACCCGCACGCCGACCCGCAGGCCCAGGGGCAACCGCAGGCCCAGGCCCCCGGCCAGGTGCCGCCGAACTGGCAGCAGCAGCCTCCGCAGGCACCGCCAGCCCCTCAGCAGTAAGGCGTCACAGGAGTAGACCAATGAGGCCCCGTACCGGTGTTCCGGTACGGGGCCTCGTGGCATTCCCGCAGACCACATGGGGTTTGAGGGATCGTTGACGACGGCAGATCACCGCTGATAAACCTTCGCTTCATCCATCGTCAGCCCAAGATCCACGGCACTTCCCCCGACGCACGCATCCCGACGCGAGGTCACGCCCCATGGTCATGGTCACGAAGGTCCCACCCCGTCCGGCCCCCACCCACAGAGCCGTCCGTCTCCTCGCCGCGGCCGGGGTCACCGCCGCCTCGCTCGTCGCGGTCCCCCAGGCGGCCCAGGCGACGCAGCCGGCCCAGGCCGCCCAAGCGGCGCAGGCGGCCCAGGCGGCGCGGGCGGACGACAAGCCCGCCGGCACGACGCTCACCGTCGCCGTCTCGCAGAGCGTCGACTCGCTCTCGCCGTTCCTCGCCCAGAAGCTCGTCTCGACCAGCATCCACCGGCTGGCCTACGAGTACCTGACCAACTACGACGTGAAGGACGCGCGCCCGATCCCGGGCCTGGCCACCGCGTGGAAGTCCTCGCCCGACAAGCTGACCTGGACGTACACGATCCGCGAGGACTCCACCTGGTCCGACGGAAAGCCGGTCACCGCCGAGGACGCCGCGTGGACCTTCACCACGATGATGACCGACCCGAACGCGGCCACCGCCAACGGCAGCTTCACCGCGAACTTCAAGAAGGTCACCGCGCCCGACCCGCGGACCCTCGTCATCGAGCTGAAGAAGCCGCAGGCGACGATGACGGCCCTGGACGTGCCGATCGTGCCCAAGCACGTGTGGGAGAAGGTCACCGACTTCTCGAAGTTCAACAACGACCGGCAGTTCCCGATCGTGGGCAACGGACCCTTCGTCATCACGGACTTCAAGGTCGACCAGTACATCAAGCTCGAGCCGAACAAGAAGTTCTGGCGCGGCGCGCCCAAGTTCGACGAGCTGGTCTTCAAGTACTACAAGGACGGTGACGCCGCCGTCGCCGCCCTCCAGAAGGGCGAGGTGTCCTTCGTACCGAACCTGACGCCCGCTCAGGCGGCCGCCCTGAAGACCCAGAAGAACATCAAGGTCAACGACGCCCCCGGCCGCCGCTTCTTCGCCCTCGCCACCAACCCGGGCGCCCGCGCCAAGGACGGCAGGACCTTCGGCAACGGGCACAAGGCGCTGCTCGACCCCGCGGTGCGCAAGGCGCTGTTCCTGGCCGTGGACCGGGCCACCCTCGTGGACAAGGTCTTCCAGGGCCACGCCGTCGAGGGCGAGGGCTACATCCCGCCGCGCTTCGGCTCGTACTTCTGGAAGCCGGCCGAGGGCCAGAAGCGGGCCTACGACCCCGCCGAGGCCGAGCGGGTCCTCGACGCCGCCGGCTACCGGAAGAACGGCGCCGGCAAGCGGATCGGCAAGGACGGCAGGCCGCTGGACTTCCGCATCCTGTGTCACGCCACCGACCCCAACGACAAGGCCGTCGGCAAGTACCTCCAGGAGTGGTGGGGCAAGCTCGGCATCGGGCTGAAGGTCGAGTGCCTGGACAGCGTCTCCGACCCGTGGGTGAAGGGCGACTACGACCTGGCCTTCGACGGCTGGTCGGTGAACCCGGACCCGGACTACGTGCTGTCCATCCACACCTGCGGCACGCTGCCCGCGACCCCCAAGGACACCGGCGCCACCGACAACTTCATCTGCGACCCGCAGTTCGACGCGCTCTACGCGCAGCAGGCCGTCGAGTACGACGCGGCCAAGCGGGCCGACATCGTCAAGCGGATGCAGTCGCGGCTCTACGACACGGGGTACATGAACATCCTCGCGTACCCGAACGCCCTGGAGGCATACCGCACCGACCACATCGCCTCCATCACCACCATGCCCGAGGCCGCCGGCAACCTGTGGGGCCAGGACGGCTACTGGAGCTGGTGGTCGGCCGTGCCCGCGGCGCGGACCTCCGACGAGGGGTCCGGCGACGGCTCGTCCACCGGCGTGGTGATCGGGATCGGCGCGGCCGTCGTGGTCGTGGTCGGGGTCGGGATCTTCCTCGGGCTGCGCCGCCGCACCACCGCAGACGACCGCGAGTAGCCCGTGACGAGCGCAAGCACCCCCGCCTCCGCCGTGGCCAGGACCGACGCCGGCACCGGGTCGGTCCAGGCCACGGAGGGCGGCGCACGGGCCGGCACCGCCGCCGCCTATCTCCGTCACGCGGCGGGGAAGCTGGCCGGCGCGGCCGTCTCGCTCCTCGCCGTGCTGGTCACCAGCTTCTTCCTGTTCCGGATCATCCCGGGCGACCCGGTGAAGACGATGACCCACGGGATGCCCACCACGGCCGAGCAACTGGCGACCCTGCGCAGGCAGTTCGGGCTCGATCTGCCGCTGTGGCAGCAGTTCACCGACTACTGCGCCAAGGCGCTGACCGGCGACCTCGGCATGTCGTACCAGTTCCGCGCCCCGGTCGGCGAGCTCATCGCGCAGAAGCTCCCGGCGACGCTGCTGCTGACCGGCACGGCCGTGCTGCTCTACTCGGCGCTCGGCCTGTGGCTCGGCACCCGCTCGGCATGGCGGCACGGCAGCCTCGGCGACCGGCTGAACACGGGCGTGGCGCTGACCCTGTGGTCGGTGCCGTCGTTCTGGCTCGGTCTGCTGCTGATCATCGTGTTCTCGGTGGGTGTCGGTCCCGTCCCCGGCCTCTTCCCGACCGGCGGCATGGAGTCCGGCACCGGCGAGACGGGCTTCGGGTACGTGCTCGACGTGGCCCACCACATGGTGCTGCCGGTGCTCACCCTGGTCGCCGTGGGCTACGCGCAGACCCTGCTCGTCATGCGGTCCTCGCTGCTCGACGAGATGGGCGGCGACTATCTGACCACCGCCCGGGCGAAGGGGCTGCGCGACGACGTCGTACGGCGCCGGCACGCCGTACCGAACGCGCTGCTCCCGACGGTGACGATGGTCTTCATCAACCTCGGTCATGTGGCGGCCGGTTCGATCCTGGTGGAGACGGTGTTCTCCTGGCCGGGGCTCGGCGGCCTCTTCTACCAGGCGCTCAGCGTGCCCGACCTGCCGCTGGTGCAGGGCCTGTTCGTGGTGTTCGCCGGAGCGATGATCGTGATGAACCTGATCGCCGACCTGCTCTATCCGCTGCTCGACCCCCGGGTGGGCCGATGACCTCACCGCCGAAGACCACACCGACGACGCCCTCGCCGGCGAAGGCCGCTCCGACGGCGGCCTCTCTGGCCCGGGCGCGCAGGCGCCGCACGGTCGCCCGCTTCTGGAAGCAGTACCGCGGTCACCGGGCGGGGCTCTACGGTCTGCTGGGGCTCGCCCTGATCGGGCTGCTCGCGCTCGCCGCGCCGCTGCTCGTCGGCGCCGACGTGCAGTCGGTGACGAAGGCGCCCGGCACCGCGCTCGAATCGCCGAGCGCCGCGTTCCCGCTCGGCACCGACCAGTTCGGGCGCTCGCTGCTCGGCCTGCTGATCTGGGGCGCCCGGATCTCGCTCCTGGTCGGCCTCCTCGCCGCGGCGCTGTCCGTCGCCATCGGCACCCTGGTGGGGATCGTCGCCGGGCACTACGGCGGCTGGTTCTCCACCGTGCTCATGCGGATCACGGACTGGTTCCTGGTGATGCCGGCGCTGGTCCTCGCGATCGTGCTCGCCACCGTGATGTCCCGGTCGATGTGGACGGTGGTCCTGGCGATCGGCGTGACGAGCTGGCCGACGACCGCGCGGCTGGTGCGGGCGCAGACGATCGCCGTCGAGTCCCGCCCGTACATCGAGCGGGCGAGGGCGCTCGGCGGCGGGCACGGGCACGTCATGACCCGGCACGTGCTGCCGAACGTGATGCCGCTGGTGCTGGCGCAGACCACGCTCGGCATCTCGACGGCCATCCTCACCGAGGCGACCCTGGCCTTCCTCGGGCTCGGCGACCCGACCGTGGTGTCGTGGGGCGGCATGCTCCAGGACGCGCGGGAGGCGGGCGCGGTCTCGTCCGGGCACTGGTGGTACCTGGCGCCGCCCGGGCTCGCCATCGCCCTGGTCGCGCTGGCGTTCACGCTGTGCGGGCGGGCGATCGAGTCCGTCCTCAACCCGAGGCTGGGGGTGGGGCGTTGAGCACGGAACCACTGCTCGAGGTACGGGATCTGAGGGTGACGTACGGGTCGGGGCCGGCCGCCGTCCCGGCCGTACGGGGCGTGGACCTCACCCTGCCGGCCGGGCGGAAGCTGGGCGTCGCGGGCGAGTCGGGGTGCGGGAAGTCGACGATGGCGCTCGCGCTGCTCCGGCTGCTCCCGGCCTCGGCCCGGATGACCGGGGAGATCCTGCTGGACGGCGAGGACGTGCTCACCATGAAGTGGGGGCGGCTACGGGCCGTGCGCTGGGCGGGGGCGTCGATCGTCTTCCAGGGCGCGATGCACTCGCTGAACGCGGTACGGCGGATCGGTGACCAGATCGCCGAGCCGCTGCTCGTGCACGGCCGGGCCACCCCGGCGGCGGCCCGCGCCCGGGTCGGTGAGCTCCTGGAGCACGTGGGCCTGCCGGCGGCGCGGGCGGCAGCCTATCCGCACGAGCTGTCCGGCGGGCAGCGGCAGCGCGTGATGATCGCGATGGCGCTGGCCTGCGATCCGCGGCTGATCGTGGCGGACGAGCCGACGACCGCGCTCGACGTGATGATCCAGGCCCAGATCCTGCGGCTGATCGAGCGGCTGGTCGCCGAGCAGGACATCGGCCTGCTGATGATCAGCCACGATCTGGCGGTGCTCGCCGACACCTGTGACCGGCTGGCCGTGATGTACGCGGGGCGGGTGGTGGAGGAAGGGCCGGCGAAGGCGGTGTACGAGGCCGCCGCGCACCCGTACGGGCGGGCGCTGTCCTCGGCGTTCCCCCGCATCGGCGACCCGGCCTCGCGGCGCGCCCCGCGCGGTCTGCCGGGTGACCCGCCGGACCCGGCCGATCTGCCGGGTGGCTGCACCTTCCATCCGCGCTGCCCGGTGGCGGTGGAGCGGTGCGCGGACCAGGACCAGGAGCTGCGGGAGGCGGGCGCGGGGCGCCGGGCGGCCTGCGTACACGTGGGGAGCACGTCATGAGCCCGGACGTTTCCGTGCCGTCCGCCGGACCGCTGCTGTCGGCGGAGGGGCTGCGGGTGGTGTTCCCGGGGCGGCGGGGCGCGCCGTCCGCGCGGGCGGTGGACGGGGTGGACCTGGACATCGGCGCGGGCGAGATCGTGGCCCTGGTCGGTGAGTCCGGCTGCGGCAAGACGACGCTGGCCCGCTCGCTGCTCGGCCTGGTCCGGCCGAGCGGGGGCACGGTGCGGTTCGCCGGCGCGCCCCTGTCGTACACGGGGAAGGCGCTCAAGGCGTACCGGAAGCGGGCCCAGTTGGTCCTGCAGGACCCGAGCGGTTCGCTGAACCCGCGGCACACGGTGTACGACGCGGTGGCGGAGGGGCTGCGGATCCACGGGTACGCGGGGGACGAGCGGGCCGCGGTCGCCGAGGCCCTGGCGCGGGCCGGGCTGCGGCCTCCGGAGCGGTTCTTCCTGCGCTATCCGCACGAGCTGTCCGGCGGCCAGCGCCAGCGGGTGGTCATCGCGGGCGCGCTGGTCCTGGAGCCGGAGCTGATCGTCGCGGACGAGCCGGTCGCCTCCCTGGACGCCTCCGTACGCGGGGAGATCCTGGCCCTGCTGCTGCGGCTGCGCGACGAGCTGGGCCTGTCGGCGCTGGTCGTGACGCATGACCTGGGTCTGGCGTGGAACATCGCGGACCGGGTGGCGGTGATGTATCTGGGCCGGATCGTGGAGACCGGTCCCGTCGAGTCGGTCCTGACGGCGCCGCGGCATCCGTACACGCGGGCGCTGTTGTCGGTACTGCCGGAGTCCGACGGCGATCCGGTGGTGCTGACCGGCGAGCCGCCGGACCCGACGCGGATCCCGTCCGGCTGCCGCTTCCATGTGCGCTGTCCCGTGCTGGCCTCGGGTGCGGCGGCCGGGGTGGCGGAGCGCTGCCGTACGGAGGACCTTCCGGTGCTCGCGGCGGGTGCGGACCGGGTGGAGACGGCCTGTCACTGGGCGCGGGAGGTGCGGGTGGAGGGCTGACCGGGCGGGGGCGATGCGTGAGGACGGGCCGCCGGTCCGGCCCGGCGGCCCGTCCTCACGTCGACTTCCGTCCGCCCGTGCTGCCTAGTGGGGCGGCTCGGCGGGGTGCTGCGGCGGGTGCGCCTCGGAGTTCGGCTCGGCCGGGTGCTGCGGCGGGTGCGCCTCGGAGTCCGGGGCGGCGGGGTCCTGCGGCGGGCCCGCGGGCTTCTGGGCCTGGGAGCCCTTCGGGAGGATCTCGCACGAGCTGATGGAGGTCCGCGTCGAGACGGACTTCACGGTGCAGGTGTCCCTGCCGACGCCCGCGTCCACCGTGCCCCAGTGCTCGCCCACGATCAGGACGGCACCGCCGGGGCCCTGGATCGTGTCGTCGCCGGGGCCCGACTGGATCATGCCGCCGGACTCGGGGCCGAGCGCGGCGGCCTCGATGGTGTCGTTCTCGCTGCCGCCGAGGACCCGGCCGGAGAAGTCGATCACCCCGGTCTTGATGGTGTCCACGCCGTCGTTGCCGGTGACGATGCCGCCGCCCCGGTTGAACTGGCCGGGCGCGCCGTGGACCGAGCCGGTGGTGATCTTGTCGTTGCCGTCGTCGCCGTGGACGACGGCGCCGAGCTTGGCCCCGTCGCCGTGCACGGTGGCCACCTTGATGATGTCGTTGCCGCGGTTGCCCCGCACCATGCTGAAGGTGGTCTGCGGCACCAGGTGCTTGGCGCGGATGACGTCGTCGCCCTCGCCGCCCATCACGGCCGAGTCGATGACCAGGCCACGGACCTCGATCATGTCGTTGCCCGTGCCGCCGGAGATGGTGACGCCCTCGATGTCGCTGTCGCAGAAGATGTGGTCGTCCTGGGGCGTGCCGTTGACCTGGGCGCCGGGGGGCGCGGGGACGTCGTTGATCCAGCACTGGTGCATGGGCACGCGGGCGGAGGCGTGGGCGGGCGCGCCGGTGAGGGCCGCGGCGGCGACCAGGACGGCCAGGGCGGCGGGGCCGCGCAGGGATCTGCGGAGGGAGGGTGGGGTGGCGGACATGGGGTTCTCCTCTGCGGTGTGGGGGCCGCGAACGCGATCGGGAAGACGCGCGGTCGGGCGGGAACGCGATCGGGCGGGAGGCCGGGCTCGGGAAGGGCCGGCCGGTGGAGGAAAGGCTCGGGGAGGGCCGGCCGGTGGAGGTCAGGCGGCGGCCGTACGGGCCGGGGTGGCGGCGCCGTGCTGGGGCGAGTAGCCCACGATGCGGCGGGCGCCGAGGCCGGACTCGGGCGCGGGCTGCTGCCCGTTCGTCCACCGGCCCAGGCACATCTCGGCGGTGATCCCGGGGCCGAAGCCGGCCAGGATGCCCCGCGCGCCCTCCGGCAGGCCGCCCTCCTCGAAGAGCCGGCGCACCGCGTCCAGGACGACGGCGCTGGCGATGTTGCCGTACTCCGTCAGGGTGGCGCGGCTGAAGCGGAAGTCCTCCGGGGGCACTTCGAGGAAGCGGCTGAGGTCGTCCAGGATGCGCGGGCCGCCCGCGTGGATGATGTAGAAGTCCAGCTTCCCGGCGTCCCAGCCGTGCTCGTCCGCGAGTTCGCGCAGCGCCGGCGCGAGCGGCTCCATCGTTCCGGGCACCCGCTTGTCGAGCAGGAAGTGGAAGCCGGTGGCGCGCACGCTGTAGGCGATCCAGTCCTCGGTGTCGGGCACCAGGTAGGAGTTGTTGCGCTCCAGGGCGATGCCGGTGCCGCCGCGGCCCCGCACGACGGCGGAGGCCACCGCGTCGCCGAACAGGCCGTTGGACAGCAGCGATCCGACGCCGAGGTCGGTGGGCTGGTAGCAGAGCGAGCAGAACTCGCAGGCCACGATGAGGACGTTGGCGTCCGGGTAGGCGGTGCAGAAGTCATGGGCGCGGTTGACGGCCGCGCCGCCCGCCGCGCAGCCGAGCTGGGCGATGGGCATCTGCCGGGTGTGGCTGGGGAAGCCCATGGTGTTGATCAGCCAGGCGGTGAGCGAGGGCATCATGAAGCCCGTGCACGACACGTAGACGATCATGTCGATGTCCTGGGGCCCCAGCCCGGCGTTGTCCAGGGCCTCCTTGATCACCGCGGGTACGCGGGCCTTCGCCTCGGCCTCGTAGAGCGCGTTGCGCTCCTGGAAGCCGGGATGCTTCAGGGTCTCCTCGATCGGCTGCACGATGTGCCGACGGGTGACCCCCGTGTTCCCGATCAGCCGCAGCGCGAGGGCCAGTTGGGGGTGGTCGGCATGGCGTGAGCGGGCGAGCTCGAGGGTCTCCTCCATCGTGATCACGTACTCGGGTACGGACACCGCGGGTTTGCACAGAGTCACCACGACACGCGCTCCTTCGTCTCGTTCGCCGTGAACTGGGCCCACACTCACCCCGTCGTCGCGAGCCCGCAACCGCGAGGGCGACCGGACGGTCGCGGAGCGTGACCGCCAGGCGGGCGAACCGGGCGGGTGCGGCGCCGCCGGAGGGCGGTACCGGCGCGTCCTCCGTTCAGGGGGCTGTCGGTCCCCGGCGTGTCGCGGTCGCCCACGGCCGGGAACAGCCTCCTCATGACCTCCGAACCCGTCACCTCCGGACCCGTCACGTCCGAACCCCCGGCCGCGCCGCGGCCCGTCCGCACCTGGGCGGTCGAGGACCTGCCGGCCCTCGAATTCGACCCGCTGCTGCTCGAGCTGCTGCACGAGGAGCCCGTCGCCCGGATCCGGCTGCCGTTCGGCGCGGACCACGACGCGTGGCTGGTCACCCGTTACGACGACGTCCGCGCGGTGACCTCCGACCCCCGGTTCAGCCGGACGGCCCTGCTGGACCGCCAGGTGACCAAGATGACCGGCCACATGGTGGCCTCCAAGGCGGCGCTGAACTACGCCGATCCGCCGTACCACACCCAACTGCGCAAGGCGGTGACGAAGGCGTTCACCGGGCAGTCGACCAAACGGCTCCGCCCGCTCGCCCAGGCGACCACGGACCGGCTCCTCGACGCCATGGAGCGCTCCGGGCGCCCCGCCGACCTGATGAAGCACCTGCACGGTCCGCTGCCGATGGCGGTGGTCTGCGACCTGCTCGGCATCCCCGAGGAGGACCGGGCGGAGCTCGCCTCCTGGCCGGACCTGATCCTGTCCTCCGGCCCCGGCCCGGAGAGCAGCCGGGCGGCGAAGGCGCAGATCCACGGCTACATCTCCCGGCTCCTCGACCGGCGCCGGGCCGAGCCGGCCGAGGACCTCGCCGGGGTGCTGGCCGAGTCCCTGGCCGAGGGCCGGATCGACGTCGACGAGGCCGTGTCGCTCGCCATGGCGATCCTGATCAGCGGCGCGCACGCGGTACGGAACAACAGCGCCAACATGGTCTATCTGCTGCTCACCCGGCCGGACCTGGCGGCCCGGCTGCGCGCCGAACCGGAGCTGCTCCCCCAGGCCGTGGACGAGCTGCTGCGCTGGATCCCGCACCGCAACGGCGTCGGCCTGCCCCGGATCGCCCTGGAGGACGTGGAGGTCGGCGGGGTGGTGATCCGGGCCGGCGAGGCGGTGTACGCCTCCTACCTGGCCGCCAACCGCGACCCGGCGGTCTTCGAGGACCCGCACACCGTCGACTTCGACCGTACGGGTGTCGGCCATGTCTCCTTCGGCCACGGGCCGCACCACTGCATGGGCGCGATGCTGACCCGCATGGAGTCCGAGGTGATGCTGTCGACGCTGCTCACCCGCTACCCGGAGCTGCGGCTCGCGGACCGGCCGGAGGACACGGTCTTCCAGTCCAAGGGCCTGATTCGCGGACCGAAGGAGCTGTGGGTCACCTGGTGAGGAGCGCCGGCCGGGGCCGGGCGCGGCACCGCGGGGGCGTCAGCCGGTGAGCGAGCGGCGGCCGTCGTCGTACGCGGCGGTCAGCTCACGGCACTTCTCGACGTCGTCGGCCATCGCCACGAGCAGGTCGTCGAGGGTGTCGAACTTGAGCATCCCGCGCACGTAGGCGAGGAAGTCGACGGTCACGTGCAGGCCGTACAGGTCGAGGCCCTCGCGGTCGATCGCGTACGCCTCCACGGTCCGCTCCGTGCCGTCGAACTGCGGGTTGGTGCCGACCGAGATCGCGGCGGGCATCCGCTCGCCGTCGGCGGTCAGCCAGCCCGCGTAGACGCCGTCGGCCGGGATCGCGGTGTGCGGCAGGGTCTCGACGTTGGCCGTCGGGAAGCCCAGCTCGCGACCGCGCTGGGCACCGCGCACGACGACGCCCTCGACGCGGTGCGGGCGGCCCAGGATCTCGGCGGCGCCCGCCATGTCGCCCTCGGCGACGAGCCGGCGGGCGAGCGTCGAGGAGAACGGCTCGCCGCCGCCCGCCGTGCCGCTCACCCGCAGGTCGATCACCTCGACGTCGTAGTCGTACGTGGCGCCGAGCTCGGCCAGGAAGTCGACGTCGCCGGCGGCACGGTGGCCGAAGCGGAAGTTGGGGCCCTCGATCACGCGCTTGGCGTGCAGCTTGTCGACGAGCACCTTCACGATGAAGTCCGCCGGGGAGAGCTGCGAGAACTCCGCGGTGAACGGCAGGATCAGCACCGCGTCCACGCCCAGCTCGCCCATCAGCTCCGCGCGCCGGTGGTGCGGGGCGAGCAGCGGCGGGTGGCTGCCGGGGCGGACGACCTCGGAGGGGTGCGGGTCGAAGGTGACGACCACCGAGGGGACGCCGAGCTCGCGGGCGCGCTCCACGGCCCGCCCGATGATCAACTGGTGCCCGCGGTGCACTCCGTCGTAGGAGCCGATGGTGACGACGCTGCGCCCCCAGTCCTGGGGGATGTCCTCCAAGCCACGCCAGCGCTGCACTGTGACCGCTCCTCGTCCGCCTGTACCCAAGTCCGCGTGTACGCCTGTTGGCGCAGGTCTAAGACTGCCATGAGCATGCGACTTCGTAGGCATCGGCATCGTGTCGCCCATGTCTCGGAGCGCGGCGCGGAGCTCGGCGGCGAGCTCCCTGCGGAGGAAGCGGGAGGCGCCGGTGCCGGGCGCGGTGAGGACGGGTCCGAGGGCGGCGGCGAGGGCGGCGCGGGTCGCGGGGAGCGTCAGGAGGTGGACGACCAGGGGATGCAGGACGCAGCGGGCCTCCGGGCCGTCCTCCAGGCGGCGGTCGACAAAGGCGGCGACCAGCGGCGCGCCCTCGGGGTGCCGCTCGGCGTATTCGGCGACGAGGGCGGCGGCCCGGCGGGCCAGGCGGGGCGGGCCGACCTCGGCGAGGACGCGCAGCACGGGCGCGGGGTCGGGGCCGTGGAGCCGGGCCCGGAGCGCGTCGAGGACCGGTTCGGGGTGGGTGGGCAGGGCGGCGGCGAGGGCGTCCACGGGCACGTCGGGGTCGGCGAGCGCGCGGGGCAGGAACCGGCCGCGGACGTTCGGGTCGCGGAGCAGCAGCCCGAGGGCGGCGCCGTGCAGGGGCCGGTCGTCGGGGCGGGCGAGGAGGGCGAGGGCCGCGTACCGGAGGGTGTCGCGGTCGGCGGCGGCCGTCACGTGGGGGGCGACGAGCAGGCCGTACGCCGCCGCGGCCGCGCGCCGCTCGGGGCGCCCGTCGTCGTGCGCCCACCGGTCGACGGCCCGGCACACCGCCGCCGGCTCGTCCTCGGCGAGCGCCGCGAGCAGCCCTTCGGCGAGCGGGTGGGCGGTGGCGACGAGGGCCTCGCAGAGATCGTCCACGGCGAGCGCGCGGTGGGTGTGCAGCAGCGCCTGGGCGGCGGTGCCGACGGTGGCGCCCGGGGCCGCGGCCAGGGGCCGCTCGTCCCCGAACCACCGGCACAGCAGGGGCTGCACCCCGCGCGGGTCGGCCATGAGCCGCTCGGCGGCGAGGTCGAGGAACCGGGGGCCGCGAGCGCGTCCGGACGGGGCGGGGTCGGCGACCACGAGCCGCCGCAGCAGATCGAGCCCCTCCCCCTCGCCGACCCGCAGCCGCCCCCAGAACTCCGCCCCGAACCCGCCGACCGCGCCCTCCCCGACCCGGTCGGCGAGCCGCCGCAGCACGGGCAGATACGGCCGCGCATCCCGCACCTCCCCGAGCACCCCACCGAGCAACCGTGCGGCCCACCAGCCCCCTTCCCCACGCCGCCCGAGCCGACCACCGGCACGGGAAGCGGCGGCCGCCCCGGGCCCTGCGGGTCCTCCGGCGCGCGGCGCGGGCAGCGGCGCCCCACTGGGAAGGCCGCCGCCACGCCCCACCGACGACCCCGCCCATCCGAGCGCGGCCCGGGACGGGTCGGGGGCTCCGCGCTCGACGCCTGGCGGCAGCCCGGCGGGGCCGGCCGGAGGCCGGACGGCCTCTGCGGCATCGGCGGCCCACGCCGCCTGCGCGGCCGTCGTGGCCGCGGGTGCCGCGACGGTGACCCCTCCCGGGGCCGGCCCGGTCGCGGCGGCCGCCCGGTGGCGGCCCCGGGCGGGAGGGGTGTCGTCGGGGGCGGCCGGGGCGGAGGGGAGGGCGTCGATCAGGTACGTCAGGCGCGGGGTGAGGCCCGTGGGGCCGTGGTCGTGGTGGAGGTGGTGGAGGGACTGGAGGACGGGGCCGATGCGGTGGTGGGGGACGGGGAGGGGGGCGGGGTGGTGGATCAGGGTGTCGAGGGCGCGGTCGATGTCGAGGTGGGCGCCCTGGAGCCAGTCGGCGAGCTCCTCGTGGGCGAAGCGGTAGCCGCTGCCCGCCGGGACGAGGAGGGACTCGGTGAGGACGGCGGAGGCCCAGCCGGTGCGCCAGGGGAAGAGTTCCTCGAAGGACGCCCGGTCCAGTTCGCCCTGGCCGGGGCCGAGGCAGCGGCGGGCGGCCTCGTGGACCCGGCCGCTGACCTTCGCGGCGAGGCGGCGCACGGCGGTGCCGCGCAGGACGGGGCGGCCCGCGGCGGCGATGCGGACGGCGACGCGCAGGCACATCAGGTCCAGGTGGGCCTGGAAGATCTCGTGCCGGTCGGGCCGCCCGGGCAGCTCGCCCCGCGCGGCCGCCCTGACCTCGCCGAGCAGCCGCAGCGCGAGCGGGTGGCGGGCGTCCTCCTCGGCGATGCCGTCGTCGGGGACGCCGTGGCGCCGCCGGGCTTCGGCCGCCTCCGCCTCGGTGAGGTCGCCCAGGACGACGGTCGCCGGCTCCGTCTCGTACAGCCCGCACGCCTCCTCCCAGTGCTCGGGCCGGCAGGCGACGAAGAGCCGGGCGCCGTGCTCGGCGAGCCACCGCTCGGTGGCGCCGGTCCAGGCGGCGAGGCGGTGGGCGAGCTGCGGCGGCATCTCCTCGGGGCCGTCGAGGACGACGACGAGGGGGCCGTGGGCGGCGGCCTGCTCGGGCGTGACGGAGGCGGGGTCGCCGGGTGTGCCGGAGGCGGCGGCGACGCGCCCGGCCCGCCGCAGGGCGCGGCCGACGGCGTCCGCGACGGAGCGGTCCTCGGCGTGCAGGTCGGCGCCGCGCAGCCAGACGGTGGGGGCGGGCTCCGGCGCGTGGGCGCGGGCCCGGGCCAGGCAGGCGAGGGCGGTGGTGCGGCCGGTGCCGGGGGCGCCGACGATCGCGAGGACGGTCGCGGTCCCGTCGTCGTGGACGCGGGCGGCGGGCAGGTCCTCGCAGGCGCCGGTCGTCGTCGCGGTGAGCTCCAGGACGCCGGCCGGGTTGAGGTCGTGGCCGTAGCAGGGGACGGTGGCGGCGTTGCGGCGCAGGAACGGGGCGAGCGGTCCGTCGGTCGGGAGGGGCAGGGCGTGGCCGGCGGCGCGCCGGTCGCCGTGCCGGGCGGTGCCGAGGACGGCGAGGACGGCGCCGGTGACGGGGTCGAGGACGGGCCCGCCGGCGGGGCCGCCGTCGTGCAGGGCCTCGGCGCCCTCGGTGCCGATGGCGAGTTCGAGCGCGGGGCCGGCGGTGGGGCCGAGCACGCGGGCCTCGCGCCAGCCGTGGGCGGCGATCCGCACGTACGTACCGGGTTCGAGGGCCTGCCGGGTGGAGAGCGGCAGGGGGCGGGCGTCCAGGCCCCCGGTGCGGACGAGCGCGAGGCCGCTGTCGGGCAGCGGGGTGATGTCGGCGGGCTCGGCGCGGACGGCGCGGCCGCCGGGGGTCCGCAGCAGCAGGCCGTCGGGGCCGGCGGCGGCGACGACCTCGTGGCCGGTGAGGACGGTGCCGTGGTGGTCGACGAGGAATCCGGTGCCCACGGCGCGGCCGGACGGATCCTCGATCCGTACCAGCGTCGCCCGGTCCCCGCTCCCCATGCTCCGACGGTAGGCGGCCGGTGATCACCGGGGCAGTGGGCCGGCCGAACGCGCCCCCTCGCGCTCCCCCCGTTCACTTCGAGCGCTTCCCCGAAGGGGTGAAGGGAGGGGAAGCGAGGGGCGGGGCACCCACAGGTGCCCCGCCCACGCGAGCCCGAGGGCCGCGCTCCGGCTCAGCCGAAGACGGCCAGGCTCTTCGCCTTGCCGCGCTGCGCCTCGACCAGGGCGAGCAGCCGCCCGTCCGGGCCGAAGACCGCGACCGGGCCCGGCGGATACTCCGGCATCTCCAGGCGGACGCCGTTCAGCAGCAGGCGCGCCCGCTTCTCGTCGACGTCCCAGCGCGGGAACGCCGCCGCGGCCGCGTCGGCGACCGGCATGACCGTCAGCTCCTCCTGGAGCTGGTCCAGGGTGCGGGCCGCGTCCAGCTTGTACGGGCCGACCCGGGTGCGGCGCAGCGCGGTCAGATGGCCGCCCACGCCGAGTCCGGCGCCGAGGTCCCGGGCGAGCGCCCGGATGTAGGTGCCGGAGGAGCAGACGACGGAGACGACCAGGTCGACGACCGGGGTGCCGTCCTCCGCGGTGGCCTCCCGCACGTCGTACACCCGGAAGGAGGAGACGGTGACCGGCCGGGCCGGGATCTCGAACTCCTCGCCGCCGCGCACGCGGGCGTAGGACCGCTTGCCGTCGATCTTGATGGCGGAGACCTTCGACGGGACCTGCATGATGTCGCCGGTGAGCTCGGCCACGCCCGCGTCGATCTGCTCGCGGGTGACCTTCGACGCGTCGACCGACGCCGTGATCTCGCCCTCGGCGTCGTCGGTGACGGTGGTCTGCCCGAGGCGGATCGTGCCCAGGTACTCCTTCTCGGTCAGCGCGAGGTGACCGAGCAGCTTGGTCGCCCGCTCCACGCCGAGGACGAGGACGCCGGTGGCCATGGGGTCGAGCGTGCCGGCGTGGCCGACCCGGCGGGTCCTGGCGATCCCGCGCATCTTGGCCACGACGTCGTGCGAAGTGAAGCCCGACGGCTTGTCGACGATGACAAGCCCGTCGGGCGTGGTGGTTGCCTTGCTCATTCGGCGGCTTCGTCCTCGCCGGGCTTCTTGTACGGGTCGGGTTCGCCGGCGAACGTGGCGCCCGAGGACGCCTCGCGCACCTTGGCGTCGGAGGCCCGCACCCGGTCGAGGAGGTCCTCCAGGTTCCGGGCGGTCTCCGGGAGGGCGTCGGCCACGAAGGTGAGCGTCGGGGTGAACTTGGTGCCCGCGGCCCGGCCGACGGCCGAGCGCAGGATGCCCTTGGCGCTCTCCAGGCCGGCGGCGGCGCTGGCCCGCTCCTCCTCGTCGCCGTAGACCGTGTAGAAGACCGTGGCCTCCCGCAGGTCACCGGTGACGCGGGTGTCCGTGATGGTCACGTGCGTACCCAGGCGCGGGTCCTTGATGCCGCGCTGCAGCTTCTCGGCGACCACCTCCCGGATGAGGTCCGCCAGTTTCTTCGCCCGCGCGTTGTCGGCCACTGGTCCTTCTCCTTCTTTGCCTTGCACATTCAGTCTTCATCAGTGTGGAGCCTGCGTCGCACCGACAGCAGTTCCACCTCGGGACGGGCCGCGACCAGCCGCTCACAGCGGTCGAGCACGTCCGACACGAACCCCGCGTCCCCCGCGACCAGCGCGACCCCCACACGGGCCCTGCGGTGGAGGTCCTGGTCGCCCACCTCGGCCGCGCTCACGGAGAACTTGCGCTGGAGCTCGGCGACGATGGGCCGGACGACGGAGCGTTTCTCCTTCAACGAATGGACGTCGCCGAGGAGCAGATCGAAGGACAGGGTCCCCACGTACATGCGGTGCCGGATGTCCCGCCGGTTCGGGTTCGACGGCCTGCCGGGCGACGGCCCGACAGGAACATCAAAACCGTACACGCAACGGCCGGGGCCGATCGACGGAAATACTTCCCGCCGACCGGCCCCGGTCTCAGCGCTGTGCGTTACGCGCGCGGCTTCTCGCGCATCTCGTACGTCGCGATGACGTCGTCGACCTTGATGTCGTTGAAGTTTCCGAGGTTGATACCACCCTCGAAGCCCTCGCGGATCTCGGTGACGTCGTCCTTGAAGCGGCGCAGACCCTCGATGTTGAGGTTCTCGGCCACGACCTTGCCGTCGCGGATGAGGCGCGCCTTGGTGTTGCGCTTGACCTCGCCCGAGCGGATGAGGACACCGGCGATGTTGCCCAGCTTGGACGAGCGGAAGACCTCGCGGATCTCCGCCGTACCGAGCTCGACCTCTTCGTACTCCGGCTTGAGGAGGCCCTTGAGCGCCGCCTCGATCTCCTCGATCGCCTGGTAGATGACCGAGTAGTACCGGACGTCGACGCCCTCGCGCTCCGCCATCTGCGCGGCACGGCCGGCCGCACGGACGTTGTAGCCGATGACGATGGCGTCGGAGCCCATGGCCAGGTCGATGTCCGACTCGGTGACCGCACCCACACCGCGGTGCAGGACACGGATGTCGACCTCTTCGCCGACGTCGAGCTGGAGCAGGGAGGACTCCAGGGCCTCGACCGCACCGGACGCGTCGCCCTTGATGATGAGGTTGAGTTCCTGGATCTGACCGGCCTTGAGCACCTTGTCGAGGTCCTCGAGGGACACCCGGCGGACGCGCTTGGCGAAGGCGGCGTTGCGCTCCCGCGCGGCGCGCTTCTCGGCGATCTGGCGGGCCGTGCGGTCCTCGTCGACGACGAGGAAGTTGTCGCCGGCGCCCGGGACGTTGGTGAGACCCAGGACCAGGACCGGAGTCGACGGGGTCGCCTCCTCGACGTTGTTGCCCTTGTCGTCGAGCATGGCCCGGACACGGCCGTACGCGTCGCCGACGACCATCGTGTCGCCGATGCGCAGCGTTCCGCGCTGGACGAGGACGGTCGAGACCGCACCGCGGCCGCGGTCGAGGTGGGACTCGATCGCGATGCCCTGCGCGTCCTGGTTCGGGTTGGCCCGGAGGTCCAGGGCGGCGTCGGCGGTGAGGACGACGGCCTCGAGCAGCTTGTCGATGTTCAGGCCCTGCTTGGCGGAGATGTCGACGAACATCGTGTCGCCGCCGTACTCCTCCGCGACCAGACCGAACTCGGTGAGCTGACCGCGCACCTTGGTCGGGTCCGCGCCCTCGACGTCGATCTTGTTGACCGCGACCACGATCGGCACCTCGGCCGCCTTGGCGTGGTTCAGCGCCTCGATCGTCTGGGGCATCACACCGTCGTTGGCCGCCACCACGAGGATCGCGATGTCGGTCGACTTCGCACCACGGGCACGCATGGCGGTGAACGCCTCGTGACCCGGGGTGTCGATGAAGGTGATGGCCCGGTCCTCGTCGTTGACGCGGGTGGCGACCTGGTAGGCACCGATGTGCTGGGTGATGCCACCGGCCTCGCCCGCGACCACGTTGGTCTTGCGGATGGCGTCGAGGAGTCGGGTCTTACCGTGGTCGACGTGACCCATGACGGTCACGACCGGCGGACGGGAGACGAGCTCTTCCTCGCCGCCCTCGTCCTCGCCGAACTCGATGTCGAAGGACTCGAGCAGCTCACGGTCCTCCTCCTCCGGCGAGACGATCTGAACGGTGTAGTTCATCTCGTCGCCGAGGAGCTGCAGCGTCTCGTCGGAGACGGACTGCGTGGCCGTGACCATCTCGCCGAGGTTCATCATGACCGCGACGAGCGACGCCGGGTTGGCGTTGATCTTCTCCGCGAAGTCGGTGAGGGACGCACCGCGCGACAGGCGAATGGTCTCGCCGTTGCCGCGAGGCAGCATCACGCCGCCCACGGACGGGGCCTGCATGGCCTCGTACTCCTGGCGCCTCTGCCGCTTCGACTTGCGACCGCGACGCGCGGGACCGCCGGGACGACCGAAGGCGCCCTGCGTGCCACCACGGCCACCGGGGCCGCCGGGACGGCCGCCGAAGCCGCCGGGACGACCGCCGAAGCCGCCGCCACCGCCGCCGGGACCACCCGGGCGACCGCCGCCGCCACCGGGACCACCGGGACGGCCGGCGAAGCCGCCGCCACCGCCGCCGGGACCGGCCGGACGACCGGCGAAGCCGGGACGACCGCCGCCGCCACCGGGACCGCCGGGACGACCGCCGGGGCCACCCGGGCCACGGCCGCCGGGGCCCGGACGCGGGCCGGCCGCGGGACGCTGCGGCATCATGCCCGGGTTCGGACGGTTACCGCCGGGCGCGCCGCCCGGACGGGGAGCCTGCGGGCGGGGCATGCCGCCCGGGGTCGGACGCGCACCCTGGCCCTGCGGACGCGGGGCGCCGGGCACGGCACCGGGGCCCTGCGGACGCGGCGCGCCCGGAACGGCACCGGGGCCGCCGGGACGCGGCGCGCCGCCACCCGGACGGGGCGTCTGGGGACGCGCCATGCCGGTGGAGCCGCCGGAGGTGAAGGGGTTGTTGCCCGGACGGGGACCGGCCGGACGGGCACCCGGACGCGGGGCCTGCTGGCCGCCGGGACGCGGGGACTGCTGACCGGGGCGCGGGGCCTGCTGGCCCGGGCGGGCACCGGTCGGACGCGGACCGGGGGCCGCGCCGCCGGGGCGCGGACCGGCGGCCGGGGCCGACGGAGGCGCGGTGAACTCCGGGGTGGTCGGAGCCGGGGCGGCGGGCGCCGGCTTGGGCGCGGCCGCGGGCTTCGGACCCGGGGTGGGACGGGGACCCGGGGCGGCGGGGGCCGCCGCGGGCTTCTCGGCGGCCGCGGGCTTGGGCGCCGGGGTGGGCGCTCCAGGCTTCGGGGCAGCCGGACGTGCGGCCTGCGCCGGGGAGGGCGCGGGGGCCGGCTTGGGGGAAGGCGCCGCCTTGCGGGGGGCGCCGGGCTTCGCCGCGGTCTTGCCGGCGTTGCCGCCGGGACCCTGCAGCGCGTCAGTCAACTTGCGCACGACCGGCGCCTCGATCGTCGAGGACGCCGAACGGACGAACTCACCGAGTTCTTGGAGCTTGGCCATGACGACCTTGCTCTCCACTCCGAACTCCTTGGCGAGTTCGTATACCCGGACCTTAGCCACTTCGCTCCTTTGAGGTCCGGTTACCGCCGGACCGTCGCTACTTCATGGGCGTACTCATCGCGTACTCATCGAGTGCTCATCGCAATCTCGACCTACTTCCAACTCGCGAGGTACCTGACCGCACGGGGTTCCGTGCCGTACTTCTTGTTCACTGCGGTGCCGCCTGCTCGACGTGGTGGCGCAGCGTCGCCGTGTCGAGCGGGCCCTGGGCCCTGAAGGCCCTCGGGAACGCCCGGCGACGGACCGCCAGGTCGAGACAGTGCAAGGCGGGGTGCACGTACGCACCCCGGCCGGGCAGCGTACCGCGATGATCGGGGACGCACTCGCCCTTATTCATCACGATCCGCAGCAGGTCGCTCTTGGCCGCTCGCTCCCGGCATCCCACACAGGTTCGCTCAGGGCACGCGCGGGCATGCGTCCGGCCAGACACTATTAAGTCTACCTCCCCGTAGCGACCTCACCCGTTCGGGGCAAAAATCGAACAGTCGTTGGCCAAAAAAGGTCTTCGCCGTGCGGCGGCGCCGCTCAGCCCTCCTGGTCCGACGGCCCGCCCGGCTCGGTGTCCGGGCGGATGTCGATCCGCCATCCGGTGAGCCGTGCGGCCAGACGGGCGTTCTGCCCCTCCTTGCCGATGGCCAGGGACAACTGGTAGTCGGGCACCGTCACCCGGGCCGAACGGGCGGCCAGGTCGACGATCTCGACCTTGGAGACCCGCGCCGGGGACAGGGCGTTCGCCACCATCTCGGCCGGGTCGTCCGACCAGTCGACGATGTCGATCTTCTCGCCGAGCAGCTCCGCCATCACATTGCGCACCCGGCTGCCCATGGGGCCGATGCAGGCGCCCTTGGCGTTCAGGCCCGAACGGGTGGAACGGACGGCGATCTTCGTGCGGTGACCGGCCTCACGCGCGATGGCGGCGATCTCGACGGAACCGTCGGCGATCTCCGGCACCTCGAGCGCGAAGAGCTTCTTCACCAGATTGGGGTGCGTGCGCGACAGGGTGACGGACGGACCGCGCACACCCTTCGCCACCCGCACGACGTACGTCCGCAGCCGCAGACCGTGCGTGTACTCCTCGCCCGGCACCTGCTCCTGCACCGGCAGGATGGCCTCCAGCTTGTCGTCCAGCTTGACGAGGACGTTCTTCGGGTCCTTGCCCTGCTGCACCTGGCCGGCCACGATGTCGCCCTCGCGGCGGGCGTACTCGCCGAAGGTGACGTCGTTCTCGGCGTCCCGCAGGCGCTGCTGGATGACCTGGCGGGCGGTGCTCGCCGCGATCCGGCCGAAGTCCGACGGCGTGTCGTCGAACTCCTTCGGCTGCTGCCCCTCCTCCAGCTCGGCGGGGTCTTCCTTCGCCCACACCGTCACGTGACCGGTGCTCTTGTTCAGCTCCACGCGCGCGTGGCGGCGGGCGTCCGGGGTGCGGTGGTACGCGATGAGGAGGGCCGACTCGATCGCCTCGACCAGCATCTCGAAGGAGATTTCCTTCTCCTGTGCCAAGCCCTTCAGGAGCTTCACGTCGATGTCCACGGCTACGCCTCCTCTTCCTTCTTGTCCTTGCGGTTGAACTCGATCTCGACACGCGCCTTGGCGATCTCCGTGAACTCCACCCGGCGGGCGGTGGCCTTGCGGCCCTTCACGCCCGGCACCTCGGTGTCCAGACCGTCCTCGTCCACGGCCAGGATGCGGGTGACGACCTCGCCGCCGCCGGCCTCGGGCGTCAGCAGCAGCTTCACCAGACGGCCGGTGGCGCGCACGTAGTGACGGTGCTGGGTGAGAGGGCGGTCGGCGCCCGGCGAGCTGACTTCGAGGACGTACTCGCCCTCGCCCATCGCGTCCGTCTCGTCGAGCTTCTCGGAGATGACGCGGCTCAGCTCGGCGCAGGCGTCCAGCTCGACACCCTCGTCCGAATCGACGATGACCCTCAGCAGTCCGCGGCGGCCGGCCCGGGACACCTCGATCTCTTCGAGGTCGAGGTCCTTCGCGTGAACGAGCGGCTCCAGAAGACCGCGCAGCCGTTCGCTCTGGGTGGTGCTCATCCGGGTGACTCCTCGGCCGCGTGTGCTGTTGTGGGTTCGTCGCGTGTCAGATCAAAGGGTATCCGGTCCAGGAGGGTGTTGCCGTCCACCGGGCCGGGGGCCGCGGGTACGCTCGCCTGCGGTGATCTTCGAAGATATTCGAACACGCGAGGGAGTAGGCGTGACGACAGTGGGCAGGCGCGCGCTCCTCGCGGCGGGCGCGGCGGCGACCCTCGCGGGCTGTACGTCCGGCGGGAACGACACCCCGAGGAAACCCGACGCGGCCGAACGGGCGGCACGCGCGGAGGCGGCCCTGCGCACCCGCTCCGCGAACACCAGCCGCGACCTGCTGCTGCGGTACGACGCCGTGATCTCCGGGCACCCGGCGCTCGCGGCCCGGCTCGCGCCGCTGCGGGCCTCGGTCGCGGCCCATGTGAAGGCGCTGGGCGAGGGCGGGGCGCCCCAGGCGCCCGGCTCCGCCGCGACCGGCTCCCCCTCCGGATCCCCGTCGCCCTCCCCCTCGCTCGCCTTCATCCGCGTACCCGCCGATCCGGACGCGGCGCTGAAGATGCTCACCACCGCCGTACGGGCGACCGCCGACAGCCACACCGCCGCCCTCCTGACCGCGCCGCCCGAGTACGCCCGGCTGCTCGCCTCCGTCGCCGCCTCCGGCGCGGCCCACGCCTATCTGCTGACGGCTCCGACCGAAGGGGGCCGGGGATGACCGCGCTCGACGCGGCCCAGGCCGCACTCGCCGCCGAGCACGCCGCCGTGTACGGCTACGGGGTCGTCGGCGCCCGCGTCGGCGACGCCCGGCGCCCCGAGGCCACCGCCGCCTACGAGGCCCACCGCGCCCGGCGCGACGCGCTGCGCCGCACCGTACGGGACCTGGGCGCCGTGCCGGTCGCCGCGGCCGCCGGCTACGCCCTGCCCTTCCCGGTGCCCGACGGCGCCGCCGCCGTCCGCCTCGCGGCCGTCCTGGAGGAGCGGATCGCCGGCGTCTACTCCGACCTGGTGCGCTCCGCCGACGGGCCGCTGCGGCGGGACGCGGCGGCCGCGCTGCGCGAGGCGGCGGTGCGGGCGGTCCGCTGGCGCGGCAGCGACGTAACCTTTCCTGGGCTCGCCGAACGGGCCTGAGCCGAGCCGAAGGAACAACGCACGTATGGGTTTCGAACCGCCGCAGCGACTGGTGCGGGCCCTCGGCGAGACGTACGGGGACGCTGCCGCGGCCGAGTGGCTCGGGAGGCTCCCGGACCTCGCCCGGGAGACGCTCGACCACGCCGGTCTCCCCGCCGAGCGGGTGATGGCCCCCGGCGGGCGCAGCAGCCTCGTCGTGCTAGTCCCCGACGCCGTCGTGAAGATCGCCCCCGGATTCACCCGGCCGGACCTGGAGCGGGACGCGCTCGCGCACTGGAACGGCTGGGGCGCGGTCCGGCTCCTCGACGAGACGGCGGAGGGCGCGCTGGTCCTGGAGCGGCTGCACCCCGAGGTGTCGCTGCGCTCCCTGCCGGAGGCGAAGGCGCTCCTGGAGGCCGCCGGGACCGTGCGGAGGCTGTGGGTGGAGCCGCCCGCCGGCCACGGCTTCGAGTCGGTCGCCGAGCGGACGGCCCGGCAGGCGTCGGCCATGGACCCCTACCGGGCCGACCCCGAGGCCGGCGCCCTGGTGGCCGCCGCGCTCGCCGCCCGCGACGAGCTGGTCGCCGGGCCCGCGGAGAGCCTGCTGCTGCACGGCTGCTTCCGGCAGGGCAAGGTGCTGGCCGGTGACCGGGCCCCGTGGCTCGCGGTCGGCCCCGAGCCCCTGGTCGGCGAGCGCGCCTACGACCTGGCGCGGCTGGTACGGGACCGGGTGGAGGACCTGGTGGCCTCCTCGGCCGGCGCGTCCTCGGCCCGGCGGCGGGTGAACAAGCTCGCCGACTCCCTGGAGCTGGACCGGGAGCGGCTGCGCGGCTGGACCCTGTTCCGCGCCGTCGAGTCCGCGACCCGGGCGCTGACGGCGGGGCGGCGGGCGGACGGGGAGCTGTTGCTGGAGTTCGCGGGCTGGCTGTAGGGGAATACCCTGGCTGTAACCCTTCCTGAGGGGGCCGTGATGATCGAAGAAATCCTGATGGCGGCCGCGGGGGCGGGGGCGGCGACCGCGGCGTACGTGGGCGCTGCCGCGCGGGTGGTGAAGCAGTACGAGCGCGGGGTGGTGTTCCGCTTCGGGCGGCTGCGCGGCGAGGTCCGCAAGCCCGGGTTCACCATGATCGTTCCCGTCGTGGACCGGCTCCACAAGGTGAACATGCAGATCGTCACGATGCCCGTCCCGGCCCAGGAGGGCATCACCCGGGACAACGTGACGGTGCGGGTGGACGCGGTCGTCTACTTCAAGGTGGTCGACGCGGCCGAGGCGCTGGTGCGGGTGGAGGACTACAAGTTCGCCGTCTCGCAGATGGCGCAGACCTCGCTGCGGTCGATCATCGGCAAGAGCGACCTCGACGACCTGCTGTCCAACCGGGAGAAGCTCAACCAGGGCCTGGAGCTGATGCTGGACTCGCCGGCGATCGGGTGGGGCGTGCAGATCGACCGGGTGGAGATCAAGGACGTCTCCCTGCCGGAGACGATGAAGCGGTCGATGGCCCGGCAGGCGGAGGCGGACCGGGAGCGGCGGGCGCGGCTGATCAACGCGGACGCGGAGCTGCAGGCGTCGAAGAAGCTGGCGGAGGCGGCGCATCAGATGGCGGACGCGCCGTCCGCGTTGCAGTTGCGGCTGCTGCAGACGGTCATGGCCGTCGCCGCCGAGAAGAACTCGACGCTGGTGCTGCCGATCCCGGTGGAGCTGCTCCGCTTCCTGGAACGCGCGGCGCCCGTGCCTCCGGGGCATCACGGGGCGGCCGTGCCGCCGCCGGTGCCGCCGTGGAGCGAGGCGTATCGGGCGGGGCGGGGGGCGGGGCAGGACGCGATCGAGGACCTGACCGGCACGTCCGTAGAACCAACCCCCCACGAAAACGGCGGCTGACCCCGCCCCCGTGCGGGCCCGCGCCCCGCGCCCGTGTGGGCAATCGTCCCGCAGGGCGGGACGGGTGGGCACACGGGACGGCGCCCATGCGGGCGCCTTCCGCACCTGCACCTGGCCGCACCACGAGCACGGCGCACCAGTGGTGGAGGTCAAAGCACCAGGAGCCTAGGCCCGGCAAAGGGCACCGTTCCGTTGTGCCCACCCGTTCCGCCCCAGCGGAACGAATGCCCACAACGGAGGTGGCGGAGGTGCCGGGCGGGCGCCGGCCCGGCGGGAGCGGCAGCCCGGGCGGGGCCGAGGGTGGGCACCGCACCAGCGGGGCGGATCCAGCAAACAGGGGCGGTGTCAGGGCGTCAGGGGGCGGCCCATCTGGATGTCGTCGACGTATTTTCCGGCCAGGAGGAACTCGCCCGGTAGGACGCCCTCGACGGTGAAGCCCTCGGTTTCGTAGAGGGTGCGGGCGGGGGTGTTGTGGGCGAGGACGCGGAGGGTGAGGCGGAGGGCGCCCTCCGCGCGGGCGCGGGCCGCCGCGGCCCGCAGGAGGGCGCGGGCGACACCCCGGCCGCGGGCGGAGTCCGCGACGGCGAGGCCCTGGATCTGGCGGACGTGGGCGTTGCAGGGCAGCGGCGTCGGCGGGACGACCCGGACGTAGCCCACGACCGCTCCCCCGAGCTCGGCGACCAGGTAGTGCCCGGGCCGGTGCCGCTCGTCGTAGAAGGGCTGCCCCGGCTCCGGCGCGGGCATCACCGCGTGGAGGGGCGACCAGGTGGTGCGGTCGAGTTCGGCCAGGGCCTGCTCGTCGGCGGCCCTGGCCTCGCGTATCCGAATCTCCGGCACGATCATGCGGGCCACTGTGCCACGTCGGGACGGCGAAGGGCAGGATGGGCCCATGCAGCCCTCCTCGCAACACGACTCCCCTCAGGCCGCACCCCGGGCGCGCCGCCGCGTCGCCGTCACCGGGGCGTCCGGCCTCATCGGCTCCGCCCTCGTGCGCTCGCTGCGCGCCGACGGCCACGAGGTGCTGCGGCTCGTCCGGCGGCCCGCCCGGACCGCCGACGAGGTGGAGTGGGACCCGGCCCGGCTCCACGTGGACGCCGCCGGTCTGGTCGGCGTGGACGCGGTGGTCCACCTCGCGGGCGCCGGCGTCGGCGAGCGGCGCTGGACCGAGGCGTACAAGAAGGAGATCCGCGACAGCCGCGTGCTCGGTACGCGGACGATCGCCGAGGCCCTCGCCTCACTCGCGGACCCGCCCGAGGTGCTGGTCTGCGGGACGGCTCTCGGCTGGTACGGCGACACCGGCACCCGGGCCGTGGACGAGAGCGCGCCCGCGGGCGAGGGTTTCCTGCCGTCGGTGTGCGTGGAGTGGGAGGCCGCGGCGGCGCCCGCCGAGGCGGCCGGGATCCGCGTGGCGTACGCCCGTACCGGCCTCGTGGTGGCCCGCGAGGGCGGGGCCTGGGGCCGGCTCTTCCCGCTCTTCCGGGCCGGGCTCGGCGGGCGGATGGGCGACGGCCGCCAGTACTGGAGCTTCATCTCCCTCCACGACGAGGTCGCCGCGCTGCGGCACATGGTCGACACGCCGTCGCTGTCCGGCCCGGTGAACCTGACCGCGCCCGAGCCGGTCACCAACCGGGAGGTGACGGCGGCGATGGGGCGCGTGCTGCGGCGCCCGGCGTTCTGCCACGTCCCCGCGCCCGCGCTGCGGGCCGTGCTCGGCGAGTTCGCGCAGGACGTGCTGGGGAGCCAGCGGGTGCTGCCCGGGCGGCTGTTGGAGACCGGCTTCGACTTCGCCTTCCCGACGATCGACGACTCGGTGCGGGCCGCCGCACCCTGACGCTGCGTCAACCCGAGGGAACGTCCGGCGAAGCGCCCGGCTGAGGCGTCCGGCTGAGGCGTCCGGCGGGGGTCGTGCGCCGGGGCCGCGTGTGCTCCCCCGTGCTGCGCGCACGCCCGTCGCGCGCGGCTTCCCGGGGCCGGAGCACTGCCTAGTCTCTTGCGAACTCGGGCATTCCGGGGGCTGCTTGGGGGCATAGGCCCCACACAGCGCGACCGACCTGGGGAGGGACACGTGCTCGACAACGCGGACGTCGTCGTCGTAGGAGCCGGGATCGCCGGGCTGGCGACGGCTCATCAGTTGACCGCGGCCGGTCTGTCGGTCAGGGTCCTGGAGGCCGCGCCGCAGGTCGGCGGCCGGATGACGACGGACACCGTCGACGGCTTCCGGCTCGACCGCCTCGGACCGCTGTTCACCGTCCCGGAGGTGGCGGGCGTGGCCCTGCGCCCGTTCGCCCCCGGGATTCTGGTGCACAGCGACGGGCGGTACGGACGGTGGGGCGCACCGCACACCCCCTGGGCCGCCCCGAGGGGCGGCGCGGGAGCCGCGCGGGGCGCCGGGGGCGTACGGGGCACGGGGTGGGGGTCTCCCCCCGCCCCCCGGGGCACGGGGGGCGCACGCGGGGTGGCGCGCGCCCTCGCCGGTGCCCCCCGCAATCCGGCCGCCTCGCTCGACCAGGCGCGCCTCGGGGCGTCCCTGGTGCGGCTCGCCACGACCCCGGCCCCGCGTCTGCTGGCCCGCACGGAGCGGGCCGCGCGCGAGGCGCTGTCGGCCCGGCTGCCGGCCCGCACCGTGCAGGGGGTGCTGCGTCCGCTGCTGGCCGCCCTCCTCGGCGATCCCGATCTGACGACCTCCAGCCGGCGCGCGGACCTCGCGCTGCGGTCCTTCGCGCGGGGCCGGCTCGGGGTGCCGGAGGGAGGGGCGGGGATGCTGCCGGAGCGGCTGGCGGCCGCGCTGCCGCCCGGCACGGTCCGTACCGGCGTGCGGGTCACGGAGGCGTCGATCTCCCGGGTGACGACGGCGGAGCACGGGGTGTTCGGCTGCCGGTCGGTGGTCCTCGCGACGGGCGGGCGGACGGCGGCCGAGCTGCTGCCGGGCCTGCGGGTCCCCGACTACCACGCGGCGACCGTGCTGCACCACACCGCGCCCGCCCCGCCGGCCGCCGATCCGGTGCTGCTCGTGGAGTCGGACCCGGGCGGTCCGGTGGCGCACACGGCGGTGATGAGCGCGGTCGACCCGAGCCGGGCACCGGCGGGCCGGACCCTGATCACCTCGACGATCCTGGGCACCCCGCCGGACGACACCGAGCGGCGGGTCCGCAAGCACCTGGCGACGCTGTACGGGGTCTCCACGGACGAGTGGGAGCTGGTGGGCCTGCACCACACCCCGCACGCCTTCCCGGCGATGCGGCCGCCGTTCGACCCCGAGCGCCCGGTGCGGGTCCTGTCCGGTCTCTATGTGTGCGGGGACCACCGCGCCACCGGCACCCCCGTCGGCGCCCTCTCCTCGGCCAGCCGCACCGCCGCGGCGCTCCTGGCCGACCTGGGCCTGCCGGCCCCGGAGACGGCGGCCGCCACCGCGGAGAAGGCGGAGAAGGCGGCCTGAGCGGGCGGGCTCAGCCGAGGGCGGCCACCCGGTCGCGGTAGGTGCGGACGGCGGGAGCGTCGCGGTAGGGCTCCAGGCGGCGCTCGAAGTCGCGGACGTACTCGACGGCCCGCGCCGAGCGCATCTCGGCGGCCTGCTGCGCGGCCTCGGCGCCCAGGGCGCACGCCTGGTCGATCTCGCCGAGCGCGAGCCGCGCCGAGGCGAGGACGACCCGGCAGAAGAGCCGGCTGCGGGCGTAGCCGGGGGCGCGGAGCTGGAGGGCGCGTTCGGCGTGCTGGGCGGCGGCCCGGTACTGCTGGAGGTCGCGGTGGCAGTGGCCGAGCTCGTCGGCGAGCTGGGCCTCGTCGAAGGACGTGGCCCAGTACGGCACCTCGTCGCCCGGCCGGGCTGCCTCCAGGGCCCGCTCGGCGCGGGCGAGCGCGGCCCCGCAGGTGCGGGAGTCGCCGAGCACGGCGTGCCCGCGCGCCTCGACGGAGTGCAGCAGGGCCTGCACGACGGGCGGGGCGGCGGAGCCGACGCCCTGCTGGGCGACCCGGGCGAGCTGGACGGCCTCCCGGCCGTGCCCGAGGTAGACGGCCTGGTGGCTCATGGTGACGAGCACGTACGAGCCGTAGGCCCGGTCCCCGGCCGCCTGGGCGAGCCGCAGCGCTTGGACGAAGTACCGCTGGGCGAGGCCGTGCGCGGCGATGTCGTACGAGGTCCAGCCGGCCAGCCGGGTCAGGTCGGCGGCCGCGGCGAAGAGCCGGCGCCCGACGCTCTCCCCGTAGGTGCCGCGCAGCATGGGCTCGGCCTCGTGCTCCAGGTAGCGGACGAGGGCCTGCCGGGCGTGGCCGCCGCCGTAGGCGTGGTCGAGGGTGCGGAAGAGCTCGCCGACGGAGCGCAGGGCCGCGATGTCACCGCTGGAGACCCGCTGTCCCGGGGCCCGGTCGGTGCCGCGCTGGCGGGGGACGGAGAACCGGCCCTGGGCGGGGACGCGCGGCTCGGCGGCCTGGCTCCGCGCACCGGCGCCGGAGGCCGCGCCCGCGCCCGGATGCGTACCACCGGCGCCCGCGCCCGGGTGTGTACCGCCGGCGGACGCGCCGACCGGTCCGCCGGCGTGCTCCCCGCGCGCGACCCGCTCGTCGGCCCGGCCGATCAGCCAGTCGCGGCTGGGGACGACGAGGCCGGCCGGGGTGAAGGCGATCTTCCGCAGTTCCGCGTGGCTGCCGGAGTCCTTGCGCCAGAGCCCGCTGACGATGTCGACGGCCTCCTCGGGGGTCGCCGCGAACTCGAGGCCCGCGTAGACCGGGGCGCAGGCGTCGAGCCCGAGGTCCTGTGCGGAGAGCCGGCGGCCGAGGCGGCGGGTGAAGACCTCGGCGATGAGGGCGGGGGTGGTGCCGCGCGGCTGCTGGCCGCGCAGCCAGCGGGTCACGGAGGTCTTGTCGTACCGCAGGTCGAGCCCGTGCTCCAGGCCGAGCTGGTCCACCCGTCTGGCGAGACCCGCGTTGGAGAAACCTGCTTCGGCGATGAGCGCGGCGAGCTGGCGGTTCGGGATGCGCTGCGGGGGTCGTTCCGTCATCAGCTATGCGGTCTCCTGCCTTCCGGGCCCGGGTGGCGGCCCGTACGGTCCCTCCTGGCCCTCATGGAACGGCGTGAATTTAGCGGCAGGAACCGCCCTGACCACCACCTTCGCCCCACATTCATCCGATCGTGTGAGGAACGGGAGGGCGGGTTGCCGCCGCGGGGTGACCGGCGGCGGCCGCGTGACCTCGCCCACCTGCCCGAGGGCGTTCCGGCGCGCCGCCGTACAGTGGCAGGGGCGCGAACGACGCATGGTGCCGAGCCGGCTCCCGCCCGGGACGATCCCCGGAACCCGGCCACCGGCACCCAGGAGGAGGCATGGCCGTGAGTGAGCTGCGATTCGTCCGTCTGGGCTTCGGCGCGGACGCCGTCGACTACCAGGTGGCGTGGGACAAGCAGCGCGAGGTGCACGCCGCCCGGTTCGCCGACGAGGTCGAGGACACCTGTCTGCTTCTGGAACACCCTCCCGTCTACACCGCGGGCCGGCGCACCGAGGACAGTGAGCGCCCCCTGGACGGGACGCCCGTGGTGGACGTGGACCGCGGCGGCAAGATCACCTGGCACGGCCCCGGCCAGCTCGTGGGCTACCCGATCATGAAGCTGCCCCGCCCGGTCGACGTGGTCGCCCACGTCCGCCGCCTGGAGGAGGCGCTGATCCGCACCGCCGCGGAGTTCGGCCTGGAGACCACCCGGATCGAGGGCCGCAGCGGCGTCTGGGTGCTGGGCGACCCGATCGAGCAGCGTCCCGCGCTCGGCGGCCTCTCCCTGGACTTCGACCCGCGGCTGAACGACGACGAGTTCGACCCCCGTCTGAACGGTCCGGAGTACGCCCCGTCCAACGCCGGGCAGCGCCGTGAGGACCGCAAGCTCGCGGCCATCGGCATCCGGGTCGCCAAGGGCGTCACCATGCACGGCTTCGCCCTCAACGTGAACCCGGACAACACCTGGTTCGACCGGATCATCCCCTGCGGCATCCGGGACGCCGGGGTGGCCTCCCTGGCGAACGAGCTGGGCCGGGACATCACCATCGACGAGGTGCTCCCGGTGGTGGAGAAGCACCTGCGCGAGGTCATGGCGCACGCGGACCTGAAGCCGCGCGAGATCGTGCGGGAGACGGAGCGGCCTGTGGAGACGGCGACCGCCTGAGGAATGCCGAGCCCTGGCCATGGGTTGGCCAGACGTAGCAAGGCAGGGAAGCAACGGGCGTACCCTGGTGTGCGCCGAAGAATCGAAGCTACAGGAGCCGATGTGTCCGCAGTCGCACCCGACGGACGCAAGATGCTGCGCCTGGAGGTCCGGAACAGCCAGACCCCCATCGAGCGCAAGCCCGAGTGGATCAAGACCCGGGCGAAGATGGGGCCCGAGTACAACAAGCTGCAGGGGCTCGTGAAGAGCGAGGGGCTGCACACGGTCTGCCAGGAGGCGGGCTGTCCCAACATCTTCGAGTGCTGGGAGGACCGCGAGGCGACCTTCCTCATCGGTGGCGACCAGTGCACCCGCCGCTGCGACTTCTGCCAGATCGACACCGGCAAGCCGCAGGCCCTCGACCGTGACGAGCCGCGCCGGGTCGGCGAGTCCGTCGTCACGATGGACCTGAACTACGCCACCATCACCGGCGTGGCCCGTGACGACCTGGAGGACGGCGGCGCCTGGCTGTACGCGGAGACCGTGCGCCAGATCCACCAGCAGACCGCCGAGCGCCCGACCGGTCACACCAAGGTCGAGCTGCTGGCCCCCGACTTCAACGCGGTGCCGGAGCTCCTGGAGGAGGTCTTCGCCTCCCGCCCCGAGGTCTTCGCGCACAACGTCGAGACGGTGCCGCGGATCTTCAAGCGGATCCGCCCGGGCTTCCGCTACGAGCGGTCCCTGGAGGTCATCACCAAGGCCCGGGACTACGGTCTGGTCACGAAGTCGAACCTGATCCTCGGCATGGGCGAGACCCGCGAGGAGGTCAGCGAGGCCCTGCGGCACCTGCACGACGCCGGCTGCGAGCTGATCACCATCACCCAGTACCTGCGCCCGTCGGTCCGGCACCACCCCGTGGAGCGCTGGGTGAAGCCACAGGAGTTCGTGGAGCTGAAGGACGAGGCCGACCAGATCGGCTTCTCCGGCGTGATGTCGGGCCCGCTGGTGCGTTCGTCGTACCGCGCGGGACGCCTCTACCAGCAGGCGATGGAGCGGCGCAGCCGAGCCGGAGCGTAGGTTGGGGGTCCGCCCGAGGGACGAGGGCGGGCACCCGGCCGCAGCGGTGGCGAGGCGGAGCGCGACCAGCAGTCGGAGCGGCGCGCGGGCGCGGTGGGCACGGCTCCGGCCGTCTGACCGCCGTACGCGAGGTAGTGCCGTACGCGAGGTAGTGCCGTACGCGAGGTAGTGCCGTACGCGACGTGATGCCGTACGCGAAGTGATGCGGCCGTCTGCCCGGACGGCCGCATCGGCGTGTCAGGGGCTTCATCAGTGTTTGACCATCGGGTCACGTCCTGGTAACACCAATCTGTGAGGCTGTTCTCACTCACCGCCACCGAGCGCTCACGGAGGCCCTCGCCCATGCAGGCCGCGCACATCCGAGCCACCGCGATCCCGTCCGTCACCGGCGCCCTGAGGGCCGTCGAGTCCCTGCTGCTCGCCCGTGGGCAGCGCACCGCCCGGCGCAACGCCTGGACCTCGGTCCTGGAGGACCGGCGCCGCGCCAGGGACCGGGCGGAGGCCCTGCACGTGTTGGAGGCCGTGGCGGGCCGGGCTTCCCGGGCCACGTAAACTTCAGGACATGGCGAGGAAGGCAAACACGGGCGGCGCTGACGCCGCGAACCCCGGGCGACTGAAGCAGATCGCCCTCACGTACAAGATGACCCGGAAGGCCGACCCGAAGGTCGGTCTCGTCGTCGCGGGCGTGGGCATCGTCGTACTCGGTGTCCTCCTCGCGATCGGCTTCCTCATCGATCACCCGGTCTACCTGGGCATTCTCGGTTTCGTTCTGGCCTTCCTGGCGATGGCGATCGTCTTCGGCCGGCGTGCCGAGAAGGCGGCCTTCGGGCAGATGGAGGGCCAGCCGGGCGCCGCCGCGGCGGTGCTGCAGAACATCGGGCGCGGCTGGACGACGACTCCGGCGGTGGCGATGAACCGCAACCAGGACGTCGTGCACCGGGCGGTCGGCCGCCAGGGCATCGTGCTGGTGGCCGAGGGCAACCCGAACCGGCTGAAGACGCTGCTCGCGGCCGAGAAGCGGAAGATGGCCCGCATCGTCCCGGACGTGCCGGTGACGGACATCATCGTCGGCAACGACGAGGACGCCGGCCAGGTGCCGCTGAAGAAGGTCCGCACCAAGATGCTGAAGCTGCCGCGGGTGCTGGCCGGTCCGCAGGTGACGGCGACCAACGACCGGCTGCGGGCGATGGGCGACCTGATGAGCAACATGCCGCTGCCCAAGGGGCCGATGCCGAAGGGCATGCGGATGCCTCGCGGCGGAAAGATGCGCTGACCGTACGCGAGCGTACGGAGAAGGGGGCGCCCCGGACCGGATCGGTCCGGGGCGCCCCCTTCTTCGTACGCTCGGATGCGGACCCGGACCTCAGATCCGGACCTGGACGGCGCCGGCGAAGCGGTCGTGCAGGCCGCGGCCGTCGCGGTCCCAGATGAGGGCGGGGATGGCGAGGCAGACGAGGACGCTGCGGACGACGACACGGAGCAGGCCGAGGCGGCCGCCGTGCACCGAGACGACCCGGAGGCCGAAGAGCCGCTTGCCGGGGGTGGAGCCGATGGTGCCGACCGTGAGCACGCTCAGGACCAGCAGGATGAGCAGGGCCCAGTTGCCGGTGGCCTGCCGGTAGCCGTCGGTGATCAGGCCGTATGCGATCAGCATGCAGAGGGCCCAGTCGACGGCGAGGGCGCCGAGGCGGCGGCCGGGGCGGGCGATCGAGCCGGGGCCCTCCTCGGGCAGACCGAGCTGCTGCCCCCGGTAACCGAAGTCGACGCCGGCTTCCTCGGCCGCGGCGCGCGGTCCGGAGAGCCATGATCCGAGTGCTTGCCTGTTGTCCACCCGACCACGGTACTGCGCCCGTTTTCGATCACTTCCGCCTGGGTGGGCATGCGGGCGGCGCGAGGGCGCGGGGTGCGGCGGCGCACCCGCCCCGGTTAACTTCGACGAAACAAATGGGTCATGCTTGAGAAATCCCGTCTGCCTATGGTCGGGTCCAGCGTGGGCCACCGCACTGGCCGCACGACCGAGCTGCAACCCCGCCCCTCCCCGGGCCGGGAGTAGGAGGAGTTGGATGTTCCAGAACGCCGACGAGGCCAAGAAGTTCATTCAGGACAATGACGTCAAGATGGTCGACGTCCGTTTCTGCGACCTTCCGGGCGTGATGCAGCACTTCACGATCCCGGCGACGGCGTTCGACCCGTCCGAGGAGCTGGCCTTCGACGGTTCGTCGATCCGCGGCTTCCAGGCCATCCACGAGTCGGACATGGCCCTGCGCGCCGACCTGTCGACGGCCCGCCTGGACCCGTTCCGCCGTGACAAGACGCTGAACATCAACTTCTTCATCCACGACCCGATCACGGGCGAGCAGTACAGCCGTGACCCGCGCAACATCGCGAAGAAGGCGGAGGCGTACCTGGCCTCCACCGGCATCGCCGACACCGCGTACTTCGGCCCCGAGGCCGAGTTCTACGTGTTCGACTCGGTCCGCTTCGAGACCTCGGCGAACCAGGGCTTCTACCACATCGACTCCGAGGCCGGCGCCTGGAACACCGGCAAGGAGGAGGACAACCGGGGTTACAAGGTCCGCTACAAGGGCGGCTACTTCCCGGCCCCGCCGGTCGACCACTTCGCCGACCTGCGCGCGGAGATCTCCCTGGAGCTGGAGAACGTCGGCCTCAAGGTCGAGCGCCAGCACCACGAGGTCGGCACCGCCGGCCAGGCGGAGATCAACTACAAGTTCAACACGCTGCTCGCCGCGGCCGACGACCTGATGCTCTTCAAGTACATCGTGAAGAACGTCGCCTGGCGCAACGGCAAGACCGCGACCTTCATGCCGAAGCCGATCTTCGGCGACAACGGCTCGGGCATGCACGTCCACCAGTCCCTGTGGACCGGCGGTGAGCCGCTCTTCTACGACGAGCAGGGCTACGCGGGTCTGTCGGACACCGCCCGCTACTACATCGGCGGCATCCTGAAGCACGCCCCGTCGCTGCTGGCCTTCACCAACCCGACGGTGAACTCCTACCACCGTCTGGTGCCCGGCTTCGAGGCCCCGGTCAACCTGGTCTACTCGCAGCGCAACCGCTCCGCCGCGATGCGCATCCCGATCACGGGCTCGAACCCGAAGGCCAAGCGCGTCGAGTTCCGCGCGCCGGACCCGTCCTCGAACCCGTACCTCGCCTTCTCGGCGCTCCTCCTCGCGGGCCTCGACGGCATCAAGAACAAGATCGAGCCGGCCGAGCCGATCGACAAGGACCTGTACGAGCTCGCCCCCGAGGAGCACGCGGGCGTCGCCCAGGTCCCGACCAACCTCGAGGCCGTCCTCAAGGCCCTCGAGGAGGACAACGAGTACCTCCAGGCCGGCGGTGTCTTCACCTCCGACCTGATCGAGACCTGGATCGACTACAAGCGCACCCACGAGATCGCCCCGATCCAGCTTCGCCCGCACCCGCACGAGTTCGAGCTCTACTTCGACCTCTAAGCCGGCGGCACGCCGAGCGGACCTGCCGAGGCCCGTCGCCCCTTCCGGGGCGGCGGGCCTCGCCGTTTCCGTATCCGTTGCCGTTTCCGTTTCGGCTTTTCAAGCCTCGGACGGCTCGGGGATCCGCCAGTCGTACCGATAGCGCTGCTCGGGCGGCAGGCCGATCGGGCCGACCGGGCCGAAGGACTTGACGAGGTAGCCGAAGACCTGGTGCTGCGCCTCCTCGGAGATCTCGTGCCAGGTCTCCGGGGTCACCGTCATGACCTCCCGCATCAGCGAGCGGTCCGACTCCGCCTCCAGCATCGCGAGGCGGTCCTCGCGGTCCATGGTCTCGTCGGCGTGCATGGCGGCGATCGACCGCTGGAGCAGGTTGGGCTCGACGGCGAGGCGCCGGAGCAGCAGGTCGCAGCCGTGCAGGTAGGCCGTGTGCATGTCGACGGCTTCCCGGTCGGGGTAGTGATAGCCGTACGGGGCGCCCTCCCCCGCGCCGAGATAGTCGCCCTTCAGGGTCTTGAGCAGGGCGCGCAGGGCCATCTCGGCGCCGCTCTCCTCGATGAGGCGCAGGCCGAGCTCCACCCACTCGTCCTCCGTCATCATCGGCTCGTGGGGCACGGTGAGGGAGGGGTGGATCTCGATGGCGTTGAAGGGGTTGATCATCAGGCCGAGGACCGCCTCGGGGGTCCATCGGCCGTCGTCGGTGCCCCAGCCCTGGGACAGGCCCAGTTCCCGGGCCGACTGGTGACCGCCGGACTCCCCCTCCCGTATCGCGCGCCACAGCTTCAGGAAGCGTGCCACCTCGCCGGCCGGGTCCCTCGGCGGGTCGACGCAGGCGGCCGCGAGCACTTCGACGATGGACTGCACGGTCTCCCAGCGCGGGACCGTGAGCCCCTTGAGCGCGGCGCGGACGCCCTCGTGGCTGACGACCGCGGGATGGTCGCCCTCCTCGATGAGCGTGCTGATCCTGCGCATGCTGGGGCGGCCGGCCGCGCGGTGGAGCTCTTCGAGGGCCCGCACCAGTTCCTGGTGCGCGGGGTGGGGCGGGGTGGTGGTCACGGTGCGGCGGGTCCCTTCGGCCGTGCGACGGTCCGGACGTGCGCGGGAGGCTGTCAGATGGCGTCAAGAGCCTAGAAGTCGCAGGCCACGGTGCGCGTGTCAGATTCCGCCAACTTCCCCGCGCGGCCCGTCAGACGGCGGCAAGTGGGGTGAGCGGCGCCGCAGCATGGAGGCAGCGCCGTGGCCGAACCGGCGCGTTCTCCCGAGGAGTTGAACCCCTGTGCACATCCCTGCCTACGCCCGTGCCACCATCCGGGCCGCGCTGCCGACCCTCCCCACCTCCCGGCAGGTGGGCGCCGTCGACTGCTGTCTGTGCGACGAGCCGTTCGGTGACCGGGCGGCCGTGCCGCTCGGTGACCGGGCGGCCGTGCCGCTCGGTCCGACGCCGGAGTCGGGTCTCTTCGGCTGCCGCGACTGCCTGACCCGGCTGGTCGCCAGGGCGCGCCGGGCGCGGGACGCGGACCGGTTGCGGGACGCGGAGCGGGCCCGGGACGAGGCCGCGGAGTGGGAGCCGGCCCGGGCGCGGCACCTCGCCCGGCTCGACCGGGTGCGCGAGGCGGCGGAGGCCGTGGCCGAGCTGGCCCGGGACGAGGCGACGGACGCGCGGCGGGTCGCGTGGCTCCTGGTGTCGCTGGAATCGGCGTACACCTGGCTGCCGGAGGCGCCGGAGCCGCCGTCGTCGGTGGGCGGCGAGGACGCGGAGCTGAGGGACGCGGTGTTCCGGCTCGACCTGGCGATGATCGCGGCGCGGGAGGCGGTGGCGGAGCGGCTGGCGTATCACGTGATCAACGAGGCCATGCCGGACGAGCCGGAGATGTGCGAGGAGCTGGAGTGTCCCGAGGACTGCACGGGGCGGCACGACTCCTCGCACATCGACTGCGGGCCGGACGCCGTCTTCGACGACCTGGCGGAGCACGGCGTCGCGGTGGAGAAGCCGGAGCCGGAGCCGCTCGGACCGGCGTTGCGGGCGCTGGTGGAGCGCGTGGCCGCCCGGCGCGGAGCCGAGGGCGGCAGCGGGGACGACGGCGAGCCGGGGGTGGAGGCGGAGGGGCGCCTTGCGCATGTGGTGGAGGGCGCGGAGTTCGTTCTCGACCACTTCGGCGTCCCCGTGGACGATCCGGAGGTCCTGCTGAGCGCGGCGGCGGTCGGTCTCGTCCACGACGCCTGGCGTGAGGGTCCGCTGGACGAGATCCACGCGAGGGAGGACGGGCCGGGCGACGGGGACATCCTCGCGCAGAGCGTCGATCTGTACCGCCGGGCGAGAACGGCCCTGCTGGCCGCGCGGGACGACGGCCCCGAGGCGCTGGCGGCGTTCGTGGCCGTCGCCTCGGACGTACGGCTGCGGTGGGCCGGTGGCTCCGGTTTCATGCTGCGGCACGGGGCGGCGGGACCGGACGACGAGACGCTCGCGGAGTTCGTCCGGCAGGTCGACCAGCGGGTCTGGTTCACCGGTGAGGTGATGCGGGCGCAGGGCTGGCGCGGGGCTCTGCTGCACCGGGCGGCCTCGGCGGCGTTCAAGGCGCCGGCCCATTTCGGCATGCCCGCCTGGCCGTCCGTGGTCGACGCGGTCGTGGCCGGGCTCGCCGCGACCGATCGCTCGGGGGCCCCGGAGGCGCTGGCGGATCCGGCGGCGGTGGAGGCGGCGTTGCGGGAGGCGCCCGACCGGCTGGGTGTGGAGGCGCTCGACTGGCTGGTGCGGCGGGGGTTGCTCGGCGCGCCGGAGGTCCTGGCGTGAGCTGGGACGCGATCGCCCTCTTCCTGCTCGCGCTGTTCGGGTGCGTGACGCTGGTGCTCGCCCAGGTCGGAGACGTACTGGACCGGCTGCCGCGGCTGATCCGCGCCTGGCGGGAGGTGCGGAGCGAGCTGCGGGACGGAGGCGGCGGTTCGGGTACGGCGAGTGACGAGCAGGTGAACGAATGACGAACACTCACTTCGTACCACTGGGTAGGGTGTTCACGCTCAGCGACTGATCGATAGCGTGTCGTCGTCGCGGCCGCCACACCCGGAGCACTGGGCTCCGCTGGGACTAGTTGGCGCGATGAGGAAATCCGAACGTGACTCAGGCGGCATACGCCCCTGCGGAGACGCTCCGACTCCAGCCGTACACCGACCACTGCCGTGTCATCGCCGACGAGGGCGCACACGTGGTCATCGGCGTCTCACCGGGAAACAGTTATTTCACCGCCCAGCGGCTGCGCGATCTGGCGCGCTGGGGGTTGGACCACTTCGAGCGGGTCGATCTCGTCTACACCGATCTGCATGTGGCCGACATGTACGAGGCACTCGGCTACGCGGCCGACGAGGCGCGGCGGAAGGCCGTGAAGAATCTGCGGGGGGTACGGGCGAAGGTCGGGGCGGCCGTCGCCGAGGCCGACCCGTCGGGGATGCGGATGCGGGCGCGCGGGATGTCGGAGTTCGGCGCGGTGCCCGCCTACCAGGAGCTGCACCGGCAGGTCGTGGCGGCGGTGGCCGACGACCCGGTGGTGCGCAGGACCTGTGACGCGCTGACCGGGATCTTCCTGGCCGGGAAGCTGACCCCGGGACAGGAGATCACCGAGCGGCAGCGGCAGGTGTGCCGGGCGTACATCTGCGCCGAGGTGCCGCTGTTCCTGGACACGCCCGCGATCCTCGGGGTGCCGTCCTCGCTCAACTGCTACCACCAGGCCCTGCCGTTGGCCGATCTGCTGTACGCCAGGGGGTCCGGACTGCGGGCCTCGCGCAATCAGGGGCACGGCATCCTCACGCCGGTCCGCCCCGCCGAAGGAGATGTGCGATGAGCCGTACCACCACCGTGGACCTGCCGGCCGAGCCGCCGGCGTTCCCGTTCGACTGGAACGGCACCCGGCTGCCCGCCGAGATCGAGGAGCTGCGCGCCGAGCCGGTGCGCAGGGTGCGGACCATCGCCGGGGCGGAGGCGTGGCTGGTCTCCTCGTACGGGCTGTGCCGGCGGGTGCTGGAGGACCCGAGGTTCAGCCTGAAGGACACCTCGGCGCCGGGGGTGCCGCGGCAGTACGCGCTGACGATCCCGCCGCATGTGGTGAACAACATGGGCAACATCACCGGCGCGGGGCTGCGCAAGGCCGTGATGAAGGCCATCAACCCGAAGGCGCCGGGCCTGGAGGAGTGGCTGCGGGCGCGGGCCGGGTCCCTGGTGGACGCCCTGGTCGGCGAGGGGGCGCCCGGTGAACTGCGGGGCGGCTACGCCGATCCGTACTCGGCCGGGCTGCACTGCCGGATCCTCGGGATCCCGGAGGAGGACGGGCCGCGGCTGCTGCGCAGCCTGGACGTGGCGTTCATGAACGCGCCCAGCGAGATCGAGGCCGCGCGGCTCAACTGGGACCGGGACATCGCGTACATGGTCGCGCGGCTCGACGATCCGGCGACCACCGGGCTCATGGCCGAACTCGCGGCGCTGCGCGACGATCCCGATTACGCGCATCTGACGGACGAGATGCTGGCCACGGTCGGGGTGACCCTCTTCGGCGCGGGGGTGATCTCCACCGCCGGTTTCCTGACGATGGCGCTGGTGTCGGTGCTGACCCGGCCGGATGTGCGGGAGGCGCTGACCGGGGGCGGAGCCGGGGTCGCGGGGGCGATGGACGAGCTGCTGCGGGTCAATCTGTCGATCGGCGACGGGCTGCCGCGGCTGGCCCTCGAGGACGTGTGGCTCGGTGACGTGCTGGTGAAGGCGGGCGAGCTGGTGCTGGTGCTCGTGGAGGCGGCCAACCACGATCCCGAGCACTTCCCCGAGCCGCTGGCCTTCCGGCCGGACCGGGAGAACGCCGCCGATCATCTGTCGTTCGGCGGCGGCGGGCACTACTGCCCGGCGACCGCCCTCGGCAAGCGGCATGCCGAGATCGCTCTGGAGACGCTGCTCGCACGGCTGCCGGGGCTGCGGCTCGCGGTGCCGGTGGAGCAGTTGGTGTGGCGCACCAACTTCATGAAGCGGCTACCCGAGCGGCTGCCCGTCGCCTGGTGAGCCGAGCTCCGGCCCGATAGGCCGCGAAAGGCCACGAGAGACGCAGGGCGCTGCCCGGCCCGGGGCCGGGCAGCGCCGTCGGGGTCAGCGGCCGTAGCGGATCAGGGCGCGGACCATGTGGCAGGTGGTGTCGGAGGGCGGGTGGATGCCGAGTTGGGCGGCGGTCGTGCGTATCTTCGCGTTGGTCGCCCGGGAGGGCAGGTAGACGCCCGCGTCGAGCAGGGCGATCGCGAGGCGCATGGCCTTCAGCCGGCGGTTGTGCGTGACGTACCACTCGCGGGGGCGGCCCGCGGGGAGCGGCTTCTTCTGGAGGGGCTTCCAGGGTTCGAGGGACGGTGTCCGGATCATGGCGACTGCCATGGGCGACCTCCTGGCGAACGGTGGGCGGGGGCCCTCCCCGGGACCCTCGCCTTCACCCCCGATTTTAGTGGCCACCACTGACAATCGCCCCTGGCCAGAACGGCTTTCACGAGGCCCGGGCGGTACGTTGGGGGGCATGGAGATCTGGATCAATCCGGCCTGTTCCAAGTGCCGGAGTGCGCTGACCCTGCTGGACGCCGAGGGCGCCGACTACACCGTGCGGCGCTATCTGGAGGACGTGCCGTCGCCCGGCGAGATCCGGGAGGTGCTGGAGCGGCTGGGCCTGGAGCCGTGGGACATCACGCGGACGCAGGAGGCGGCCGCCAAGGAGCTGGGCCTCAAGGACTGGCCGAAGGACGCGGCGAACCGGGAGCGCTGGGTGGAGGCGCTGGCGGCGCATCCGAAGCTGATCCAGCGGCCGATCATCACCGCGGACGACGGCACGGCGGTCGTGGCGCGGTCGGAGGAGGCGGTGCGGGACGCGCTGTCCCGCTGACCTCAGGGCGCGAAGTGGCGGGCGATCCGGGCGTGGGTGCCCGGCGGGGCCGCCACGGGCAGGGTGAAGTGGGTGGCGTCGGCCAGGGTCTCCGTCTCCACGCCGGGGACGGCGGCCCGCGCCCGGCGGGCCACGGCGGCCGGGTCGTGGGCGCGGGACCGGCCGGCGAGCAGCACCAGTGTCGGCGGCTTCAGGGCGGCCAGCCGCTCGGGGGCGGGCCGGGGTCCGCCGACGGGGCGGACGGTGGGGACGGTCGCGGCCAGGGTCTGGAGGCGCCGCCAGTCCGGGTCGAGCGCGGCGCCTCTCGTCTCCCAGTCGAGGAGGGCGGCGCTCCCGGCCAGGGTGGGCCGCAGCAGCACCGGCAGGGCGCGCAGCAGGAAGCGGGGGGCGTAGCCGGTGAAGCAGTTCGTGGGGTCGAGCAGGACCAGGCGGGCGACGCGGTCCGGAGCGGCGAGCGCGTGGTGCAGGGCGATCCAGGCGCCGTACGAGTGGCCGACGAGCCCCACGGGGCCGGTCGCCGGGCCGCCCGCCCGGCCGTCGAGGGTGCCGAGGGCGTCGAGGAGGGCGTCGAGCCAGTCGGTGAGGTCCCGGACGGTGCGGATCCGGCGGCGCGGGTCGGGGACGCTGCGACCGGGCTCGCCGACGAGGTCCACGGCGTGGACGCGGTGCGTGGCGCCCAGCGCGGCGGCCGTGCCGTACCAGCCGGTGGCGGTGGCGCCGCCGCCCGGCAGCAGGAGGACGGGCGGGGCGTCGGCGGGACCGTGGCTGATGAGGTGGGTGCCGCCGTACGGGGTGGGCACCGTGGTGGTCGTGGTGCCCGGCGGCCAGCCGGCGAGGACGGCGTCGTAGGCGCGGTCGAACGCTTCCTGGGCCATGCGCGAGTCCTCTCCCCCGGTCGGTCCGCGTCGTCGGCACCCTACCCGTCAGACCGTCACCAGGGGCACGGCCGCCGCTTCCGCCTCCGCCAGGATCTCCGTGAGCCGGGCCCCGAAGCGGACGTCGCAGGCGTGCGGCTCGCCGGTCCGTATCGCCTCCAGGAGGGCGTCCACCGCACCGGCGAAGGCGTCGAGCGCGCCGTCCCAGCCCGGCATCGTCGCCCGGCCCCGCTCGCCGTACAGGGAGAGCGCGGCCTCGGCGGCGGCCGGCGGGGCGCTGAGGGTGAGCGTCGCCGTGCTGCTCGCGCCCGAGGCGTGGCGCAGGACCAGGTGGCGGGTGTCGGCCGCGCCCGCCGCGCAGGTCACGGCGGTGACGTCGCCGAGGACCGGCAGGAAGACGGACAGCACGTGCGGGCCCACGTCCCACAGGCCGCCCTTCTCGCGCCGCCACGGCGAGGAGGCGTAGGCGCTGGACGAGCCGGGCGCGAAGAGGGAGCCGAGCCAGTGCGCCTCGCCCAGGAACCAGCCGCCCGCCGCCGCCTGCTCGTCGATCCAGCGGGCGGTGGACGGCGCGAACCGCAGGGTGCAGAACACCACGGACGCGACCCCGGCCGCCGTCACCGCCCCGGCGACCTCGCGGGCGGTCGCGGCGGAGGTCGCCACCGGCTTGTCGAGGATCACATGGCAGCCGGCCGCCGCGGCCCGGACCGCCAGCGGGGCCTGGACGTCCGGGGGCAGGGCGAGGGCGACGGCGTCGCTGGCCGCGAGGAGGGCGTCCACGTCGTCGTACGCCCGGGTGCCGCACGCGGCGGCCAGCGCGGCGGCGGCCTCGGGGCGTCTGCCCCACACCCCGCTGAACTCCACGCCCGGGTGGCCCGCGAGGGCGGGCGCGTGGGTGCGCTCGGCCCAGGGGCCGGTGCCGAGGAGACCGATACGGGGCTTCGTGCCGGGGAGCTTCGTCATGCCCACCAGTCTGCCGGGCCGCCGCGGCCCCCCGGCTCCGGGATCCCCCCGACCCGTCCCCGGTCCGGCCCGGAGCGCACGCTCCGGGCGCGCCCCCGCCACCCCGCGCGCCGGCCCGCTCCACCACCCGCTCGGGACCACCGGCTCGGGACCACCTGCTCGGGACCACCGGCTCGGGACCACCTGCTCGACGCCCGCCCGATATCCGGTGGACCGGCTCCCCTCCCCCGGTGCTAGCGTTCCCGGGCCGGCCGCGGGACTCCGGTGCGACTTCCGGGACCTGCCTATGAAGCAACGTATTCGCTGTTCGCGCCCCCATTCCCCGGCCGGCACCCGTGAACGGAGGGAAGGAATGTCGTCCGACCTCGTCGCCGCCGAGGACGTGCTCCTCTTCGTCAACGCGGCCGTCACGGCCAGCGGCCAGCGGGAGTTCCGCGCCACGGCCGAGGAACAGCGGCTCTCCCTCGCGTTCCTGCACGAGTACGTGCGCGTCAACTACCGGCCGCTGTACGCCGCCGCGCTCGCCCTCGACATCAACGACCACAACGCGGCGCTGATCGTCGAACAGCTCCTGCGCACGCCGGCGGAGGCGGGGCCCCGGGAGGGCCGGCTGATCGCGGCGCGGTTGGCGAAGCTGCCGCCGCAGCGCGTCTACCGGCTCTTCACGGCCCTGCGCGCCGCCGGGGTGAACAACCGGCGCACCCGGGCGATCGTCCGGGACTGGCTGGCGGGCCGCCCCGACCTGGCGCACGACGCCGTGAAGTACCGCTCCGGCCTCAAGGCCGCCGTGCGGCACGCCCGTCTGCCGCTGCCCGGGGAGCACGGCGCCGAGACCGGCGACTTCCTCTTCGCACCCGCCCGCCGGGCCCGTTACGCGCAGCCCGTCCTGGAGGCGTTCCGCCGGGCGCGCCACGAGCAGGCGGCGCTGTACGAGCTGCCGTTCACGGTGGCCGAGGGGTTCGCCGCCCGGCACGGCGTACCGCGTGAGGTGTTCCTGGAGCGGATGGCACCCCGGATGACGCGGCTTGAGCGGCTGCGCACCCGCCCGGCGGCGCCGGGGACCGATCTGTCCGTGATGCCGCTGACCCGGCTCGCGCTGTACGTGCTGTCTCTCCCCTTCGGGGAGAGGAGGGAGCGGCGGACGGAGCTGACCGGGGCGCTGCGGGCGGCGGCGCGGCGGGTGGCCGGGCCGCACGCCGGAAGCTGGGGCCGGGTGGCGGCGGTGCTCGACGACAGTTGGTCCTCGTCCGGTTCGGCGGTGAAGCGGCGCCGTCCGCTGGCGGTCGCCCTGGGCTGCCACTTCCTCCTGGAGGCACTGGCCGCGCCGGGCGCGTACACGGCGCACTGGACCTCCGGCGGGCGTGACCCGCTGCTCGTGCGGCCCTTCGGCGCGACGCCGCTCGGCATGCGCATCGTCGACGCCCTGGAGGACGCGCCGGAGCGGCTGCTGATCGTCTCGGACGGCTGGGACAACGCGCCGCCGGGGCTCGCTGGAGAGGTGCTGCGGGTGTGGCGGTCGCGGCTGGATCCCCGGCGGCGGACGAGCGCCGTCCATGTGAACCCCGTATACGACGCGGAGGTCTTCGACGTGCGCCGGCTCGCTCCCGGTGTGCCGACGGCCGGGATTCGGGACGCGGAGGACCTGCCGGCGCTGGTGGAGATCGCCCGGTTCGCGGAGGGCCGGGAGGGGCTCGCGGCGCTGCGGGCGTATCTGGACCGCCGGGTGGAGCTCTTCCTGGACGGGGCCGAGGACGGAGGCGGGCGGTGACCCGGATCGATCTGGCGGGGCTCCGGGTGCGGCCCGCCCAGGTGTGGGGCGGGGTGCGGCTGGTGCCGCTGGTGCGGGACGAGCCGATCGAGGGCCTGCGGCTGCACCGGGAGGTGTACGACGGCTGGGGCACCGCCTCGGTCGATGTCGGCGACGGCACGACGTACACCTCCTACATCCCGCACGGGCTGGTCGCCGACTGGTCGGAACCGGACGCGAACCAGGGCGGGGGCCCGGGCACGGCGGCGCGCCCGGGCGGGCGCGGGGAGGCCGCCTCGTACGGGACGCGGCTCGGCGACCGGGCTCCGGCGGCCGCCGTCCCCGTACGGCGGCCGGTACGGCGACTCGCGCGGCGCCGGCACGGCGAGCCGCGGCTGCGGTTCCTCCCGCTGCACCTCGCCCTGGAGGGCTATCTGTCCCTGCACTTCGGCGGTCCGTCCACGGTCTGGGACGAATGGTCCCGGCAGGCGGTACGGCGAGGGCTGTCGCCGCGCGCGGAGGCGGCGTACGCGGGAGGGCAGGTGCCGGGCCTCGCGGACGCCCTGCGGGTCTTCGAGATCCACCCGGGGCAGTGCGGGATGGTGCTGTACGCGGCCGACGCCCTGGCCGCGGCCTTCGTCGTGCCGCATCCCGACGACTACCGGCTGCTGCACCCGACCCTGGTGGAGGACCTGTTCGGGGAGCTCGTGCACCAGTACGCGCGCTACGGCGGGCCCGTGCCGGAGTTCACGGCCTCGCTCGACGGCGACCGCGTGCACTCGCTCGCGCAGCTCCGGGCCGCGGCGGACGCGCAGGCGCGCGAGTGGGCGGCGGCGCACGACGGGCTGATGGCGCGGGACCTGCTGGAGACGCCGTACGCCTTCGAGCGGGTCTACCGGGCCGGGCGCTTCGGCCTGTACCGCTTCCTGCCGCCGTTCCTGCGCTCGGGGCAGGAGCAGCACATCGGCGAGCTGATCACCGACCACCGGGGACGGACGGCCTATCTGAAGACCTTCCGGCTGTCCGAGGCGCAGATCCGGCGGGGCCATCTGCTGCGCAGGCTCGCGGACTGCGACTGGCACCTGGGGCGTACGGCGGAGGCGCTCGGCACCTCGTACGCCGAGCTGGTGGCCCGCGTCCGGCGGGCCGGTCTCGGGGAGCTCCTGGAGGCGCATGTGATCGCACGGCGGACACGCGTAACACGGGAAGGCTGAGTAACACGGGGTTCACAATCGGGCAACCGACGGGAAATCCCGTGTTGCGAAGCTGCGTGCGCGCAGACACGCCACCGCAGCTCTCGCAACGTCGCGAGCCGCCGCCCCGCCAGCACCCGCAGCACCACGCCAAAGGATGAGGCCCGTGACCTTCAAGGCTGAGTACATCTGGATCGACGGCACCGAGCCGACCGCCAAGCTCCGCTCCAAGACGAAGATCATCCCTGGCGAGGGCCTGCCCCTGGAGGAGCTGCCGATCTGGGGCTTCGACGGTTCCAGCACCAACCAGGCCGAGGGCCACGCCTCGGACCGCGTGCTCAAGCCGGTCTTCTCCTGCCCGGACCCGATCCGCGGCGGCAACGACGTGCTGGTGCTGTGCGAGGTGCTCAACACGGACATGACGCCGCACGCGTCCAACACGCGCGCCGCGCTGGTGGAGACCTACGCGAAGTACGCCGCCCAGGAGCCGATCTTCGGCATCGAGCAGGAGTACACCTTCTTCGAGGGCACCCGCCCGCTCGGCTTCCCGGTGAACGGCTTCCCGGCGCCGCAGGGCGGCTACTACTGCGGTGTCGGTGTGGACGAGATCCACGGCCGCCCGATCGTCGAGGCGCACCTGGAGAACTGCCTCAAGGCGGGCCTGGGCATCTCCGGCATCAACGCCGAGGTCATGCCCGGCCAGTGGGAGTTCCAGGTCGGCCCGCTGGCGCCGCTGGAGGTCGCCGACCAGCTCTGGGTGGCCCGCTGGCTGCTCTACCGCACGGCGGAGGACTTCAACGTCGCCGCGACCCTGGACCCGAAGCCGGTGAAGGGCGACTGGAACGGCGCGGGCGCGCACACCAACTTCTCCACCAAGGCGATGCGCGAGGGCTACGACGCGATCATCACCGCCTGCGAGGCGCTGGGCGAGGGCTCGAAGCCGCTCGACCACGTCAAGAACTACGGCGCGGGCATCGACGACCGCCTGACCGGTCTGCACGAGACCGCCCCGTGGGACCAGTACTCCTACGGCGTCTCCGACCGCGGCGCCTCGGTCCGCATCCCGTGGCAGGTCGAGCAGGACCGGAAGGGCTACATCGAGGACCGCCGTCCGAACGCGAACGTGGACCCGTACACGGTGACCCGCCTCCTGGTGGACACCTGCTGCGAGGCCCTGGAGAAGGCCGGCCAGGTCTGAGACCGGCGCTGACAGACCAGGGCTGAGGGATCGGGTCCGATCCGCACCTTCCCGGGAAGGGGGTGCCCGCCGTCACGGCGGGCACCCCCTTCCCGCGTTGTCAGTGCCGTCTGCCATCGTGCATCCATGCTCGACATCACAGTGCGGACCGAGAACGGGGAGAGGCGCGTCCGGCCGTCCGAGGAGGACCTGGCCGGGCTCGTGCGGCGGATCGGCGCGGAAGGAAACCGTTTCCTGATCCTGCAACGGATACCGGACCTGCCGGCCGTGTTCGCGCAGGTCTGGCACGACGGCTCCGGCCCCTACCAGGTGGAGCACCGGGCCGGGGCGCCCGAGCTCCATTTCGAGACGCGGCTCGACGAGCCGGCCGAGGTCGCGGAGGTCCTCACCGCGTGGGCGCGCGGCGGCGCCGACTTCGCCGCCTGCGGCGAGGCCGGGGGCATCGTGTGGGAGAACATGGACTTTCCGCCGGATCCCGCCGTGCCCGAACTCCCGGAGGAGATACGGGAGGAGCTGGAGGAGCGGGTGCGCGAGCTGCTGGTCTGCGGCTACGACGACCGGGCGAGGCTGACCGAGACGGCGGAGGACTATCTGGTCTCCGGCGACGAGCGGCCGGTGTCACGGCAGCAGGCCACGGCCCTGGTGGACCGGCTGTGGACGGAGCGGGTCGCGGAGACGGCCGCCTGGGAGGGCACGACGGACCCGGAGCGGATCACGGCCGCGTTCGCCGCGCTGGACGCCGCCGGGATCGTCGCCCGTGAGCACTTCACCTGCTGCCGCTCCTGCGGCACGGCGGAGATCGGCATGGAGGACGGTGCCGAGGAGGCACGGGGATTCGTCTTCTTCCACACCCAGTGCACGGAGGGCGCCGCGGCGGGCGGGCCGCTGTATCTGATGTACGGAGGGTTCGACGGGTCGCCGGCCACGACGGCCGCGATCGGCGGAGAGGTGGCCGAGGCGCTGCGCGGGCAGGGCCTGACGGTGGAGTGGGACGGGGATCCGGGTCAGGCGCTCCTGGTCACGGGGCTGGACTGGCGCAAGCGGCTGACGGGGTGAGGCACCGTCACTTTCGTGGGTGTTCGCGCCGGTCGGCGGGGCGGTGTGACGTAACCGGGGCTGCCCACCGCACTTCCCTCCTGGTTTAATAGGGATATGGCTGGCATCGAGAACGACACCGCGACGGGTCGCGACGACCTCGAGCCGTTCTGGCCTTCCCGTCAGCACCATGACTTCGACCGGTGCTGTCGGCGCGTGAGGAACGCGTCGGCCCTCTAAAGCCCCGACCGGTAGGTTCCGGTCCTCCGGCCTTCGGCCGACGCGCATGACGTACGCACGACACCGTCCGTCCGTGACCCGCGCGAAAGAGCTGATTCACCATGGCCCACACCCAGGCTGCCACCGCCACCCCCCTGACCGCCGCCCGCCCCCGTCTGCGGGCCGTCGATCCCGACGAGATCGCCGGTCTCGCGGGGGTCGCCGAGTTCCTGCCGCCCGGCGCCACCCTCCTGCCCGCCCCGCAGCACGCGCTGCCGACGCTGCCCGGCCGGCCGCCGATGGTCGGCTACCTGGTGCTGCTGCCCGCCGACTCCAGCTCCGGCTCGCCGAAGAAGGTCATCCACTCGGGGTCGCGGTCGCCGGGGCCCCGCT
>NZ_JBEXQW010000042.1:0-68469 GCF_040612775.1 Streptomyces sp. NPDC006339
GGCCCCGTCCCGTACGACATGGCGTCCGCCCACGATCGTGTGCCGCACGTCCGCGCTCCCCTGTCGGGGGCGCGGCGCGGGTGCGTTTCCGGCGCCTGCCCTCTTACGGGAACAACGCGTCCTGCGCCGCGTCGCGGGCGGTCAGGAGCGCGCCGCGCAGGATGGCGGCGTCGCCGAGGGCGGTGGCCCGGACCTCGGTGGGCAGGGGCGAGAGCTCGGCGAGGCGGGCCTCGACGCGGGCGGCGAGCTCCGGGCCGCCGCGGTGGCCGGTCTCGCCGGCGAGGACGACGCAGCCGGGGTCGAGGACGGCCGCGACGGCGGCGGCCCCGATGGCGAGCCGGTCGGCGAGGGCGTCGAGGAAGGGGTCGTCGCCGGATTCCAGGGCGGTGGCCGGGTCGAGTCCGTGGGCGCGGGCGAGGGCGTCGACGGCGCCGGCGCAGGCCAGCTCGTCGAAGCCGCCGTCGCAGCCGTGGGCGGAGGGCAGCCCGGAGGTGCCCGGCACCGGCAGGAAGCCGATCTCGCCCGCTCCCCCGGAGGCTCCTCGGCGCAGCCGCCCGTCGAGGACGACGGCCGCGCCGACGCCCTGGCCGAGCCAGAGGAGCACGAAGGTGTCGCGGTGCTCGCGGGCGGCGCCCTCGCGCAGTTCGGCGACGGCGGCGAGGTTGACCTCGTTCTCCACCAGGACGGTGGCGGGCAGCCGTTCCTGGAGGGCGGCGATCAGGCGGCGGTGCCATTCGGGGAGCTGGGCGGTGTCCCGCAGCTCCCGGGTGGCCGGGTCGATGAGGCCGGGGGCGCCGACGGCCACGCTGTGCAGCCGGGCGGCGCCGGCCTCGGCCGCGGTGCGTTCGAGGAGCGCGACGGCCCGGTCGGCGGCCGGTCCGGGGGCGGCGTCCTCGTCGACCGGCAGGGACGCCTCGGCGAGGGTGCGGCCGAGGAGGTCGGCGACCACGACGCCGACGGACCGGGTGCGCACGTCGAGGGCGGCGAGATGGGCGCGGTCGGCGACGATCCCGTACAGCTTGGCGTTGGGGCCGCGGCGCTCGGCGCCGGTCTCGCCGACGACGTGGACGAGTCCGGAGTCGCGGAGGCGTTCCACGAGGTCGGCGACAGTGGGGCGGGACAGTCCGGTGAGCGTCTTGAGCTGGGTCGCCGTCAACGGGCCCTCGTCCTGGAGCAGTCGCAGGGCGAGCCGGTCGTTGATGGCCCGTGCGGTGCTCGGGGATGCGGCCATGCGGGGATCCTCTCAGACGGGCTCGGACTGCCGTTCGTCTCGCCCACTATTTATCAGGCAGGGTTCCTGATAGTTTACGCCGAGACCACGACCCAAGGGAGGGACCATGGCGGCGCAGACCGTCTTCAGCACCGAAAGGCTGCGCCGGGCGCGGTTCGCCGTCGCGGCCGTCTTCTGTGTCCACGGCGCCGTCACGGGCAGCTTCGCCACCCGTATCCCCTGGATCCAGGACCACGCGGGCGTCAGCGCGGGCCAGTTGGGTCTCGCCCTCGCCTTCCCGGCGATCGGCGCCTCGCTCGCGATGCCGGTGGCCGGCGCGATCAGCCACCGCTTCGGCGCCCGCACCGCGCTGCGCGGGCTGCTCACGCTGTGGACCCTGTCGCTGATCCTGCCGTCGCTCGCGCCGAACGTCTACGGCCTGTGCGCGGCCCTCTTCGTCTACGGCGCCACCGCCGGCATGTCCGACGTGGCCATGAACGCGCTCGGCGTCGAGACCGAGAACCGGCTCGGCCGCTCCATCATGTCGAGCCTCCACGGCATGTGGAGCGCCGGCGCCCTGATCGGCTCGGCGGCCGGCACCGTCGCCGCCCACCTCGGCGGCGACGCCCGGCTCCACCACCTGATCGCCGCCCTGGTCCTGACCGCGACCGGGCTCGTCTGCTGCCAGGGCGTGCTCGACCTGCAGAGCGCGCCCGAGGAGGAGGCGCCGCCGCGCTTCTCGCTGCCCCCGAAGTCCGCGCTGGTCATCGGCGCCATCGGCTTCTGCGGGGTGTTCGCGGAGGGCGCCAGCCTGGACTGGTCGGCCGTCTACCTGAAGGACGAGCTGGGCACGTCGGCCGGCCTGGCCGCCGCCTCCACCACCGCCTTCGCCCTCACCATGGCCGTGGCCCGGCTCGTCGGCGACCGGGTCGTGGACCGCTTCGGCGCCGTGCGCACGGTACGCGTCGGAGGCGTGGCCGCGACCCTCGGCGGGCTCCTCGTCGTCTTCGCCTCGCACGCGGCCCTCGCGCTGGCCGGTTTCGGCCTCATCGGGCTCGGCGTCGCGGTCGTCGTCCCGCTGGCCTTCGCCGCCGCGGGGCGCAGCGGCCCGAACCCGAGCCAGGCCATCGCGGGTGTCGCCACCATCACGTACACCTCGGGTCTCATCGCCCCGTCGGCGATCGGCGGGATCGCCGACGCGACCTCGCTGGTCTTCTCCTTCGGCCTGGTCACGCTGCTGGCGTTCGGTCTCGTCCTGGGCGCGGGCGTGCTGCGGCCGGGCGGCCGGAGCACGGCCGGGGCGGCGAAGGCCGGTCCCTCGGGCGGGGTCCGCTGACCGGCGGAGCACTACGATGTGGCTGGTCTTTTTCGGTCCCGCCGCCGGTCCCGGCACGACGGGACCGGCGGCCACCGGAATCCCCCCGAGAACTGGAGCGACCACATGAGCCTCGGCGTGCGCTGGACCCTGCACGGCGACGGGAGGACACCCGCTCCGGGAGCCGTCGTCCGTCCGGACGAGCGCCTCTCCTGGCCCCGTACGGTCGGGCTCGGCGCGCAGCACGTGGTGGCCATGTTCGGTGCCTCGTTCGTGGCCCCGGTCCTCATGGGTCTGGACCCGAACCTGGCGATCATGATGTCCGGCGTCGCCACCGTGATCTTCCTGCTCGCCACCCGGGGCACGGTCCCGTCCTACCTGGGCTGCTCGCTCTCCTTCGTGGGTGTGGCCGCCGCGATCCGGGCCTCCGGCGGCACCAGCGCCACCGTGACCGGCGCGGTGCTCGTGGTCGGCGTGGTGCTGTTCCTGGCCGGTCTCGCGGTCGCGAAGTTCGGTGCGCGGATCATCCACGCGGCGATGCCGCCGGTCGTCACCGGCGCCGTGGTCATGCTGATCGGCTTCAACCTGGCCCCGGTCACCGCCTCCACGTACTGGCCGCAGGACCAGTGGACGGCGCTGCTCGTGATGCTGTTCACCGGCCTCGCCGTGGTCGCCCTGCGCGGCTTCTGGTCGCGGATCGCGATCTTCCTCGGCCTGATCTTCGGCTACGGCATCTCCTGGGTCTTCGACCTGGTCTTCGGCAAGATCCACTCGATGTCCCCGAGCGGTCAGGTCACCGACCACTGGCGGCTCGACCTCTCCGGCGTCGGCAAGGCCGACTGGATCGGCCTGCCCTCCTTCCACGGACCGAGCTTCGAATGGTCCGCCATCCTGGTGGCCCTGCCCGTGGTGATCGCGCTGATCGCCGAGAACGCCGGACACGTCAAGGCCGTCGGCGAGATGACCGGCGACCCGCTGGACGACAAGCTGGGCACGGCGATCGCCGCCGACGGCGCCGCCTCCATGCTGTCGACCGCCGTCGGCGGCCCGCCGAACACCACGTACTCCGAGAACATCGGCGTCATGGCCGCGACCCGGGTCTACTCCACCGCCGCCTACTGGGCCGCGGCCGGCTTCGCCCTGCTCTTCGGCCTGTGCCCCAAGTTCGGCGCGGTCGTCGCCGCGATCCCCGGCGGCGTGCTCGGCGGCATCACCGTGATCCTGTACGGCATGATCGGCCTGCTCGGCGCCCAGATCTGGATCAACGCCGAGGTCGACCTGCGCAACCCGCTCAACCTGGTGCCCGCCGCGGCCGGCATCATCATCGGCGTCGGCGGGGTGAAGCTCACCTTCACCGACACCTTCGAGCTCGGCGGCATCGCGCTCGGCACCCTGGTCGTCATCACCGGCTACCACGTGCTGCGCGCCTTCGCCCCGGCCCACATGAAGCGGCAGGAGCCCCTGCTCGACGCCGGCACCAGCTCGTACGAGAGCACGGGCGGTCAGGAACCCGCCGCCAAGCCGTAGCCGATTCGCCCGATCTGGGGAAGCCGGGCGGCGGAATCCTTCCGTCCGGCTCTCCGGCTGCCACCCTGCACCCATGACATCCACGGCGCAGACGCAGGACACGGCGCGGCAGGACATCGAGATCGGGCCGTTCACGGCCGTCGATCCGGTGGTGGACCGGATGCGGGCCATCCGCGCGGCCTGGCACCCCGCCGACGGGGTCGCCGTCTTCAACCGGGTCTATCTGACCGTCACCGAGGAGATCGGCCGGGCCATCGAGGCGGGCACCTTCACCGACCGGCGGGCCGCCGCCACCCTCGACGTGCGCTTCGCCCAGCGCTATCTCTCGGTCGTCGACGCCGTCGCCACCGGCGTCCCGGCCCCCGCCTGCTGGCGGCCGCTCTTCCACTACCGGCGCCACCCCGGCGTACGGCCGCTGCAGTTCGCGCTCGCCGGGATCAACGCGCACATCGGCCACGACCTGGCCCTCGCGGTGGTCGACACCTGCCGGACCCTGGACTGCGCGCCCGCCGACCTGGAGGACGAGTTCCACCGGGTCGGCGACGTGCTCGTCCTCCTGGAGGAGCGCATCCGGGAGGAACTGATGCCGGGCCCGGACCTCCTGGAGGTCACGGACCCGCTGACGCATCTGCTGGGCTGCTGGAGCCTGGACCGGGCCCGCGACGGGGCCTGGCTCGCCGCCCGCTCGCTGTGGCAGTTGCGGCGGCTGCCCGACCTGGCCGAGGAATTCACCGAGCGCCTCGACCGGTCGGTGGGCCTGGTGGGGCGGATGATGCTCACGCCCCTCACCAGGCCCTGACCGGGATCAGTCCTCCGGCAGCTCGACCGGGGCGATCTCGTCGTAGACGTCGCCCGGGCCCGGGTTGGTGGCGTCGGTCTCGCCGCCGAAGTGGTGCATCACGCCCCACACCGCGTTGAGCGCCGTCTGCACCGCGCCCTCGGCCCAGCCGGCCGTCCAGGAGATGTCGTCGCCGGCGAGGAAGATGCCCCGCTTGTCCTCGGGCAGCCGGTCCTGCATGAAGTGCGTGAACAGGCGGCGCTGGTAGCGGTAGTGCCCCGGCAGGTTGGCCTTGAAGGCGCCCATGAAGTAGGGCTCGTTCTCCCAGGAGACCGTCACCGGGTTGCCGATGATGTGCTTGCGGATGTCGACCTTCGGGTAGATCTCGCCGAGCGACTTCAGCATGACCTCCATCCGCTCCTGCGCGGACAGCGGCAGCCACTTCAGGCTGTCGTCGCACCACGTGTACGACAGGCAGATGACGGCCGGCTTGTCCGGGCCGTCGTCCAGGAGGTACGTGCCGCGGGTCATCCGGTCGGTCAGCGTCATCGACATGACGTCCCGGCCGGTCTCCTCGTCCTTGTCCAGCCAGAACGGCCGGTCGACGGGCACGAAGAGCTTGGAGCTCTCCATGTAGTGGGTGCGCTCGATCGCCGTCCAGTGGTCGATCGGGAAGAGCGAGTCGTCACAGGCGATCTTGGACAGCAGCATCCAGGACTGGGCGGTGAAGATCGCCGCCTGGTACGTGCGGATGTCGCCGGACGCGTCGGTGACGGTGATCCGGTTGCCCGCGGTGCGGTTCAGGCGCGTGACGGCCGGCTTGGGCTGCCCGCCCTCGTGCAGGGAGCTGAGCGAGGTGCCCTGCGCCCAGTGGACGATCTTCTCCGGCTCGCGCTCCCACAGGCGCAGCGGAAGCTGCTGGGAGCCGCCGACGATGCCGCGGTGGTGGTCGTCGGCCTCGGTGTAGACGACCCGCAGGATCTCCAGGATGGAGTTCGGGAAGTCGGTGTCCCAGCCGCCGGTGCCGAAGCCGACCTGGCCGAAGATCTCGCGGTGCCGGAAGGACTTGAACGCCTCCGACTCGCAGAGGAACCCGTAGAAGGTCTGGTTGTCGAGCTTCTCGACGAGCTTGGCCCAGATCTCGCGGATGCGCGGCACGTCGCGCTCGCGCATGGCGCGGTTCATGTCGGAGAAGTCGGCGCCCTCGTCGAGGCACTTGTTCCAGGCGGCGGCGACGTCGCGGTAGACCTGCGGCAGGTCGGCGATGGTCTCGGCGTAGTGCGTCTCGCCCTTGAGGTCGACGACGGTCGACGGGGTGGCCTCGGCCAGCGGGTTCGGGAACGGCCGGGTCTCGAGACCGACCAGGTCGATGTAGTGCTGGAGCGCGGTCGAGGAGGGCGGGAAGCGCATGGCGCCCATCTCGGCGGTCAGACCCTCGGCGCCGGTGCCCTCGAAGCCGACGGTGCGCAGCCGGCCGCCGATCTGGTCGGCCTCGTAGACGACGGGCTTGAGGCCCATCTTCATCAGCTCGTAGGCGGCGATGATGCCGGAGAGCCCGCCGCCGATGACGGCGACCTCGGTGCCGTGCTCGGTCGCGGGTATCTGGCCGAGGCCGGCCGGGTGGGCCAGGAAGTCGTCGTAGGCGTAGGGGAAGTCCGGGCCGAACATGGTGATCGGCGGCTGACCGTCGGTGTGCTGGACGGCGGTGGGCACCGTGGACGTCATGGGGTACGGACTCCTTGCGCGAAACAGGTGAGGCAGGGGGGGAGGCGGGGGCGGGCCGGCTCAGACGAGGGAGCCGTAGAGCCCGGGGCGGCGGTCGCGGAGGTAGGGGTTGTCCTTCCGGGAGGCCGCCAGGAAGTCGGGGTCGACCTCGCCGATCACGAGGTCCTCGCCGCGCCCGGCGCGGGCCCGGGCGGTGCCGTCGGGGCCGGCCAGCGTGGACAGGCCGACGAACTCGAAGTCGCCCTCGGGCCCGGTCCGGTTGGCGTACGCGATGTAGAGCTGGTTCTCGAAGGCGCGCACGGGGACGACGGACTCGGGGACGATCTGGGCCGGGTGCATCAGCGCGGTCGGCACGAGGAGGAGGTCCGTGCCGGCCAGCGCCTGCGCCCGTACGTTCTCGGGGAACTCGACGTCGTAGCAGATCATCAGGCCGACGGTGAGGCCGCCGAGCTCCGTCTGGACGACGCCGTCCTCGCCGGGCGTGAACCACTTCGCCTCGAAGTCCCCGAAGAGGTGGGTCTTGCGGTAGTGCGCGAGCACCGCGCCGTCGGCGCCGAGGAGCTGGGCGGAGTTGTACAGCACGCCGTGCCGCTCGGTGTCGCGCTCGGGGTAGCCGTAGCCGACGGCCAGGCCGTGGCGGGCGGCGATGTCCGCGACCGCGCGGGCGGAGGGGCCGTCGGAGGGCTCGGCGAGCCGCGCGAGGTCGGGCCCGATGGCGTAGCCGGTGAGGAACAGCTCCGGCGCGAGCAGCAGGTCCGCTCCGGCGGCCGCGGCACGGGCCGCGGCCTCGTCGAGGATCTTCAGATTGGCGGCCACGTCACCGAGCTGTCCGGAGCTCTGGAGCAGGGCGGTGCGCAGCGCGGGCATGGGCGATCCTCGGGGGGCGGAGTTGAGGGGGAAGACGTCAAAAACGGTACGGTTTCGCGCTCGGTCGGGACAAGGCGGGAGCGTTGCGGACCGACCGTCGAACCGTTGCGCGATCCTCCGCGGTGTCGGCGATTCGTTGCGCGGCGCTCCCCCGGGGGTCGTACGGCGTCCCCGCCGCGCGGCGGAGACGGGAACCGTTCCCCGGCGCGACGCCGTGGCGCGGACTGCGCGGAAGAGTGGTGGGCGTCCGGAAGAGAGCCGGACGACCTGCCGAAAGGACCGATGCGCCATGAACCGTCGTACGAAGATCGCCGCCGTGGCGGCCGCCCTGCTGATCACGGCGGGGGCGGCCGGCTCCGCCACCGCCTCGGGGGACGGCAGGGGCGGCGAACGGGAGGCGGCGGCGCTGACCGGCACCGCCAAGCTGTACCGGCCGGGCGGCGACGACATCACCTTCTCCTTCGACGCGCACCTCGCGGCGAAGGACAACATGGACCCGCAGGCCGCGACCGGCACCTTCCGCTACAGCCACTACAAGAACGGCAAGGGCGGCTACGCGGTGGCGAAGGTGGACTGCCTGACCACCGGCGGCAAGGTGGCCGTGGTGACCGGCGTGATCACCGAGACCGATCTGGAGCCGCTGCGGGGCAAGCGGGTCGGGATCTCCGTCCACGACGACGGCAGGCGCGACCGGCTGGGCTACAACTGGGTCGGGCGGGACGCGGACCTGGAGGTGCCGCCCTGCCTGAGCGCCGCCCCCTTCGAGAAGGTGCGGGCCGGGACGGGTGACTTCCGGGTCCTGCCCTGGCTGCCGGTCTATCCGACGGAATAGACCGACCGCCCCGTCCCACGGGGGTGGGCGGGGCGGTCGACGGCCGGGCGGGTCCTCGGCGGGCGGCTACGCGGGCGAGCCGGAGGAGAAGCGCCGCAGCAGCGGCGACAGCACCAGGACGGACTTGGTGCGCTCCACGAAGGGCTCGCCCGCGATCCGCTCCAGGACGCGCTCGAAGTGGCGCATGTCGGAGGCGAAGACCTGGACGACGGCGTCCGCGTCGCCGGTGACGGTCGACGCGGACACCACCTCGGGGTACCGCTCCAGGCCGCGCCGGATGTCGTCCGGCGAGGTGTTGTGGCGGCAGTAGATCTCGACGAACCCCTCCGTCTCCCAGCCGAGGGCCGCCGGGTCCACCCGTACGGTGAAGCCGGTGATGGCGCCCTCGGACCGGAGCCGGTCCACGCGCCTCTTCACGGCGGGCGCGGAGAGGCCGACGAGCGAGCCGATGTCGGCGTAGCTGCGGCGGGCGTCTTCCGCGAGGGCGTGGACGATGCGTTCGTCGAGGTCGTTCAGTCGCACTACGGGTGGATCACTTCTCTGCGGGGGCCTCTGCCAGGGCCGGGGCCGTGGCCAGTCGGGAGCGGCGCATGCCGTACAGGAAGTAGAACACGAGACCGGCCGCCATCCAGGCACCGAAGTACGCCCAGGTGATCAGGTCGAGGCTGTACATGCTGTAGCCGCAGCACAGGAAGCCCAGGACGGGGAAGACCGGGCCGAACGGCACCTTGAAGGAGCGCTCCATGTCCTTGCGGGTGTAGCGGAGCACCACGACGGCGATGTTGACCAGGGCGAACGCGAAGAGCGTGCCGATGCTGGTGGCGTTGACCAGCTCGCCGAGCGGGACCACGGCGGCGAGGACGCCGCACAGCAGCGAGACGATCAGGGTGTTGACGCGCGGCGTGCCGGTGCGGGCGTCGACCTTGCCGAACACCTTGGGCACCAGGCCGTCGCGGGACATCGCGAACAGGATGCGGGTCTGGCCGTAGAGCACGGTGAGGACGACGCTGGCGATGGAGATGACGGCGCCGGCGGCGAGCAGGGTGCCCCAGAAGCTCTGTCCGGTGACGTCGTTCATGATCGCGGCCAGCGATGCCTCGGAGCCGGCGAACTTCTTCCAGTCCCAGGCGCCGACGGCGACGGCGGCGACGAGCACGTACAGCGCGGTCACGATGACCAGCGAGAGCATGATCGCCCGCGGCAGGTCCCGCTTGGGGTCCTTGGCCTCCTCACCGGCGGTGGAGGCGGCGTCGAAGCCGATGTAGGAGAAGAAGAGGATGGCTCCGGCGGCACCGACGCTGCCGATGCCGAGCGGCATGAAGTCGGAGTAGTTGCCGGACTTGAAGCCCATGAAGCCGACGGCGCAGAAGAGCACCAGGGCGGCGATCTTCACGCCCACCATGATCGTGTTCGCGCGGGCCGACTCACGGGCGCCGCCGAGCAGGAAGAGCATGGCGAGGACGACGACGATCAGGGCGGGCAGGTTGAACACGCCGCCGTCGCCCGGGGGCGCGCTGAGCGTCTCGGGGAGGGTGACGCCGATCGTGCCGTCGAGCAGCTCGTTGAGGTAGTCACCCCAGCCGACCGCGACGGCGGCGACCGAGACGCCGTACTCCAGCATCAGGCACCAGCCGCACACCCACGCGACGAGTTCACCCATCGTTGCGTACGCGTACGAGTAGGAGGAACCGGCGACCGGTATGGTCCCGGCCAGCTCGGCGTACGAGAGCGCCGAGAAGAGGGCGGTGAGGCCGGCGAAGACGAACGCCAGCGTGACGGCCGGGCCGGCCTCGGGAACGGCCTCGCCGAGCACGACGAAGATGCCGGTGCCGAGCGTCGCACCGATGCTGATCATGGTGAGCTGCCACATCGAGAGCGAGCGGCGGAGGCTGCCGCCCTCACCCTGGCCACCCTCTGCGACCAGGTCTTCGACCGGCTTGCGGCGAGTGAGGGCAGAGAGCCCGGAGAACGTGGGGGCGGTCGGGACGGTCGTGTCCTCGGCCGGTGGGGCTGCGCCGTGGTCCAGCACTGCGGAGGCTCCTTATCGCTGCCTGTGACGAGGCGAGGACCGCGGCGGTACGCGGGCATGTCGAGACAGCCCACGGGGGAAGGGGGAACCGCCGAGCAGGCGGTCGCCGCCACTCCTGGTACGAGGCATGAGCCTAAGCGCTGAGGCTTCGCACTCGTAATGCAGGGTTGTTGCGCACTACCGAATGATCATTGCGCGCTTCCGGCACAGACGGGGAAACATTGCGCTCCCCCGCATGAATCGACACATCGGGGGCGTACGGAGGGCCGTTCACGTGCATGGACTTCATGGGGGGCGCGACCCGCGCCCCACCCGCCGATCGGAGGTCCACGTGAGCTGGCTGGAACCGGAACCCTTTCTGCGCGGCACGGCATGGCGGGACGGCGACCGGCCCGTCCGGGCCGATCCCGCGGACCTGGGGCGGCTGCCCCGGGACGTCGCCGCCCGGGCCGCGCTGCCCATCGGCGTCCGGGTGGAGTTCCGGGCGGCGCCGGGCACCCGGGCGGTGGAGCTGCGCTACCGGGCGGCCGTGCCGGCGGCGGGCGACGCCCTGCGGGCGCTGCGGCACGGCTTCGCGCTGTGGGACGGGGCGCGCTGTCTCGCCGAGGTGTTCCCCGAACCGGCCGAGGAGTCCGTCGTCCGCATCGAACTCCCTCCCGACGGCGGCGAGTTCGTCATCCATCTCCCCGAGGGGCAGGCGCCGGTCGTGCGGGGCCTCAGGCCGGTCGGCGGAGCCCTGGCCCCCGCGCCGCGCCGCCCGCGCTGGCTGGTCCACGGCGACTCCATCACCGAGGGCTGGTGGTCCACCCGCCCCGCGCACTCCTGGCCCGCGACGGCCGGCCGGGCGCTCGGGCTCGACCCGGTGAACCTCGGCTACGCCGGCGGCGCGCGCGGCGAGCTGCCCCTCGCCGAGCAGTTGTCCCGCCTCCCGGGCGAGCTGATCACCCTCGCCTTCGGCACCAACTGCTGGGGCGCCGTTCCCTGTTCGGCGCCGCTGCTGTACGAGACGACCCGCGCCTTCGTCACCCTGGTCCGCCGCGGCCACCCCGCCACCCCGCTGCTGCTGCTCTCCCCCGTGCTGCGCCCGGCGGCCGAGCGGACGGGGAACGCCCTGGGCGCCACGCTCGCGGAGCTGCGCACGGCGATGGAGGAGGCCGTACGGGACCTCAGGGCGGCCGGAGACGCCCGTCTGGCGCTGCTGCCCGGCCGGGACCTCCTCGGCCCGGAGGACCTGGCCGACGGCCTCCACCCGAACGACCGGGGCCACGCCCGCATCGCGTCGGCGGTGGCGGCGGCCCTGCGCGAGGCGGGCTTCGTGGGGCGCGCGGAGGTCAGCCCGGCCGCCTGACCGGGACCGTGCGGCAGCCGGCCGGGGCGTACGGGAACGCGTGCGGCAGCCGGCCTGGTCGTACGGGAACGCCGTGGGCCCCCGGGAGCGATCTCCCGGGGGCCCACGGTTCACCGAAACGTTTCGGTAGCCGCTGCGGTACTAGCTCCAGCTCGCGTGCAGCGGCTTGCCCTCCGCGTAACCGGCGGCGGACTGGATGCCGACGACGGCCTTCTCCTCGAACTCGGCGAGCGAGCCCGCACCGGCGTAGGTGCAGGAGGAGCGGACACCGGCGATGATCGAGTCGATCAGGTCCTCGACGCCCGGGCGCTGCGGGTCGAGGAACATCCGGGAGGTGGAGATGCCCTCCTCGAACAGCGCCTTGCGGGCGCGGTCGTAGGCGGACTCGTCCGAGGTCCGGTTCTTGACGGCGCGGGCCGAGGCCATGCCGAAGGACTCCTTGTACGCGCGGCCCTTGGCGTCGTGCTGGAGGTCGCCGGGGGACTCGTAGGTGCCGGCGAACCAGGAGCCGATCATGACGTTGGACGCGCCGGCGGCGAGCGCCATGGCGACGTCGCGCGGGTGACGGACACCGCCGTCGGCCCAGACGTGCTTGCCGTACTTCTTCGCCTCGGCGGCGCACTCCAGGACGGCCGAGAACTGCGGGCGGCCCACACCGGTCATCATGCGGGTGGTGCACATGGCGCCGGGGCCCACACCGACCTTGATGATGTCGGCGCCGGCGTCGATGAGGTCCTTGACGCCCTCGGCGGCGACGATGTTGCCCGCCACGATCGGGACCTGGGGGTCGAGCGCCCGGACGGTCCTGATGGCGCTGATCATCGACTCCTGGTGGCCGTGCGCGGTGTCGATGACGAGCGTGTCCACGCCCGCGTCGAGCAGTTGCTTGGCCTTGCCCGCCACGTCGCCGTTGATGCCGACGGCGGCGGCGATGCGCAGCCGGCCCTTGGCGTCGACGGCCGGCGTGTACAGGGTCGCGCGCAGGGCGCCCTTGCGGGTGAGGATGCCGACGAGCTTGCCGTCCTTGTCGACGGCCGGGGCGTAGCGCCGGTTGTGGTGGTCCAGGGTGTTGAACGCCTCGCGCGGGTCGATGTCCGCGTCGAGCAGCAGCAGGTCCTTGGACATGACCTCGGACAACTGGGTGAAGCGGTCCACGCCGGACAGGTCGGCGTCGGTGACGACACCGACCGGGCGGTTGTCCTCGTCCACGACCACACCGGCGTCGTGCGCCCGCTTCGGCAGCAGCGAGAGGGCGTCGGCGACGGTCTGGTGCGGGGCCAGGACGATCGGGGTGTCGAGGACGTGGTGGCGGGACTTGACCCAGCCGATGACGTCGGTGACGACCTCGATCGGGATGTCCTGCGGGATGACGACCAGGCCGCCGCGGCGGGCGACGGTCTCGGCCATGCGGCGGCCGGCGATGGCGGTCATGTTGGCCACGACCAGCGGGATCGTCGTGCCGGTCCCGTCCGGCGAGGAGAGGTCCACGGCCTGGCGGGAACCGACGGCCGAGCGGCTCGGCACCATGAACACATCGTCGTACGTGAGGTCGTACGGCGGCTTGACGTCATTGAGGAAACGCACGTGCTGACATCCCAGTCGTTCGGATCGGCCCCTAGGCATTTCAGCCAGGGGAAAAAGCACGTAGTTCATTGTCCCACGCCGGGTGCGCGGGGCGATGCGGGCTGATCGTCCGAGCCTGGCGAGGGGGCACTCGTGCGATCCTCCAGATGGGCGAGGTCGCCGCCGAGCGACAGGAGGACCGCGAGGCCGGCGGAGCTGGCCCGGGCCGCCGCCGAGAACACCTCCTGCGCGATGGCCCAGTCGTCCGGTTCGGCCTCGGCATAAGCGTGCCAGCCCGTCACCACGATCGCCATGGGTTCGCGCATATCGGCGAGGCAGTCGGCGAGGGCGTCCCAGTTGCGTCCGAACCAGACGGGCAGCGGCAGGGTGCGGACGCAGCGGTTGATGAACGCGTTCTTGTCCGTGACCCCGTGCAGGTCGAGGACGACGGCGTCATCGATTCTCATCCGGTACCACCTCCCGGAAGCTCTGGTAGTGGTCGTCCGTGTAGTACGTCTCCCCACCCCGGCCGGTGACGATGCGCCGGGCCCCGCGGTCGCGTTCGCCGGGCGTCCGGACCGTGTACTCGCGGTAGTAGCCGCGCTCCCGCCGCGGCAGGAGCCGCTCGAAGTTCGAGAACACCGCCCCGTCCCTGGCGTACGGGAAGGGCCCGCCGCCGCGGATGCGGGCAAGGGTGTCGCGGGCCTCGGGCGGCAGGTCGGCCTCGCGGACGGTGCGGAGGTCCGAGGCCGGGAGGGAAGGGGCGGGGGTGGCGGTACGGGCCGGGGGCGCCGTCGCGGTGGCGGTGGCGGTGGTCGTACGGGCCGGGGGCGCCGTGCCGGGGGCCGTGCCGCCCTCGCCGGAGCAGCCCGTCAGAAGGCCCGCGAGGAGGCCGGTGAGGAGCAGGCAGAGCCCGGCGAGGAGGGCGAGCCCCGGCCGGGCACGACGCTGGATCATGCCCCGATGCTGCCATCGCCCCGCCCTGCGGGCGGGCGGGGCGCGCCCGTGGGCGAGGGGGTCAGATGCCGTCCGGGTCGGCGCGGTCGAGGGCCGGGCGGGGCGCCGGGCTGAACTCGGTGAGCAGGTAGTCGGCCGCGGACCGGTCGGTCACCAGGCTGGTGACGAGACCGGAGCGGAGCACCGCGCCGATCGCCGCCGCCTTGCGCTGGCCGCCGGCGATGGCGACGACCTCGGGGATCCGGCGCAGCCGGTCCGCCTCGACGGTGATGCAGCGCTCGCCGAGGTCCCGGCCGACCCGGCGGCCCTCCGCGTCGAACAGGTGGGCCGACATCTCGGCCGCGACGCCGAGCGAGGCGTAGTGGGCCCGCTCCTCGTCGGACAGCATGTCGTGCACGGTGGAGATGCCCGGCTCCCAGGAGCCGATGGACACGCAGGCGACCGTCACCTTGTCGAAGTACTCGAAGGCCCGCGCGATGCCGGTCTGGCTGCGCAGGGCGTTGGCGGTCGCCGCGTCCGGCAGCAGCATCGGCGCGTAGATGGGGTGCGCCTCGCCGCCGGAGACCTGGGCGGCACGCCGTACCGCCTCCACCGAGCCGCGCTCGGCGGTGCCCGCGTCGTAGACGCCGGTGAGCTGGACGACGGTGCAGGGCGGCAGCCGGTCGAGGGCGGCCGCCATGTGGATGGTGGAGCGGCCCCAGGCCAGGCCCAGGACGTCGCCCTCGGTGACCAGCTCGCCGAGCAGGTCGGCCGCCACCTCGCCCAGGTTCTCCGGGTCGGGCGACTCCTCGTCGCCCTCCGTCGGGGACTCGACGACGACGGCGTGGCGCAGGCCGTAGCGGGCGCGGAGCGCGTCGGAGCGCTCGGCGTCCAGCTCGGCCGGTACGCGGATCTCGATGCGCACGAGGTCGCGCTCCAGGGCGGTCTCCAGGACCCGGGCCACCTTGAAGCGGCTCACGCCGAACTCCTCGGCGATCTGGATCTTGGACTTGCCCTCGAGGTAGAAACGGCGGGCCATGGCCGCCGCCTGCACGAGCTCCGCGGGTCCCATCCGCAGGGCTGACCGTCCCGCCGACATACCCGCCACCGCGATCTCCTCACTGCTGTTCACGTACCGCTGCTCATGTGCCGTGTTTCGGCTGTTGCTGCGCTTCGGTGCTGCTGTTCACACTCTGGGCTCACCGTTCATCCTGTCAGATCCGGCGGGCCCTGATCGGCCGTGTCGGCGGCCCGACGGACCACGTTCACGTACCGGTGGGGCGTTGGAGGCTCAGTGGCCACACGCCCACGGTGCCGAGGCCGTCACGGCCTCCGCCTTGGCCCGCAGGGAGCGGACGGCGGCGGCCGGGTCGGCGGCCCCGTAGACGGCGGAGCCGGCCACGAAGACGTCCGCGCCGGCCTCGGCGCACCGCTCGATGGTGGACTCGGCGACGCCGCCGTCGACCTGGAGCCAGAGCTCGAGACCGTGCTTGGAGATCAGCTCACGGGTGCGGCGGATCTTCGGGAGCATGATGTCGAGGAATGCCTGGCCGCCGAAGCCGGGCTCGACGGTCATGATCAGGAGCATGTCGAGCTCGGGGAGCAGATCCTCGTACGGCTCGATGGGCGTCGCCGGCTTGAGCGCCATCGACGCCCGGGCGCCCTTGGCCCGGATCTCCCGCGCCAGGCGCACCGGGGCGGCCGCCGCCTCCACGTGGAAGGTGACCGAACCGGCCCCGGCCTCCACGTACTGCGGGGCCCAGCGGTCCGGGTCCTCGATCATCAGGTGGCAGTCGAGGGGGGTGTCCGTCGCCCGGCTGAGCGACTCGACCACCGGCACGCCCAGCGTCAGGTTGGGCACGAAGTGGTTGTCCATCACGTCGACGTGCAGCCAGTCGGCGCCGTCGACCGCCTTCGCCTCCTCGGCGAGCCGGGCGAAGTCAGCGGACAGGATGCTGGGATTGATCTGCGCCATGTGCCAAGCCTGCCACGTTCTCGAGGACTTCTTCGCCGCGATCGGGCACGGATCCCGAGAGGCGGCTCCCGTACTGGTACAGACCAGGAGAAACCGTCAGGCGGTTCGGCGGATCAGCGCCAGATACATCGCGTCCGTACCGTGCAGATGCGGCCACAACTGGACGTCCGGCCCGTCGCCGAGGTCCGGCACGCCGGGCAGCAGCGGGCGGGCGTCGATCAGTTCGGCGCCGCCGGTCTTCTTGAGGACGTCGTCGACGACGACCCGGGTCTCGGCCAGGTGCGGGGAGCAGGTCGCGTAGCCGACCACTCCCCCGACCCGCACGGCCCGCAGCGCCTCGGTGAGCAGCCCGCGCTGGAGCGGGGCGAAGCCGTCGAGGTCGGAGGGGCGGCGGCGCCAGCGGGCCTCGGGGCGGCGGCGCAGGGCGCCGAGGCCCGAGCAGGGCACGTCCATCAGGACCCGGTCGAAGGAGCCCTCGCGCCAGGGCGGGCGGGTGCCGTCGGCGGCGATGACCTGGTACGGGCCGGGGTTGCCGGCCAGGGCGCGCTCGACCAGGCGGGCGCGGTGCGGCTGCTTCTCGGAGGCGAGCAGGGCGGCACCGCGCTCGGCGGCCAGCGCGCCCAGCAGGGCCGCCTTGCCGCCGGGGCCCGCGCAGCCGTCGAGCCAGCGGGTGTCGGGGCCTTCGACGGGGGCGTTGGCGAGGGCGATCGCGACGAGCTGGCTGCCCTCGTCCTGGACGCCGGCCCGGCCCTCCCGTACCGCCTCGAGGGCGCCGGGCTCGCCGCCCTCGGCGAGCCGCCGCGCGTACGGCGACCAGCGCCCGGGCTCGGTCTCGGCCGCCGCGGCCAGCTCCTCGGGGGTGGCCCGGCCGGGGCGGGCGACCAGGGTCACCTCGGGCCGCTCGTTGTCGGCCTCCAGGAGCGCCTCGATCCCGGCCCGGCCGCCGCCGAGGGCGTCCCAGAGCGCGGAGACCACCCAGCGGGGGTGCGAGTGGACGACGGCGAGGTGGTCCTCGGCGTCCTCCTCGTAGGGCGGCGCGACCCGCGCCACCCAGGTGTCGAAGTCGTCCTGCGCGATCTTGCGCAGCACGGCGTTCACGAACTTGGCCCGGCCGTCGCCGAGCACCACCCGGGCCAGCTCGACGGTGGCGGACACCGCGGCGTGGCTCGGGGTCCGCATGCCGAGCAACTGGTGCGCGCCGAGCGCGAGCACGTCGAGCACCGGCGGGTCGACCTCGCGCAGCGGCCGGTCGACGCAGGCGGCGATGATCGCGTCGTACGTCCCCTGCCGGCGCAGCGTCCCGTACACCAGCTCGGTCGCGAGCGCCGCGTCCCGCCCGTCGAAGTCCCCCTTGTCCCGGGCCTTCTTCAGCAGCGGCGGCAGCACCAGATTCGCGTACGCGTCCCGCTCGTCCACGGCCCGCAGCGCCTCGAAGGCCAGAATCCGGACGGGGTCCTTCTTGGGCCGGCGGTGGGGCCGGGGGGTCTTGCCGGCGTTCGAGGGCTTCGGGGTGCGGCGACGTGCCTGCTCGCTCAAAGGTGCTCCGCGTGAGGAATGAACTGGTGAAGAGGCCCGGACGACCTGCATCGGGCCTCTCCCAGCGTAGCCCTACGGGGCCCGGGACCCGCAGCAGAGGGCGTGCCCCCTGCCGTCCCCGGGGCGGCGGGGCACCGCGGGCGCTGCGCCGTTACGCCCCGACGCGCTCGCCGGGTGCGATCCGGACGCCGCGGGCCCAGTCCGCCGCCTTCATCGGCTTCTTGCCCTGGGGCTGGACCCACAGGAGTTCGACGGCGTGCGAGCCGGTGCCGACGTACACGTTGTTCTTGCCGACCGCGAGCTCGCCGGGGGCCAGGTCGGTGCGGTCCGGGAGCAGGGCGAGCTGGATCAGTTTGAGGCGCTCGCCGCGGAAGAGGGTCCAGGCGCCGGGGGCCGGGGTGCAGCCGCGGACGACGCGGTCGACGCGGAGGGCCGGGGCGGCGAAGTCGACGTGGGCGTCCTCGACCTGGATCTTCGGGGCGAGGGTGACGCCCTCGGCCGGCTGCGGCACGGCCTTGAGGGTGCCGTCCTCGATGCCGTCCATGGTCGCGGCGAGCAGCCCGGCGCCCGCGAAGGCGAGCCGGGTGAGCAGGTCGCCGCTGGTGTCGGTGGGGCGGACCTCCTCGGTGACGACCCCGTACACCGGTCCGGAGTCGAGCCCCTCCTCGATCTGGAAGGTCGACGCTCCGGTCACCTGGTCGCCCGCCATCAGCGCGTGCTGCACCGGCGCCGCGCCACGCCACGCGGGCAGCAGCGAGAAGTGCAGGTTGACCCAGCCGTGGGCGGGGATGTCGAGGGCGGCGCGGGGCAGCAGCGCGCCGTAGGCGACGACGGGGCAGCAGTCGGGCGCGATCTCGCGGAGCCGCGCGAGGAACGCCTCGTCGCGCGGCCGCTCCGGCTTGAGGACCTCGATCCCGGCCTCCTCCGCCCGCTCGGCGACGGGGCTCGCGACGAGCCGCCGCCCGCGCCCCGCCGGGGCGTCGGGCCGGGTGACGACGGCGGCCACCTCGTGCCGCCCGGAGGCGAGCAGGGCGTCCAGGGCGGGTACGGCGACCTCGGGGGTACCTGCGAAGACGAGCTTCACGCGGGAAAACCTCGTATCTCGGGGAGGTGACGGGCAGCACACCAGTCTAGGGGCCGCCGGCGCGGGGGGGCGTACGGAAGGACGAGCGCCCCGCGCATATGCGGATACGCCCCCGCAGCGTGACCCAAGTCCGGGTGGCGCGTTGGTCAAGAGAGATTGACCGAATCGGGTCGCCCTCCCCCCGCGACCCGCCCCTTTTCACGCCGGTTCGAGAGGCTTATCCATGGCCGACCACGCAACCCACGACGCCCAGGCCCGGGCGAGTCTGCACCTGCTGGTGCGGGACATCGAGCGGGTCCGGCGGCAGGTTGACGCACTGCGCACCCTGACGGCCCAGTTGGGCAATGTCTACCGCCCTCGCCGCTCCGCCCCTTCGACGGGCTTCGTCGTCTACGGACGCGCCCCCGCCCCGACCGTCCGCCTCGCCCAGGAGCTGCGGGACAGCGTCGAGACCCTGGTGACGGCGGCGGTGGACTTCGACCGCTCCCTCGGTTTCTCGTGGGACGCGGTGGGCTCCGCGCTCGGCGTCACCAAGCAGGCGGTCCACCGCCGCTACGGCTCCCGCCGCGCGACCCAGCCGGGCGTCGCCCTGGACCAGGAGCGTCCGGCGGAGACGACCGCGACGCGCACGATCCCGGTGGTCCCGCCGGCCCGCAGCATGCCGCCGCAGCCGACGTCGGGCAGCCAGACCCTCCGCGAGGACAGCCGTCCCCCCGCCTTCCCGGCCCCGCGCAACGGCTGACCGGACGACGTCCGGAGGACGTCCGGACCCCTTCCAGGCCGCCCATGCCGCACGGCAGGGCGGCCTGGCGCGTCGGGGCGCCCGGCCCCGTCGGGGCGCCCTGGGCGTCCGCCGAGGGCACCCGCCGCTCGGCGCTCAGCCGATGTCCGGCGGGTCGACCCGCACCCGTACCGGCTCGCCGCCGCCCCGGGCGAGACGGGCGGCCTGGGCCTTCTTCAGAGCCGCGGCCAGGGCGGCGCCGCTGCCCGGGGGGACGCGGATCAGGGCCCGGTCCCACTGCTCGCCCGGCGGGGTGTCGCCGGGGCGGCGGGGGCCGCCGGGGCGGGTGACGGGCAGCGGGACGGGACCGAGGACCTCGGCGTCGGCGGGCAGTTCGGCGGCGGACAGGAAGGCCGCGAGGGCGTCCGGCGGCGCCGCCACCGCCGCCATGCGCGAGACGGGCGGGAAGCCCAGCTCGGCGCGCTCGGCCAGCTCGCGCTGGGCGTGGCCGACGGGGTCCCAGCGGACGAGCGCCTGGACGGGGCGCAGGGTGGGTTCGGCGACGACCACCACCGTGCCGCCCTCGCCCTGGCCGCGCACGAGCGAGGCCGCGTCGATCCAGCGGCGCAGCGCCTCCTCGCCGGCCCGCAGGTCGGGGCGGCCGAGCATGGCCCAGCCGTCGAGGAGCAGCGCGGCCGCGTAACCGCCCTCGGCGACCGGTTCGGCGCCGGGGGTGCTCACCACCAGCGCCGGCCGGCCCGGCACCCGGTCGAGGACATGGTCGCGTCCCGAGGTGCGTACGGGCACGGCGGGGAAGGCCCGGCCCAGTTCCTCCGCCGTGCGCCGGGCGCCGACCACCTGGGCGCGCAGCCGGGTGGAGCCGCACGCCACGCAGTGCCAGTCGGCCGCGGCCTTCCCGCACCAGCCGCAGTGCAGTTCCTGCTGCTCGGGGGCCTCCAGAGGCCCGGAGCAGTGCCGGCAGCGGGCGGGGGTGCGGCAGCGCTGGCAGGCGAGCCGGGGTACGTAGCCGCGGCGGGGCACCTGGACGAGGACCGGGCCCGTCTTGAGGGCCTCCCGTACGGTCTCCCAGGCCAGGGACGGCAGCCGGGCGGCGCGGGCGGCCTCGTCGCGGGCGAGCAGCTCGTCGCCCACGGTCCGTACGAGCGGGGCGGCGGCCCGCACGTGCTCGCGTCCCGGCATCAGGGGCCTGGCCCAGCCGGACTCGACGAGCTGGGCGGCCTCGACGGTGCAGCTCGTGGAGCCGAGCAGGAAGGCGCACCGGTCGTGGGCGGCGCGCAGCAGCAGCACGTCGCGGGCGTGCGGCTGGGGGGCGTGCGGCTCGCTGTGGCTGGTGTCGCCGTCGTCCCAGATGACGGCGAGGCCGAGGTCCCGTACGGGCGCGAACATGGCGGCCCGGGTGCCGACGACCGCGCGGACGGCTCCGCGCCGGACGGCGAGCCACTGCGCGTACCGTTTCTCGGGCCCGGCCTCGGCGGTGAGCAGGGCGTGGCGTCCTTCGCCGAGCAGCGCGGTCAGGGCGGCGTCGACCCGGGAAGCGGCCCGCCCGTCGGGGACGACGACGAGCGCGCCCCGGCCGGAGGCGAGGGTGGCGGTGACGGCGCGGGCGATCTCGTCGGCCCAGTACGGTCCCGGCAGCGCGTTCCACACGGCCCGGGGCGCGCCGCCGCCCGCCAGCGCGTCCAGGAACGCCGCTCCCTGCTCGTAACGCCCCCAGGTGCCCGGCTCGGGCGCGGCCGGCGGGGGCAGCGGCGCGGGCGAGGGTCGGCTCTCGGCGCGGGCGTTGCGCGGCGGCACGGCGAGCTGGAGGACATCGGCGAGGCTGCCCGCGTAGCGGTCGGCGACCGCCCGGGCGAGTCCGAGCAGCTCGGGTCCGAGCACCGGCTCGGGCGAGACGACGTCGGCGAGCGCGGCGAGCGGCCCCGAGTAGTCCGACTCGGCGCGCCGCTCGACGAGGAACCCGTCGATGAGCCGGCCGCCCTCGCGCCGCCCACCCCGCACCTGGTGCGCCCCGGCCCCGAACCGCACCCGCACCCGCACCCCGGGCCGCGCGGCGGCGTCGAGCTCCTCGGGCACGGCGTAGTCGAAGAACTGGTCGAGGTGCAGCACCCCCTTGTTCACCACGACCCGCGCCACCGGCAGCTCCTTCGCCAGCGCGGCCCCCCGCCACGTCCGCGGCTTCGCCCGCGGCACCTTCGCCTGCCGCACGGTCTCCCGGATGAGCGCGAGCTGCTCGGGCTCCTCGTGCCCGTCGTGGCCGTCCTGCCCGTCGTGCCCCCGGGGCTTCTCGTTCTCGCTGCTCACAGCCCCATACCTACCAGACGCCACCGACAGCCCTCGAAGATCGGGATCAGCCATGCCTTGGCCGAATCGGCGCTCTGTCCGCCGCGCCGGTGTCAATGGAAACGTGAAACAGCCCTGACCGTCTTGTTGCCGTGCCGCCGGCGGATCCAGGCTGTCACGCGGCACGAGGAGGGGAGGAGGGAGCGAAGGTGGACGCTTTGGGCAAGTTCGGTCCCGAGCTGCGTCGGAGGCGGCTGGCGGCCGGCATGACGCTGGACGGTCTCGCGGCACGGGTGCACTACAGCAAGGGGCAGCTCAGCAAGGTGGAGACAGGTCGGCAACGGCCCACTGCCGAGCTGGCCCGGCTGTGCGACGGCGCCGTCGGAGCGGGTGGCGCGCTGGCCGCATTGGCACCGACGGCCGCCGGTCCGGCCCAGCCGAGCCGCCGTCTGGTGATGACCGCCGGTGCTGCCTCGGCCCTCGCCCTCGGTGTGCCGTCGGCCCCCGTCCCGGCCGCGGCGGAGGGCGTGGCGGATGCCGTCGGCGGGCAGCTCCTCGACGGCGTGCGGGCACTGTTCGAGCAGTTCCGCAGGCTGGGCCAGACGGCTCCGGCCTCCGTGGTCCTGCCCGCCCTGGCCGCCCAGACCCGGTCACTGCCCGCTCTGGCTCACGGAGTCGCGGCACGCTCGGCGCGAGACCTGTACGTCATGGCCTCGCGATACGCGGAGTTCACCGGCTGGATGGCCCAGGAGAGCGGGGACGACGCGGCGGCCCTCGCATGGACGGACCACGCCGTCCGCCTCGCGGAGAAGGCGGGCGATCACGACCTGGCCGCCTACGCGCTGGTACGCCGGGGCCTGGTGGCGCTCTACGCCGGAGATGCCGGAGCCACCGTCGACCTCGTCCAGGCGGCCCAGTCGAGCCGGTTGCCCGCGCGCATCCGTGGCCTCGCCGCCCAGCGTGAGGCGCAGGGGCATGCCTTGGGCGGCGACCGCGACGCCTGCCTGCGCGCACTGGACCGGGCGCGGACGTTCCTCGGCCGGGCTGCCGACACCGGCGGTGATGGCACGCCCATCGTCGGAACCACTCATCTCGGCGATCCCGCCGCCATGGCCCTCGGCTGGTGTCTGCTCGATCTCGGCCTGCCTCGCCAAGCCGCGGAGGCCCTCGACCAGGAGATCGTCCGCATCCCCGCCCAGGCCACCCGCACGCGAGTTCGCTACGGGGCTCGCCGAGCCCTCTCCCACGCGGTCGCGGGAGAGATCGACCACGCCTGCGCCGTGGCCCGGCCGCTCCTCGCGGAGGGTGAGGCGCTCGCCTCCGCCACGATCCGCGTCGACCTGCACCGGCTCTCCCGCGTCCTCGCCCGTCATCCCCGGAACGCGGCCGTGCGGTCCCTGGCCCCGCATCTGGCCGCCGCGCTCCACGACACCGCCCCCACCGCTCCCGTACGAGAGGCAGTCCCGCGTGCCTGAGATCTTCATCAACTACCGAACCGGTGACGGCAACGAGGTCGCCGCCCTCCTCGACCAGGGGCTCTCGCGGCGCTTCGGCGACGACGCCGTCTTCTTCGCGGGGCGCTGCATCCCGGCAGGCAGGGGCTTCCCCCGTGAACTGCTCACCCACGTCCGCCGCAGCAGTGTCCTGCTGGCCGTCATGGGGCCGGACTGGGCCACCCACCCCGGCCTCCGTGACGAGGACGACTGGGTCCGCAGGGAGATCCTGGAGGCCTGGCGCTGCGGCATCGATGTGATTCCGATCCTCCGGGGCCGGCGGACGGAGCGGCTCAGCGCCGCCGCCCTGCCGGCCGAGCTGACCCCGTTGGCAGAACTGAACTCCTTACGGATCGACTCCCCCAGCCACGATCGGGACATCCGACACATCGGTGACGCGATCGCCGGACTGGTCCCGCGGCTCGCGGCCATCGACCTCACGGCGCCGCCCCCGGCGGAGGAGCAGTCAGGTGGGACGCACAACGCGATCTCCGGCGGCAACAGCGGTTTCAGCCTCCAGGCACGCGAGGTGGGCGAGATCGGCACGATCATCACGGGCCCGACCGGCCCGGTCCACACCGGGTCGGGGGCTCAGTACAACCAGAACCACGTCCACCGTCCGCACCTCTCGGGCGACGGCGCTGCCTATGTGGCGGGCGACAACCACGGAGGGATCTCACACCGGTTCGGCCGCGCCGAGAGAGACGAGGCCGACGGTCGATGAGTGGAACGGCCTTCACGGGGGTGAACAGCGAGGGCGGGCCGGTGCACACCGGCACAGGCCCGCAGCACAACCACTTCTACTTCCACGAGGTCAAGGCTTCCGGGGCGTCCCCGCTCCGGCCGCTCGCCGCAGACCACCTCGCGTGGCTCGCGCAGCGGTTCGTGGCGCCGACCGGCATGAACGAGGCCGCACGTCTTCTGGATCGTCTCGGCACGCTCCTGCTGGACGGCACGCCCGGCAGCGGGCGAAACGCGACAGCTCGGATGCTCCTGCACAAGACGCCCGGTCACCGGGTACCGCGACAGCTCCTGCCCGAGGACGACAACGCGAGCCCGGACCTGCGAGGTGAGCAGGTGGGCGACGGAGACAGGCTGCTGCTCGACCTCTCGGACACCGACGGGCCGGTGTGGGATGACCTGCAGGAGAAGCTGCCGGCTCTCCACCAGACCGTTCGCGAGCGCGGGGCGCACCTGGTGGTGATCGTTCCGCACGCCACAGGGCACCTCCGCGACCACTTGGCAGCGCATCGGCGCACCATCGTCCGGCCGGACGGCACGCGCGTCCTCATGCGGGCGTTGCGGCAGGAGGAGTCCCCTCTCGTCGAGACCCCCGAGGAGCTGGCCCCTCCGGTCCACGCCTACCTGGCGACCGCTCCCCCGCTGCGGGACGTCGCCCGCCTGGCCCGTCTCCTCGCCGAGGCCCGGCAGGCGGAGCCGGGAAAGGGCACCGAGCGTTGGTGCGAACTGGCCCTCACGAGCCTGCGGGATCTCGGTCGCCGGGTGGCGACGGACATCGCCACCTTGGAGGACGGCTCACAGCGCGCCCTGCTGCTTGCGACCGCCATGCTGCCCGGTGCCCGCCCCGAAGCGCTGCACTCCGTGACCGAGCTGCTGCTGAGGACGGTCGGGCACCCGGCCGACGACCGTCCGCTGCTCGAACGAGAGGACCTGTCTCAGCGGTTCTGGAAGATCGGGGCCTCCGTCCGGCCCGACGGAGCGGTGGTGTTCGATCTCCCGGACTACGCGGCCGCCGTACGTGGCCACTTCTGGATGCACCGTCCGGGGATGTGGTCCGACTTCCAAAAGTGGGTCGATCGCTCCGTACGACTGGCCTCGCTCGACGGCCAGGACCGGGACGCGCTCGTCGCCGGGTATGCCGAGCAATCGCTGCGCACCGGGCAGCGACGGCCTCTCCTCGCTCAGGCACGGGAGTGGTCCGCCGAGGGCGACCCCCGCCTGGTACAGGCCGCCGTCCAAGCCCTCGGCCACGGGCTGAGCGACATGCGCGCGGGCCGTGAATTCCGGCAGCAGGTCTACTCCTGGTCGGTGGACGACAAGACCCCGACCGGGCTCGCTCGCGCGCTCGTAGCCGTATCGGCAGACGTCATCGCGGACAGCCATCCGGATCAGGCTCTGGTACGCCTCCACCACTTGGCACGGCGGGCCGACGCTCGGAGCACGGACGCGGTGCGCCGCCTGCTCGCCCTCGCACTCCCCGACGAACGGCTGCACGGCAGGCTTCTCCGTCGTGTGGCCAACGATCTGGTGAGGCACTCGGAACGCGGCGACATAGAGCTGTTCCGGGCCTGTGCCGAGCCGCCCCGCGTGACGTCGCCCCGCCGGGGCGGCTCGACACTCGTCGACGACCCCATAGGGCGGGAGCTCCTCACGTCCTCCTGGCGTGCCCTTTTCACCACGCGGGACCGAGCCGCATGGCTCCCCGCGGCGGAGGAATGGATCGCCGCAGCCCACCCCCGTCAGGCCCATGCCGACGCCCTGCTCGACGTTCTCGTCGAAGCCGCCGGTGACAGCCCCGCGGTGCTCGCTCTGCTCTACGTGACCGCGCTCCGATACCCCTGCAGCGCGCTGCTGCGGCACAAGGTCGATGCCGCTCAGGGCATCCGGCCGGCCTCCTGAGCACTCCTCACCGCATCCCTGCCCCTTGTCGACGTTCGTCGACCCTGTCGCGGAGACATCCATGAGTTCTGGACACAAGACGATGACGGTCTTCCTCACCCTCATCGGTGGTCTGTTGATCGTGATCGCCGGACTCTGCGCGGAGTGGCCCTGGTGGGTGTGGCCGACCGCATTCGGTGGTCTGCTCGTCATGGCATCCCTGGTTCTGGCGGGTGCCCGCAGACGGCGTCCCCTGATCCCTCCCCAGCACACCCTGGAACCGGACCTGCCGATCCCACCCGTCGAACGTTGGGAAAAGGTCGTCCGCAACGTCGCCCTGCCCAGCTCCTCCGCCGATTACGACTTCCTCGTCACCGCGCTCGTCCGCTGGGTCCCCGTGGACGTGCCCCATGGGGCACCCGAGGTCAGCAGCGCCGGTCTCGCCGTGGACGCCGTGCTCACCCGGGCGCGGGAGATCACCGTCGCCCAGCCGCCGCAGCGGAGCAGCCTGGTGCAGCACCAGCTCAGCGGCGAGCTGGCCACGATGCGGCCGGATCCGACCGGACGGGTCCTGGCGATGGCCGAGAACGTCCAGGTGACGCTGTCGGACGCCGACCGTGAACGCCTCGACAAACTCGCCACCGTACGGAAGAACGAGGCGGTCTGGGAGCACGAGCGCAAGTGGGAGCAGAGCAAGCGCGCCTATCTGGGCGAGGACGTCCTGACCTCCACGGGCAGCGCGGTCGTGTGGTGGCTCGCGAAGAACAACGACCGGGTGGACAAGGCGGTCGCGGACATCGGCCTGCTGGCCCAGCTCACCGCGGTGGCCAACGACGAGCCGGTACCGGACCGGCTGCATCCGTACGTGGCTCCTCCGACGGAGGGGGAGAGCGACCAGTCTGCGGAGGCGGGCTCGGTGTCGCTCGCCGACCGGCTCGTGGACTTCATGGCTCACGCCGGCCTCGACGAGGACGATCCCGAGCGCTTGCTCTTCCTCCGCCGGGTGGCCGAAGCCGCCCGCGCCGCGCGGGTGCCCGATGCCGATGCGCTGGAACGGCTCGCCGATGAGACGGATCGCCCCTACCGGGAACCCTCCCCTCCGGAGGAGGGCGACGGCCCGGACGGCGACGGGCCCGGCACCCCCGATTCATCCCTGTGAGAAGACGGCGAAGGCCCGGCACCACCGGGTGCCGGGCCTTTCGTCGGACTGCGGTCGCTTACAGACCGGCGGCCGCCTTGAGGGCGTCGACGCGGTCGGTGCGCTCCCAGGTGAAGTCCGGCAGCTCGCGGCCGAAGTGGCCGTAGGCGGCGGTCTGGGAGTAGATCGGGCGGAGCAGGTCGAGGTCGCGGATGATCGCGGCCGGGCGGAGGTCGAAGACCTCGGCGATGGCGTTCTCGATCTTCTCGGTCTCGACGGTGTTGGTGCCGAAGGTCTCGACGAAGAGGCCGACGGGCTCGGCCTTGCCGATCGCGTAGGCGACCTGGACCTCGCAGCGGGAGGCGAGGCCCGCGGCGACGACGTTCTTGGCGACCCAGCGCATGGCGTAGGCGGCCGAGCGGTCGACCTTGGACGGGTCCTTGCCGGAGAAGGCGCCGCCACCGTGGCGGGCCATGCCGCCGTAGGTGTCGATGATGATCTTGCGGCCGGTGAGGCCGGCGTCGCCCATCGGGCCGCCGATCTCGAAGCGGCCGGTCGGGTTGACCAGGAGGCGGTAGCCGTCGGTGTCGAGCTTGATGCCCTCCTCGACGAGCTCCTTCAGGACGTGCTCGACGACGAACTCGCGGATGTCGGGCGCGAGCAGCGACTCGAGGTCGATGTCCGAGGCGTGCTGGGAGGAGACGACGACCGTGTCGAGGCGGACGGCCTTGTCGCCGTCGTACTCGATGGTGACCTGGGTCTTGCCGTCGGGACGCAGGTACGGGATGGTCCCGTTCTTGCGGACCTCGGTCAGGCGGCGGGAGAGCCGGTGCGCCAGGTGGATCGGGAGCGGCATGAGCTCCGGGGTCTCGTCCGACGCGTAGCCGAACATCAGGCCCTGGTCGCCGGCGCCCTGCTTGTCGAGCTCGTCCTCGTCGCCCTCGACGCGCTTCTCGTAGGCGGTGTCGACGCCCTGCGCGATGTCCGGGGACTGCGACCCGATGGAGACCGAGACGCCGCAGGACGCGCCGTCGAAGCCCTTCTTCGAGGAGTCGTACCCGATGTCGAGGATCTTGTTGCGGACGAGGGTGGGGATGTCCGCCCATGCCTTGGTGGTGACCTCACCGGCGACGTGCACGAGGCCGGTGGTGATCAGCGTCTCGACGGCGACGCGGGAGGTGGGGTCCTCCTTGAGCAGCGCGTCGAGGATGGTGTCGCTGATCTGGTCAGCGATCTTGTCGGGGTGACCCTCGGTCACGGACTCCGAGGTGAACAGACGACGGGACACAACGCTCCCTGGGGTTGCAGCGGCTGCTGGCTAGTCGATTGCGGACCGGCAGGGGGCTGCGCCCCTCGACGTTCCGAGGACAGTCTATCGGGCAGGATCGGGCATCTGGCCAGGTCCCCTGTCCGGTGGAGGCGTGATCTGTGCGCTTGCCGACGCCCCGGGCGGGGCTTATGTCCGGGTTCGCGCGTTTTCTCTCCGCCGCGTGAGGGACACCTCGGCCTCCCTCACCGTTCGTACGGAGTTCACCGCGGACCTGACGGCGGCAGTCACCCGGCGGCAGGGCGCAGGCGCGGCAGCACCAGGTCCCACACCGTCTCCGCCAGGGCTTCCTTCGGCCCGTACGGGACGGGCGTCTCGGTGCCGTCGGCGGCGAGGACCACGGCCTCGTTCTCCTCCGCACCGAAGGTCTTGCGCTCCCCCACCTCGTTGACGACGAGGAGGTCGCAGCCCTTGCGGCGCAGCTTCTGCCGGCCGTGGGCGAGGACGTCGTCCGTCTCGGCGGCGAAGCCCACGACGACCTGGCCGGGCAGGGCGCGGTCGGCGGAGATCTCGGCGAGGATGTCCGGATTGCGGACCAGCTCGATGGTGGGGGCGCCGCCGTCGTCCGTCTTCTTGATCTTGCCGGTGGCGTAGGCGGCGGGGCGGAAGTCGGCGACCGCCGCCGCCATGACGACCGCGTCGGCGTCGGCCGCGGCCTTGAGGACCGCCTCGCGCAGGTGGAGGGCGGTCCCCACGCGCACCACGTCGACGCCGGCGGGGTCGGGCAGCCCCGTGTTGGCCTCGATCAGGGTGACCCGGGCGCCCCGGGCGGCCGCGGTCCTGGCGAGGGCGTAGCCCTGCTTGCCGGAGGAGCGGTTGCCCAGGTAGCGGACCGGGTCGAGGGGCTCGCGGGTGCCGCCGGCGCTGATCACGACGTGGCGGCCGGCGAGGTCGGGGGCCGCCGCCGCGCCCCGGTCGAGGACCCGTCGGCAGATCTCGAAGATCTCGCCCGGGTCGGGCAGCCGGCCCTTGCCGGTGTCGACGCCGGTCAGGCGGCCGACGGCCGGTTCGATGACGACGGCGCCGCGGCGGCGCAGGGTGGCCACGTTCTCCTGGGTGGCCGGGTGCTCCCACATCTCGGTGTGCATGGCGGGCGCGAAGACCACCGGGCAGCGGGCCGTGAGCAGGGTGTTGGTCAGCAGGTCGTCGGCGAGGCCGTGGGCCGCCTTGGCCAGCATGTCGGCGGTGGCGGGGGCGACGACGACGAGGTCGGCGGCCTGGCCGATCCGCACGTGCGGGACCTCGTGGACGGTCTCCCACACCTCGGTGGAGACGGGGTTGCCGGAGAGCGCGGACCAGGTGGCCTCTCCGACGAAGTGCAGGGCGGAGTCGGTCGGCACGACCCGGACGTCGTGACCGGACTCGGTCAGCCGCCGCAGCAGCTCGCACGCCTTGTACGCGGCGATGCCGCCGCTCACGCCCAGGACGACCTTCGGCTTCGCCACCGCGCTCAACTCTGCTCCCCGCACTCGGATGCGTACGACCGCACGACTACTCGTCTCCATGAGACACCACAGGCCCGGCGGATGTTCCGCCGGGCCTGTGGTGACAAGCGTTACAAGATGCGGTGCTCTACTGGGCCGGACCCTCGATGGCCTCGGAGGTCAGCAGGCCCGCGTTGATCTCGCGCAGGGCGATCGAGAGCGGCTTCTCGTGGACGTGGGTGTCCACGAGCGGTCCGACGTACTCGAGCAGACCCTCACCGAGCTGCGAGTAGTACGCGTTGATCTGACGCGCGCGCTTGGCCGCGTAGATCACGAGGCTGTACTTCGAGTCCGTGGCCTCGAGCAGCTCGTCGATCGGCGGGTTGATGATGCCCTCGGGCGCGGTGATGGAAGAGGACACGCTCTACCTTCCGAAGATGGAAAAAAGATCAGACAACGTGCATCAACGTTAGCAGCTCGCGCGCGACGTCCTCGACGGAGGTGTTGACGAGGGTGGTGTCGAACTCCGACTCGGCGGCCAGCTCGACCTTCGCGGCCTGCAGCCGGCGCTCGATGACGTCGGGCGACTCGGTGCCGCGGCCGGTGAGCCGGCGGACCAGCTCGTCCCAGCTCGGCGGAGCCAGGAAGACGAGCTGGGCCTCGTCCATGGAGTCCTTGACCTGGCGCGCGCCCTGGAGGTCGATCTCCAGGAGCACCGGCTCGCCCGCCTCCAGGCGGTCGAGGACCGCGCGGCGCGGGGTGCCGTAGCGGTTGCCCGCGAACTCGGCCCACTCCAGCAGCTCGCCGTTGGCGACCAGCTTGTCGAACTCGTCGTCCGTGACGAAGAAGTACTGGACGCCGTGCTTCTCGCCGGGCCGCGGCTTTCGTGTCGTGGCCGACACCGAGAGCCAGACCTCGGGGTGGACCTTGCGCATATGAGCGACGACCGTGCTCTTGCCCACCCCTGAGGGGCCGGAGAGCACGGTCAGCCGCGGACGTACCTCTGCTGCCATGCAGCGATTATTCCAGCTTTACGGGTGTGCCCGGGACGCGTGTCCCCGGGCCGGGGCGCCCTCAGGCGCCGGTGCTGCCGAACTCGCGCTCCAGGGAGGCGATCTGGTTGGAACCGAGGCCGCGGACCCGGCGGCTCTCGGAGATGCCCAGTCGCTCCATGATCTGCTTGGCGCGGACCTTGCCCACGCCCGGCAGGGACTCGAGCAGCGCGGAGACCTTCATCTTGCCAATGACGTCGTTCTCCTGGCCCTGCTTGATGACCTCGTGGAGGGAGGCGCCGGAGTGCTTGAGTCGATTCTTGACCTCGGCCCGCTCCCGGCGAGCCGCGGCGGCCTTTTCGAGCGCGGCTGCGCGCTGTTCAGGGGTAAGGGGCGGAAGAGCCACGCCTACGTCACCTCGGATGTCGAACTGTCGGATACGGACCGGTGGGAAAACCGCGCGCCCCGCGTGAGCGGAGCACACCACACCAGTGGAGCAACGACCGACGTGGAGTACGCCGAACGCCGACTCTGTCCCGGAGACTAGCGGCCACGGCCGCTCCAGTCAGCGAGAACAGACGAAAAGTCCTGGTCAGCATCGACCGACCAGGACTTTTCCGACATAACGACCCGGTTTTGGGTCAAGTTTTGTCAAGGAGTGAGACGACCGGGACACGCCGCCTCACCTGCGGATTGGCGAGAACCCGCCGAAAACGGCGCTCGGGGTGCCTCAGGCGCCCACGGCCTCCCTGATCTCGTTCGCGTAACGTTCCGCCGCCGCCCGCAGCGCGACCGCGTCCGGCCCCTCCTTCAGCACCCCGCGGCTGACGTTCGGGACCACGTTGCGCACCGCCGGGCCGAAGACGGCGGGCAGGTCGGCCGCGGTCGCGCCCTGGGCGCCGATGCCGGGCGCGAGCAGCGGGCCGTTGATGTCGAGGTCGAAGGCGGACAGGTCGCCGAGGGTGGCCCCGACGACGGCGCCGAAGGAGCCCATCGGGCTCTCCCCCGCGTTCTCCTCCGCCAGGTGGGCCAGCATCGTCGCGCCGACGGTCCGGCCGTCCTCGCGCACCGCGCGCTGCACCTCGGACCCCTCGGGGTTGGAGGTCAGCGCCAGGACGAAGAGCCCGGCACCGGACGCGCGGGCCAGGTCCACGGCCGGCTTCAGCGAGCCGTAGCCGAGGTACGGGGAGACGGTGAGCGCGTCGGAGAAGAGCGGGGAGTCCTCGCGGAGGAACGCCTCCGCGTAGGCGGCCATGGTGGAGCCGATGTCCCCGCGCTTGGCGTCCATGACGACCAGGCCGCCGGCCGCGCGCAGATCGGCGACGGCGCGCTCCAGGACGGCGACGCCGCGCGAGCCGAAGCGCTCGAAGAAGGCCGCCTGGGGCTTGAAGACGGCGACGGTGTCGGCAAGCGCCTCGACGACCGTGTACGTGAAGCGCTCCAGGCCCGCGATGTCGTCGGCCAGGCCCCAGGACTCCAGGAGCGAGGCGTGCGGGTCGACGCCGACGCACAGGGGCCCGCGCTCGTCCATGGCGGAGCGCAGTCGTGCACCGAAGGGGGTCATGCGGTGGCCTTTCCGGAGTCGGTTCGGTGGGCGGCGCCGACGGCCTCGGCGAGGGTGGCGTACGGGGAGGCGGCGAGCCGCGCCGCGAGGCCCTTGTGGATCGCGCGGGCGTAGAACGGGCCCTCGTAGATGAAGGCGCTGTAGCCCTGGACGAGCGTGGCACCGGCGAGGATCCGCTGCCAGGCGTCCTCCGCGTTCTCGACGCCTCCGACGCCCACGAGGACGAGCCGGTCGCCCACGCGCGCGTAGAGGCGGCGCAGGACCTCCAGGGAGCGCTGCTTGACGGGGGCGCCGGACAGGCCGCCGGTCTCCTGCACGAGCGCGGGGTCGGACCGCAGGCCGAGGCCCTCGCGGGCGATGGTGGTGTTCGTGGCGATGATGCCGTCGAGGCCGAGCTCCAGGGCGAGGTCGGCGACGGCGTCCACGTCCTCGTCGGCGAGGTCGGGGGCGATCTTCACCAGGAGCGGCACGCGGCGGCCCGTCACGGAGCGGTCCGCGGCCTCGCGGACGGCGGTGAGCAGCGGGCGCAGCGACTCGGTGGCCTGGAGGTTGCGCAGGCCCGGGGTGTTCGGGGAGGAGACGTTGACGACCAGGTAGTCGGCGTGCCGGGCGAGGCGCTCGGTGGACTTCACGTAGTCGGCGGCGGCCTCGGCCTCGGGCACGACCTTGGTCTTGCCGATGTTGACGCCCACGACCGTCCGGAAGACGGGGTTGCGGGCGGCCAGGCGGGCGGCGACGGCGGCCGAGCCCTCGTTGTTGAAGCCCATCCGGTTGATCAGGGCGCGGTCCGGGACGAGGCGGAAGAGCCGCTTCTTGGGGTTGCCGGGCTGGGCCTCGCCGGTGACCGTGCCGATCTCGACGTGGTCGAAGCCGAGCATGGCCATGCCGTCGATGGCGACGGCGTTCTTGTCGAAGCCGGCGGCGAGGCCGAAGGGGCCGTGCATGCGCAGGCCGAGGGCCTCGGTGCGCAGCTCCTTGTAGCGGGGCGCGAGGACGGCGGCGACGAAGGTGCGCAGGACCGGGACGCGGGCCGCGAGCCGGATCCAGCGGAAGGCCAGGTGGTGGGCCTCCTCCGGGTCCATCCGCTTGAAGACGAGGTGGAAGAAGAACTTGTACATGAAGGGTGTCCTCAGCAAGAGGGGGACACCGTTTTCCGGTGTCCCCCTTGTGGGCTGCTAGTCGCGGGCCGCGATCAGATGTGCCGCGTGTTCCTGGAGCGATCGGACGCCCACGTCGCCGTGGTTGAGGGCGTCGATGCCCTGGACGGCCGCGGCGAGCGCCTGGACCGTGGTGAGGCACGGGACGCCGCGCGAGACCGCCGCCGTGCGGATCTCGTAGCCGTCGAGGCGGCCGCCGGTGCCGTAGGGGGTGTTGACGATGAGGTCGACCTGACCGTCGTGGATGAGCTGGACGATCGTCTTCTCGCCGCCGGGGCCCTCGCCCTCGCTGAGCTTGCGCACGATGGTGGCGTTGATGCCGTTGCGCTTGAGGACCTCGGCGGTGCCGGAGGTGGCCAGCAGCTCGAAGCCGTGGGCGACGAGCTCGCGCGCCGGGAAGATCATCGAGCGCTTGTCGCGGTTGGCGACCGAGATGAACGCGCGGCCCTTGGTGGGCAGCGGGCCGTAGGCGCCGGCCTGCGACTTGGCGTAGGCCGTGCCGAAGACCGAGTCGATGCCCATGACCTCGCCGGTGGAGCGCATCTCCGGGCCGAGGACGGTGTCCACGCCGCGGCCGTGGATGTCGCGGAAGCGCGACCACGGCATCACGGCCTCCTTGACGGAGATCGGCGCGTCCAGCGGCAGGGTGCCGCCGTCGCCGTTCTTCGGCAGCAGACCCTCGGCGCGCAGCTCGGCGATGGTGGCGCCGAGCGAGATGCGGGCGGCGGCCTTCGCGAGCGGCACCGCGGTCGCCTTCGAGGTGAAGGGGACGGTGCGGGAGGCGCGCGGGTTGGCCTCGAGGACGTACAGGATGTCGCCGGCCATGGCGAACTGGATGTTGATCAGGCCGCGCACGCCGACGCCCTTGGCGATGGCCTCGGTGGAGGCGCGCAGCCGCTTGACGTCGAAGCCTCCCAGCGTGATCGGGGGCAGGGCGCAGGCCGAGTCGCCGGAGTGGATGCCGGCCTCCTCGATGTGCTCCATGACGCCGCCGAGGTAGAGCTCCTCGCCGTCGTAGAGCGCGTCGACGTCGATCTCGATGGCGTCGTCGAGGAAGCGGTCGACGAGGACCGGGCGGGTCGGGGAGATCTCGGTCGACTCGGCGATGTACGCCTCCAGGCGCGTCTCGTCGTAGACGATCTCCATGCCGCGGCCGCCGAGCACGTACGAGGGGCGTACGAGGACGGGGTAGCCGATCTCGTCGGCGATCTTCTTGGCGCCCTCGAAGGTGGTGGCCGTGCCGTGCTTGGGGGCGGGCAGGCCCGCCTCCTCCAGGACGCGGCCGAAGGCGCCGCGGTCCTCGGCGGCGTGGATGGCCTCCGGGGAGGTGCCGACGACCGGCACGCCGTTGTCCTTGAGCGCCTGGGCGAGGCCCAGCGGGGTCTGGCCGCCGAGCTGGACGACGACACCGGCGAGGGGGCCGGCCTGCTGCTCGGCGTGGACGATCTCCAGGACGTCCTCCAGGGTGAGCGGCTCGAAGTAGAGCCGGTCGGAGGTGTCGTAGTCCGTGGAGACGGTCTCCGGGTTGCAGTTGACCATCACGGTCTCGTAGCCCGCCTCGCTCAGCGCGAAGGAGGCGTGGACGCAGGAGTAGTCGAACTCGATGCCCTGGCCGATGCGGTTCGGGCCGGAGCCCAGGATGATCACCGCGGGCTTCTCGCGCGGCGCGACCTCGGTCTCCTCGTCGTAGGACGAGTAGAAGTACGGGGTCTTGGCGGCGAACTCGGCGGCGCAGGTGTCGACCGTCTTGTAGACCGGGCGGACGCCGAGGGCGTGCCGGACCTCGCGGACGACGTCCTCGCGCAGGCCGCGGATCTCGGCGATCTGGGCGTCGGAGAAGCCGTGCCGCTTGGCCTCGGCGAGCAGCTCGGGGTCGAGCTTCTCGGCGAGGGCGAGCTCGTCGGCGAGCTCCTTGATGAGGAAGAGCTGGTCGACGAACCAGGGGTCGATCCTGGTGGCGTCGAAGACCTCCTCGGGCGTGGCGCCCGCGCGGATGGCCTGCATGACGGTGTTGATCCGGCCGTCGGTGGGGCGGACCGCCTCGCGCAGCAGCTCGTCCTTGTCGCCGGGCTCGCCGGTGAAGGCGAACTGGCTGCCCTTCTTCTCCAGGGAGCGCAGGGCCTTCTGGAGGGCCTCGGTGAAGTTGCGGCCGATCGCCATGGCCTCGCCGACCGACTTCATGGTGGTGGTGAGGGTGGAGTCGGCGGAGGGGAACTTCTCGAAGGCGAAGCGGGGGGCCTTGACGACGACGTAGTCGAGGGTCGGCTCGAAGGAGGCCGGCGTCTGCTCGGTGATGTCGTTGGGGATCTCGTCCAGCGTGTAGCCGACGGCCAGCTTGGCGGCGATCTTGGCGATCGGGAAGCCGGTGGCCTTGGAGGCGAGCGCGGAGGAGCGGGAGACGCGCGGGTTCATCTCGATGACGATGATCCGGCCGTCGTCCGGGTTGACCGCGAACTGGATGTTGCAGCCGCCGGTGTCGACGCCGACCTCGCGGATGATCGCGATGCCGATGTCGCGCAGCCGCTGGTACTCGCGGTCGGTGAGGGTCATCGACGGAGCGACGGTGATGGAGTCGCCGGTGTGGACGCCCATCGGGTCGAAGTTCTCGATGGAGCAGACGACCACGACGTTGTCGGCCTTGTCGCGCATCAGCTCCAGCTCGTACTCCTTCCAGCCGAGGATGGACTCCTCCAGGAGCACCTCGGTGGTCGGGGAGAGCGTGAGGCCCTGGCCGGCGATGCGGCGCAGCTCCTCCTCGTCGTGGGCGAAGCCGGAGCCGGCGCCGCCCATGGTGAAGGAGGGGCGGACGACGACGGGGTAGCCGCCGAGCGTCTCGACGCCCTTGAGGACGTCGTCCATGGAGTGGCAGATGACCGAGCGGGCGGACTCGCCGTAACCGATCTTGGCCTTGACGGCCTCGACGACGCCCTTGAAGAGGTCGCGGTCCTCGCCCTTGTGGATGGCCTCCACGTTGGCGCCGATGAGCTCGACGCCGTACTTCTCCAGGACGCCCTGCTCGTGCATGGAGATCGCGGTGTTGAGCGCGGTCTGGCCGCCGAGGGTGGGCAGGAGGGCGTCGGGGCGCTCCTTGGCGATGATCTTCTCGACGAACTCGGGGGTGATCGGCTCGACGTAGGTGGCGTCGGCGATCTCCGGGTCGGTCATGATCGTCGCCGGGTTGGAGTTCACCAGGATGACGCGCAGGCCCTCGGACTTGAGGACCCGGCATGCCTGGGTGCCGGAGTAGTCGAACTCGGCGGCCTGGCCGATGACGATCGGGCCGGAGCCGATGACCAGGACGGACTGGATATCGGTGCGCTTAGGCACGCTCGGCCTCCATCAGAGAAACGAAGCGGTCGAAGAGGTACGCGGCGTCGTGCGGGCCCGCGGCCGCCTCGGGGTGGTACTGGACGGAGAAGGCGGGCTGGTCGAGCAGCCGCAGACCTTCCACGACGTTGTCGTTCAGGCACACGTGGGAGACCTCGGCACGCCCGTAGGGGGTGTCGGAGACCTTGTCGAGGGGCGCGTCGACGGCGAAGCCGTGGTTGTGCGCGGTGACCTCGACCTTGCCGGTGGTGCGGTCCTGGACGGGCTGGTTGATGCCGCGGTGGCCGTACTTCAGCTTGTACGTGCCGAAGCCGAGGGCGCGGCCCAGGATCTGGTTGCCGAAGCAGATGCCGAACAGGGGCGTCCTGCGCTCCAGGACGGCCCGCATGACGGCGACGGGGCCGTCGGCGGTGGCGGGGTCGCCGGGGCCGTTGGAGAAGAACACGCCGTCGGGGTTCACCGCGTAGACGTCCTCGGCGGTGGCGGTGGCGGGCAGCACGTGGACCTCGATGCCGCGCTCGGCCATCCGGTGCGGGGTCATGCCCTTGATGCCGAGGTCGACGGCGGCGACGGTGAACTTCTTCTCGCCGATCGCGGGGACGACGTAGGTCTCCTTGGTGGCGACCTCGGCGGAGAGGTCGGCGCCCTTCATCTCGGGCTGCTGCCGGACCTCGGCGAGCATGGTGCCCTCGTCCGGCAGAGCGGTGCCGGAGAAGATGCCGACGCGCATGGCGCCGCTCTCGCGCAGGTGGCGGGTGAGGGCGCGGGTGTCGACGCCCTGGATGCCGACGACGCCCTGCTCGCGCAGCTCCTCGTCGAGGGAGCGGCGGGCGCGCCAGTTGGAGGAGACGCGGGCGGGGTCGCGGACGACGTAGCCGGCCACCCAGATGCGGGCGGACTCGGGGTCCTCGTCGTTGACGCCGGTGTTGCCGACGTGCGGGGCGGTCATCACGACGACCTGGCGGTGGTACGACGGGTCGGTCAGGGTCTCCTGGTAGCCGGTCATGCCGGTGGAGAAGACGGCCTCGCCGAAGGTCTCCCCCACGGCCCCGTAGGCGCGGCCGCGGAAGATGCGGCCGTCCTCCAGGACGAGTACGGCGGGAACCTTGGCAGTTCCCCTGGTGGAGGTCGTCATCGTGCGTTGCCTTCCGTCGTGTGTGCGGGGGTGGTCGAGCGGGGGGTGGTCGAGCTCAGGGAGTTGAGGGCCTCGACCCAGGCGGCGTGCTCGGCCGCGCGGTCGGCGCGGAAGCCGGAGTCGAGCAGGGTGTCGCCGTGCTCCCAGGTGACGATCAGGAGCCCGCCCTCGGCGAGGACCTTGCCGGCGATGCCCTTGTCGAGGCGGGCCTCGCGCAGGGCGCCGGCGGGGATCAGGAAGTCGTCGGCCCCGGGGCGGACGACCGAGATCCCGGCGTCGGTGAGCGTGAGCTCGGCGCGGCTGCGGACGCCCAGGCCGTGGGCCACGATCCGGTCGAGCCACTGACCTGCGGTGGTGGAGCCGTGGTAGCGGCCGTGCAGCGTCAGCCGCGGCTCGCCGGGCTCCTCGGGCGGGGCGGGCAGCGGCGGGAGGCCGGACTGGAGGCTGCCGCGCCACTTCCATCCCTGGCGCATCAGCCAGTAGACGAAGGCGATGAAGAGCAGCAGTCCGGCGACCCAGCCGAGTCGTCCGGCCCAGTCGGTGACCTCGGCCGATTTCCGTTCGGCTTCGGCGGCCAGGTGGATGAGTGGTGTCACGCCAGCTTCCCGTCGACGAGCGTTGCCCGGCCCCGCAGGAACGTGTGGGTGACGCGTCCCGGCAGCTCGCGGCCCTCGTAGGGGGTGTTGCGGCTGCGGGAGGCGAAGTCGGCGGGGTCCACGACACCACGGTATGCCGGATCGACCAGGGTCAGGTTGGCGGGCTCACCTGCCGAGACGGGGCGTCCGTGGCCCTTGGCCTGCCCGATCCGGGCGGGGGCGAAGGACATCCGGTCGGCGACGCCGGCCCAGTCGAGGAGCCCGGTCTCGACCATCGTCTGCTGGACGACGGACAGGGCGGTCTCCAGGCCGACCATGCCCATGGCGGCGGCGGCCCACTCGCAGTCCTTGTCCTCGTGCGGGTGCGGGGCGTGGTCGGTGGCCACGATGTCGATCGTGCCGTCGGCCAGGGCCTCGCGCAGGGCCATCACGTCGCGCTCGGTGCGCAGCGGCGGGTTGACCTTGTAGACCGGGTTGTAGGTGCGGACCATCTCGTCGGTGAGGAGGAGGTGGTGCGGGGTGACCTCGGCGGTGACGTCGATGCCGCGGGACTTGGCCCAGCGGACGATCTCGACGGAGCCGGCCGTGGAGAGGTGGCAGATGTGGACGCGGGAGCCGACGTGCTCGGCGAGGAGGACGTCGCGGGCGATGATCGACTCCTCGGCGACGGCCGGCCAGCCGCCGAGGCCGAGCTCGGCGGAGACGACGCCCTCGTTCATCTGGGCGCCCTCGGTGAGGCGGGGCTCCTGGGCGTGCTGGGCGACGACGCCGCCGAATGCCTTCACGTACTCCAGGGCGCGGCGCATGATCACGGCGTCGTCGACGCACTTGCCGTCGTCGGAGAAGACGGTGACGCCGGCGGCGGAGTCGTGCATGGCGCCGAGCTCGGCGAGCTTCTTGCCCTCCAGGCCGACGGTGACGGCGCCGATGGGCTGCACGTCGCAGTAGCCGGCCTCCTTGCCGAGCCGGTAGACCTGCTCGACGACGCCGGCGGTGTCGGCGACGGGGAAGGTGTTGGCCATGGCGAAGACGGCCGTGTAGCCGCCGGTGGCGGCGGCGCGGGTGCCGGTGAGGACGGTCTCGGAGTCCTCGCGGCCGGGCTCGCGCAGATGGGTGTGCAGGTCGACCAGGCCGGGCAGGAGGATCCGTCCCTCGGCCTCGATCACCTGGGCGTCCTCGGCCGACAGGCCCGTACCCATCTCGGCGATGATCTCGCCGTCGATCAGGACGTCCTGGGCCTCGCCGCCGAGCACCTTCGCACCACGGATCAGGATCTTGCTCATGCGGTTCTCAGCTCTCTTCGGTACGGGCGGGGGCGGTGGCGGCGGGCTCGGAACCGCCGAGCAGCAGGTAGAGGACGGCCATGCGGATGGAGACGCCGTTGGCGACCTGCTCGACGACCGTGCAGCGGTCGGAGTCGGCGACCTCGGCGGTGATCTCCATGCCGCGGACCATGGGCCCGGGGTGCATGACGATGGCGTGCTCGGGCATCGTCGCCATCCGCTGGGCGTCGAGCCCGTAGCGGCGCGAGTACTCGCGCTCGGTCGGGAAGAAGGCGGCGTTCATCCGTTCGCGCTGCACACGCAGCATCATGACCGCGTCGGACTTCGGCAGCACGCCGTCGAGGTCGTAGGAGACCTCGCAGGGCCAGTGCTCGACGCCGACGGGGACCAGGGTCGGCGGGGCCACCAGGGTGACCTCGGCGCCGAGGGTGTGCAGCAGGTCGACGTTGGAGCGGGCGACCCGGCTGTGCAGGATGTCGCCGACGAGGGTGATGCGCTTTCCGGCCAGGTCCTTGCCGAGGCCGGCGTCGCGGCCGACGAGGCGGCGGCGCATGGTGAAGGCGTCGAGCAGGGCCTGGGTGGGGTGCTGGTGGGTGCCGTCGCCGGCGTTGATGACCGGGGCGTCGATCCAGCCGGAGGTGGCCAGGCGGTACGGGGCGCCGGAGGCGCTGTGGCGAATGACCACGGCGTCGACGCCCATCGCCTCCAGGGTCTGGGCGGTGTCCTTCAGGGACTCGCCCTTGGAGACGCTGGAGCCCTTGGCCGCGAAGTTGATGACGTCGGCGGACAGGCGCTTCTCGGCCGCCTCGAAGGAGATCCGGGTGCGGGTGGAGTCCTCGAAGAAGAGGTTGCAGATCGTGCGCCCGCGCAGGGTCGGGAGCTTCTTGATCGGCCGGTCGGCCACCCGGGCCATCTCCTCGGCGGTGTCGAGGATGAGGACGGCGTCGTCGCGGGTGAGGTCGGCGGCCGAGATGAGGTGACGCATCATCGGGGGTTCTCTCCGTGGTGGGGAGGGTGAGGGCGTGCGGGCGCGCAGGGCTGTGCCCCGGACCCGTCGTGGGCCGGTCCGGATCAGGAGGCGGGCTTGCTGCCGAGCAGGACGGTGTCGCGACCGTCCTCCTCGGCGAGCTGGACCTTGACCGTCTCCCGCAGCGACGTGGGGAGGTTCTTACCGACGTAGTCGGCGCGGATCGGGAGTTCGCGGTGGCCGCGGTCGACGAGGACCGCGAGCTGGACGGCACGGGGGCGGCCGATGTCGCCGAGGGCGTCGAGGGCGGCGCGGATGGTGCGGCCGGAGAAGAGGACGTCGTCGACGAGGACGACCAGGCGGCCGTCGACGCCGTCGCCGGGGATCTCGGTGCGGCCGATGGCGCGCGCCGGCTTCATCCGCAGGTCGTCCCGGTACATGGTGATGTCGAGGGAGCCGACCGGGACCTTGGCGCCGGTGATCGACTCGAGCTTCTCGGCGAGCCGGCGGGCGAGGTAGACGCCGCGGGTGGGAATGCCGAGGAGGACCACGTCGTCGGCGCCCTTGGCGCGCTCGACGATCTCGTGGGCGATGCGGGTCAGGACCCGCGCGATGTCCGGGGCCTCGAGAACGGGCCGGGCGGCATCGGTCTGCTGCTGTGCGTCCATATGAAAACGGACCTCCTTCTCCGCCTCACGGGACGGACCTTAAAGGACGTCGGAATTGCGCCATCCACCTTACCAGGGGCGGACACGTGCCCCGCCCACCTCCCCGTGCGCCACTCCGGGCACCGTCCCTCGGGAGAGGGCGGTATGGACCATTCGGCTTGACGGGAGAGTGTCACGCTGCGTAACCTCACAGTGAGTTACCAGCCGCGCGGCGCAGCCGCATGTCGTCACAGCGTCCGGGAGCGTTATGTCCAGCGAATACGCAAAGCAGCTCGGGGCCAAACTCCGTGCGATCCGCACCCAGCAGGGCCTTTCCCTCCACGGTGTGGAGGAGAAGTCCCAGGGCCGCTGGAAGGCGGTCGTGGTCGGCTCGTACGAGCGTGGCGACCGTGCCGTGACCGTGCAGCGTCTGGCCGAGCTGGCGGACTTCTACGGGGTGCCGGTGCAGGAGCTGCTGCCGGGCACCACGCCGGGCGGGGCCGCCGAGCCGCCGCCGAAGCTGGTCCTGGACCTGGAGCGCCTGGCCCACGTCCCGCAGGAGAAGGCCGGCCCGCTCCAGCGCTACGCGGCGACGATCCAGTCGCAGCGCGGCGACTACAACGGCAAGGTGCTGTCGATCCGCCAGGACGACCTGCGCACCCTCGCCGTGATCTACGACCAGTCCCCCTCGGTCCTCACCGAGCAGCTCATCAGTTGGGGCGTGCTGGACGCGGACGCGCGCCGCGCCGTCGCCCACGAGGAGAGCTGACGCTCCTCCCGACCCCTTCTCGGGTCACCAGCAGAAACGTGCCGCCGGGCCCCGGGAGTCACCGACTCCCGGGGCCCGGCGCTTTGCGTCGCCCGGGGAAATGGGACGGGACACGCCGAAGGGCCCGCAGCACCGAGTGCTGCGGGCCCTTCGACCGCCAGGGGGGACTACGCGTCCGCGTCCCGGCGCAGGCGCGGCTTCAGGTCCTTGAAGCGCGCGAGCAGACCGTTGACGAAGGTCGGCGACTCGTCCGTGGAGAACTCCTTGGCGAGCTGCACGGCCTCGTCGATCGCCACCGCGTCCGGGGTGCCGTCGTCCCAGATCAGCTCGTACGCCGCGAGGCGCACGATGTTCCGGTCCGCGACGGGCATCCGGTCGAGGTCCCAGTCCACCGCGTAGGTCGCGATCAGCTCGTCGATCCGGGCGATGTGCTGGGCGTAGCCCTCGACCAACTGCATGGTGAACTCGTTCACCGGCGGCTGGCGGTCGTCGGCCCGGTGGTGCCGGACCTGGTCCGCGAGGACTTCCTGCACCGATGCACCGCGTTGGTCGGCCTCGAACAGGATCTGGAAGGCCCGCCTGCGGGCCTTGCTCCGGGCGGCCACGGTTAGCTGTTCACCCGGCCGAGGTAGTCGCTGGTGCGGGTGTCGACCTTGATCTTCTCACCGGTGGTGATGAAGAGCGGGACCTGGATCTCGTGGCCGGTCTCCAGGGTGGCGGGCTTGGTGCCACCGGTGGAGCGGTCGCCCTGGACACCCGGGTCGGTGTGCTGGACGGTCAGCTCGACGGCGGCCGGGAGCTCGACGAAGAGCACCTCGCCCTCGTGCTGCGCGACGGTGGCGGTGAAGCCCTCGATGAGGAAGTTGGCGGCGTTGCCGACGGCCTTGCGGTCGACCATCAACTGGTCGTAGGTCTCCATGTCCATGAAGACGAAGTAGTCGCCGTCCATGTAGGAGAACTGCATGTCACGGCGGTCAATGGTGGCCGTGTCGACCTTCACGCCCGCGTTGAAGGTCTTGTCGACGACCTTGCCGGACATGACGTTCTTGAGCTTGGTGCGCACGAAGGCCGGGCCCTTGCCGGGCTTGACGTGCTGGAACTCGACGACGGACCAGAGCTGGCCGCCTTCGAGCTTGAGCACCAGGCCGTTCTTGAGGTCGTTCGTGGAAGCCACGGTTGCGGAATCTCCTGGACTGACGTGGACCCCGGAGGCGTACGCGCCCTACAGCGCGAGCAGCTCCTTGGTCGTGATGGTGAGTAGCTCGGGTCCGCCGTCCGCCTCCTGGCGCACGACGAGCGTGTCATCGATCCGGACCCCGCCCCGGCCCGGGAGGTGGACCCCCGGTTCGACGGTGACCGGCACACAAGCGTCCAGTTTACCCATGGCCGCGGGTGCGAGCTGCGGGTCCTCGTCGATTTCCAGGCCCACGCCGTGCCCCGTCAGGGCCGTGGTGGCGTCGCCGTGGCCCGCCGCGTCGAGGATCTGCCGGGCCGCGCGGTCCACGTCCCGGTACGCGGCGCCGGGCACCAGGGCCTCGCGTCCGGCGCGCTGAGCGGCGAAGACGAGGTCGTAGAGCTCGATCTGCCAGTCCGCGGGGGTGGTGCCGATGACGAAGGTGCGGCCGATCTCGCAGCGGTAGCCGCGGTAGTTGGCGCCGAGACAGACGGAGAGGAAGTCGCCCTCCTCGACCCGGCGGTCGGTCGGCCGGTGCCCGGCCCGGCCGGAGTGCGGCCCGGTGGCCACGGAGGTGGGGAAGGCGGGCCCGTCGGCGCCGTGGTCGACGAGCCGGCGTTCCAGCTCCAGCGCGAGGTGCCGCTCGGTCCTGCCGACCAGGATCGACTCCAGGAGCTCGCCGAGGGCCTGGTCGGCGATCTCGGCGGCGATCCGCAGACAGGTGATCTCGTCCTCGTCCTTGACGATCCTGAGCTGCTCGACGGCCGAGGACAGGTCGGCAAGGCGCAGCCCGGGGGCGACGGAGCCCATGGCCCGGTGGCGGGAGACCGTCAGATGGTGCTCCTCGACGGACAGGGCGTCGGCTCCCGCCTTGCGCGCGAAGTCGACGGCCGCGACGGCCGGGTCGCCGCCGTCGGTGGGCAGGACGACCTGGCGCAGGAGCTCGTCGAGCCGCCCGTCGGCCGGATCTCCGCCCGGGGCGGTCGGGCAGAGCAGCACGTCCTCGTCGGGGCCGAGCAGGAGCACGGCGCCGGCGGGCGAACCGCCCGTGAGATAGCGGACATTGGCGGGGCGGGTGACCAGGGCCGCCGCGCTGCCGGCGGCCGCGCACCGGTCGCGCAGCCGCATCCGGCGGTCCGCATACAGCTCTGACATGTTCCGAGCCTACGAGCGCCCGGGCGCCCCGGCCTGTTGTGCGCGGCCGACCGGGAGCCGGCGGCCCGGGAGCCGCCCGGGACCGGGGCTGGGGGCCGCCCGGGACGGGGACTGCGGGCTGCGGCTCAGGACGGGGGCTGGCCGGATATCGCGCGGGCGAGCACCTCGTCCAGGACCCGGGCCGTGGTCTCCACGTCGTACGTGGAGTTGTCGATGATCGGCAGGCCGGAGCCGTACCAGCCGGCCATCCGCCCGTGGATCGCGGCGACCTCCTCGTCCGCGAGGCGGCGGTTGCCGCTGCGCTCGGCGTTGCGCTCCAGGACGATGTCGAGGCCGGGCAGCAGGACGACGGGGAGCAGGCCGGGGCCCACGTGGCGCTTCCAGCCGCCGAGGCCGACGACGGGCCAGTCGGGGAAGACGGCGTCGTCGAGGATGCAGGAGATGCCGTTCGCGAGGAAGTTGCGGGCGGCGAAGCCGCAGGTGCGGCGGGCCAGCCGGTACTGGGCCTCGGAGTTCTCGTTCCAGCCGGACTGCGGGTCGGCGAAGCCGGAGCAGACCCACTCGCGCACGTCGTCCAGGCTGATGTGGGCCGTCGGGACGCTCCGGCGGCCGGCCCAGTGGCGGGCGACGGTGGTCTTGCCGGCGCCGGCCGGGCCGATGAGCAGCACGGCGATGGTGGCGGTGCCGGTGCCGCCGCCGTTGGCCGGGGGCGGCATCGTGAGGTGCCCGGTGACCGGCGGGACGGGGACGGGTCCGGTGGCCTGCGGGCCGCCGACGGGCCCGGCGGCCGGTGCGCCGCTCCAGCCCGCGGGCGGGCCGGGCGGCGGGCCCTGGGGCGCGGGCGGCGCGGGGTAGGGGTGGTGCGGCGGGGCCGGCGGGACGGGCGGCGGTCCGCCCTGGGCCCGGGGGCCGGCGGCGCCGGGGGCCCAGTGGGTGTGGCCGGTGGGTTCGTGCGGTGGCAACGGAGCCCCCATCCCGTGCTGCATCCGGTGCCCACTCCGTCCCTGCGCCGATGATTCCGTCGTTGCCGGAACGTTACCGCCCCCGGCTTCTCCAGGGGAAACGGCCGGGGGCGGATCGACGTGCCCGGATCAGGAATCGAGCTCCTCGGCGAGCGCGCGCAGGGCGAGCCGGTAGGAGCCGATGCCGAAGCCGGCGACGGTTCCGGTGGCCACGGCGGCGACCACCGAGGTGTGCCGGAACTCCTCGCGGGTGTACGGGTTGGAGATGTGCACCTCGATCAGCGGCGCGGTGCGCTGGGCGGCGGCGTCGCGCATCCCGTACGAGTAGTGGGTGAAGGCGCCCGGGTTGAGGACGACCGGCAGGGAGCCGTCGGCGGCCTCGTGCAGCCAGCGGATCATCTCGCCCTCGTCGTTGGTCTCCCGCACCTCGACGTCGAAGCCGAGCTCCTCGCCGAGGGCGCGGCAGGACTCCACGAGCCCCTTGTAGGAGGTGGCGCCGTAGATGTCGGGCTCCCGGGAGCCCAGGCGGCCGAGGTTGGGGCCGTTCAGCACCAGGACACGGCGCGGTTCGCTCACGCCGACACCTCGCCGTACGCGGCGACGAGGACGGCCGGGTCCGGGCCCTCCAGGACGGTCGGCTTGCCGAGGCCGTCGAGGACGATGAAGCGGAGCAGGTCGCCGCGGGACTTCTTGTCGACCTTCATGGTCTCCAGGAGCTTGGGCCACTGGTCGCCGCGGTAGGTGAGCGGCAGCCCGACGGACTCCAGGACGGCGCGGTGCCGGTCGGCGGTGGCGTCGTCGAGGCGGCCGGCGAGCCGGCCGAGCTCGGCGGCGAAGACCATGCCGACGGAGACGGCGGCGCCGTGGCGCCACTTGTACCGCTCGTTCTTCTCGATGGCGTGGGCGAGGGTGTGGCCGTAGTTGAGGATCTCGCGGCGGCCGGCCTCCTTGAGGTCGCCGGAGACGACCTCGGCCTTGACCTGGATGGAGCGGACGATCAGCTCGGCGGTGTGCGGTCCCGCCGGGGTGCGGGCGGCCTGCGGGTCGGCCTCGATCAGGTCGAGGATGACCGGGTCGGCGATGAAACCGGCCTTGATGATCTCGGCGAGGCCGCTGACGTAGTCGTTGACCGGCAGCGAGTCGAGCGCGGCGAGGTCGCAGAGCACGCCGGCCGGCGGGTGGAAGGCGCCGACGAGGTTCTTGCCCTCGGCGGTGTTGATGCCGGTCTTGCCGCCGACGGCCGCGTCGACCATGGCGAGGACGGTGGTGGGCACCGCGATCCACCGCACGCCCCGCAGCCAGGTCGCGGCGACGAAGCCGGCGAGGTCGGTGGTGGCCCCGCCGCCGACGCCGACGATGAGGTCGCTGCGGGTGAAGCCGGTCTGGCCGAGCGCCTTCCAGCAGTAGGCGGCGACCTCGGCGGTCTTGGCCTCCTCGGCGTTGGGCACCTGGATGGCGACGGCCTCGTAGCCCTGGTCGGCGAGGTCGGCGCGCAGCGCCTCGCCGGTCTCGGCGAGCGCCTCGGGGTGGATCACGGCGACCCGCTTGACCGAGGGGCCGATGAGGCCGGGGAGCTCGCCGAGGAGCTGCCTGCCGACCAGCACCTCGTACGGGTCGGTACCCGCCGAGCCGCCGACCTGGATACGGGTCACTTCCTGGTCCGTCATACGTCCTTCAGCTCCAGTGCGTCGAGGATCGCGTCGGCGACCTCTTCGGGCGTGCGCTCGTCCGTGGCGACGACGACACGCGCGACTTCTTCGTACAGGTGGCGGCGCGCCTCCATCAGCTCGCGCCACTGCCGGCGCGGGTTGACGGCGAGGAGCGGCCGGGCGGCGCCGAGGCCGACGCGGCGCACGGCGGCCTCGACGTCCATGGAGAGGTACGCGACGGGCAGCCCGCGCAGCAGGGCGCGGTTGCCCTCGTCGAGCACGGCACCGCCGCCGAGCGCGAGGACGCCCTCGTGCTGGGCGACGGCCGTGCGTACGGCCGCGCGTTCGAGCGCGCGGAAGTGGTCCTCGCCGTCCTCGACGAAGATGTCGGCGATCTCGCGTCCCTCGGCGGCGACGATGTCGGCGTCGGTGTCCCGGTAGGCGGCTCCGAGCCGTTCGGCCAGGAGCGCGCCCACGGTGGACTTGCCGGAGCCCATGGGCCCGACGAGGACGACCAGCGGGCCGCCGGTCACCGGATGTGGAGGTGGTCGAGGTAGGAGCGGACGTTACGGCGGGTCTCGGGGACCGAGTCGCCGCCGAACTTCTCCAGGACCGCGTCGGCCAGGACCAGCGCCACCATCGCCTCCGCCACGATGCCGGCGGCCGGGACGGCGCAGACGTCGGAGCGCTGGTGGTGGGCGGCCGCGGCCTCGCCGGTGGCCACGTCGACGGTCGCCAGCGCCCGCGGGACGGTGGCGATCGGCTTCATGGCGGCGCGGACGCGCAGCAGCTCGCCGGTGGTCAGACCGCCCTCGGTGCCGCCGGAGCGGCCGGAGGTGCGCCTGATGCCCTCGTCGGTCTTCACGATCTCGTCGTGGGCCTTGGAGCCGGGGACGCGGGCGAGCTCGAAGCCGTCGCCGACCTCGACGCCCTTGATGGCCTGGATGCCCATGAGGGCGGCGGCGAGCCGGGCGTCGAGACGGCGGTCCCAGTGGACGTGGGAGCCGAGGCCGACGGGCACGCCGTAGGCGAGGACCTCGACGACGCCGCCGAGGGTGTCGCCGTCCTTGTGGGCCTGGTCGATCTCCGCGACCATCGCCTTCGACGCGTCGGCGTCGAGGCAGCGCACCGGGTCGGCGTCGAGCTTCTCGACGTCGGCGGGGGTCGGGTAGACGCCGTACGGGGCCTTGGCGGCGGCCAGCTCGACCACGTGGGAGACGATCTCGATGCCGGCCGCCTCCTTGAGGAAGGAGCGGGCGACGGCGCCGAGGGCGACGCGAGCGGCGGTCTCGCGGGCGCTGGCGCGCTCCAGGATCGGCCGGGCCTCGTCGAAGCCGTACTTCTGCATGCCGGCCAGGTCGGCGTGACCGGGACGGGGCCGGGTCAGGGGCGCGTTGCGGCCCGTCTCCTTGAGCTCCGAGGGGTCGACCGGGTCGGCCGACATGACCTTCTCCCACTTGGGCCACTCGGTGTTGCCGACCATGACGGCGATCGGCGAGCCGAGGGAGAGACCGTGGCGGACGCCGCCGAGGAAGGTGATCTCGTCCTGCTCGAACTTCATGCGGGCACCGCGTCCATAGCCGAGGCGACGCCGCGCGAGATGGTCCGCCACCAGCTCCGTGGTGACCGGAACGCCGGCCGGAAGTCCCTCAAGGGTTGCAACCAGCGCGGGTCCGTGGGACTCCCCCGCCGTCAGCCAACGCAACCTGCTCAACGATGCTCCTCATGCTCGCGCCTGGCACTGCGACGGCGCGACCTGGGTGCGCGGCCCCGGTCCGCCACCCCGATCCTCCCACGTCCCGGCGGTCGATCGACCGCCGGTCCACGAGTCGGGACACATGTCTCACGTCTCGGCCGAGGTTTCCGCCGCGTCGGGCGGGGTGGCACCCCGCTCCCACCACCAGTCGCGGACCCGGACCCCGATCACGTAGAGGACGAAGGCGCCCCCGAGCGTGAGTACCGGATATCGGATCCAATCGGGCAGCGCCATGAAGGCGATCCTGATCAGTCCCCACACCAGATGGACGAGATCGAATCCGATATCCCACTTCGACGCGAGCAGCACGTCGCCCCCCATTCACGCAATGTCCTGTGCTCAGCGCTCGGCGAGCGCCTTCTCCCCCGCCGCCCGCATCGCCGCCAGCGGGCCCGGGGCGCGGCCGGTCATCTGCTCGACCTGGAGGACCGCCTGGTGGACCAGGAGGTCGAGCCCGCCGACGACCTTCCCGCCGCGGGCGGACCAGGCGGCGGCAAGGCGGGTGGGCCACGGGTCGTAGAGGACGTCGAACAGAGTGCCGGGAGCGTCGGGGACGGACGCGGCGAGCGCGTCCGTGGTCCCGGCGGGGGTGGTGGCGATCACCAGCGGCGCGCCGAAGCCCTCGGCGGCGGCGTCCCAGGCGGCGGTGCGCACGTCCACGCCGAGCCGCTCGCCCCAGCCCCGCATCTCCTCGGCGCGGGCCTCGCTGCGGACGTAGGCGGTGACGGGGCCCGAGCAGATCCGGGCGAGCGCGGCGAGCGCCGAGGAGGCGGTGGCGCCCGCGCCGAGGACGGCCGCGGAGTCCACCTTCTCGACGCCCCGCTCGCGCAGCGCGGCGATCATGCCGGGGATGTCGGTGTTGTCGCCGACCCGGCGCCCGTCCTCGGTGAGGACGACCGTGTTGACCGCCTCCACCGAGGCGGCGGTGTCGGTGACCTCGTCGAGCAGCGGGATGATCGCCCGCTTCAGCGGCATGGTCAGCGACAGGCCGGCCCAGGAGGCGTCCAGCTCGCCCACGAAGCCGGGCAGCGCGGCCTCGTCGACCTCGAAGCGGTCGTACGACCAGTCGTCGAGGCCGAGCTCCCGGTACGCGGCCCGGTGCAGGACCGGCGAGAGGGAGTGGGCGATGGGCGAACCCAGGACGGCCGCCCGGTGTCTCGTACTCACTGCCCCGACTTCTCCCGCTCCTTCTCGTACTCCGCGACGTTCTTGTTGTGCTCGGCGATCGTCACGGCGAAGACCGTCTTGTTCTCGTTGATCGACACGAAGTAGTACCACGGGCCGGGCGTCGGGTTCAGGGCCGAGTGGACGGCCTCGAGACCCGGGTTGCTGATCGGGCCGGGGATCATGCCCTGGACACGGTAGGTGTTGTACGGGTCCTGGATCTTGCGCAGGTCCTTGACCGCGCCGACGTCGAGGGTGCTCTCGCCCCTGAGGTAGTTGACCGTGGAGTCGAACTCCAGCCGGCCGACCGTCTCCATGTTGCCCGGCTTGAGGCGGTTGTAGACGACCCGCGCGACCTTGTCGAAGTCGTGCTTGTACTTGCCCTCGACCTGGACGAGGCTCGCGACCGTGATGAGCTCCCACGGCCCGTCGAGGCCGAGCTCCTTGGCCTTCGCGTCGAGGTCGAGCTTGCCGTACTCGGCGGTCGAGCGCGCGACCATCTTGCGCAGGACGTCCTCCGGCTTGGTGCCCTTGGCGACCGGGTAGCTCGCGGGGAAGAGGAAGCCCTCCAGCGGGTCCTTGACCTCGGCGTGGTTCTTCGCCCAGTCGGGCAGGCCGAGGCTGTTCGCCTGCTTGTGGGCGATCTCCTTGGTGGTGCCGGGCTTGAGGTCGAGGCGCTTGTCGAGCTGGTCGTAGATCCAGGCGTTGCGCTTGCCCTCGGGGATGACGAAGTTGGCCTGGCTCATCGGGTTGAGCATGAGCGCGACGGCGCTCTCGGCCGACATCTCCTTCCGGAGGGTGTAGACGCCGGCCTGGATGAGCTGGCCCTTCGGGTTCTTCTGCTGGGCCGAGACGAAGGCGTCGACGCTCTTGACGACACCGTTCTTCTTGAGGATGTTGCCGATCTCGTAGCCGAGGGCGCCCTTGGGGATCTCGACCTGGACCTCGCCGCTGCCCTGGCCCGTGTAGTCGGGCGCCGCGCCGAACTGGCCCTGCCAGAACTGGTAGCCGAAGTAGCCGACGCCGCCGACGCCTCCCACGAGGACCATCGCCACGACGAGGCAGGCGACCCCGTTCTTGGCCTTCCTGCCCTTGTTCTTGTTCTTGCCGCCGCGCCGGTCGCGGCCGGCGCGGCGGCCGGCCGGCGCCTCGTCCCGGTCGTCCCGGTCGTCGCGGTCGCCCCGGTCGTCGCGCTCGTCGTCGGGCGCGTCCTCACCGGTGAAGAAGGGGTGCCGCTCCTCTTCCTGCGGCTCCGCCTCCCAGTCGGTCACCGGCTGCGGCGGCACCTGCCGGCGGCCGGGGGGCTGCGGCGGCGGGTACGCCTCGGGGGTGCCGTAGAGGTCGGGGTCCTGGCCACCGTAGGGATCGGCGGGAGGGGCGTTGTACGGCATGGCCGCCTGGCCGGTCTCCCAGGTCGTGTCGTACTGCTGTGCGGGGTACCCGGGCGTGTCGTATCCGCCCGGATTCCCGTACTGCTGCTCGCCGTACTGCTGTGCTCCGTAGTCCTGCGGCTGCTGCTGGTACATGCCGTCGGCATACACCTGCTGCTGCCCGTACGGGTCCTGATGGCCGTACTGCTGCGCCTGCTGCGGGTACTGCTGCTGGCCCTCCCACCCCTGGTCCCCGTACAGCGGGTCCGTGGGGTGCCACGGTTCGGAGCCGGGGCTCCGGCCATACTCAGTCATCGATCCCCAAACAGCCGCGAGGCTTCCGGACGTTCCGCCTCTACGTTGTGCGGCGACTGTTCGAACACCGCCGCATCGCGCGGAACGTTACCGTATCGCGATCAGATGACCACTTCGACGCCCTCACCGGGCGGATTACCTGATACCCGTTCGGACTCAAGAGCGTTCTGAAGGATGATCACAGCGGCGGCCTGATCGATGACGGACCGTCCCTTCTTCGCCTTCACTCCCGAGGCCCGCAGCCCCTGGGTCGCCGTGACCGTCGTCATCCTCTCGTCCACCAGCCGGACCGGGACCGGGGCGATGCCCTTGGCCATCTCCCGCGCGAAGGCACGGACCTTGGTGGCGGCCGGGCCCTCCCGCCCGCTGAGCGAGCGGGGCAGGCCCACGACGACCTCGATCGGCTCGTACTCCTCGACGAGTCGGCGCAGCCGCCGGTGGGCGGCCGGGACGTCACGTCCCGGCACGGTCTCCACCGGCGTGGCCAGGACCCCGTCGGGGTCGCACGAGGCGACCCCGATCCGGGCGTCCCCGACGTCGACCGCGAGACGGCGTCCGCGACGCATCGTCACGCGGTCTCCACCACGAGACGCTCGACGGCCTCGATGGCCTCGCCGACGGCCTGCGGGTTCTGGCCGCCGCCCTGGGCGACGTCCGGCTTGCCGCCACCGCCGCCACCGAGGGTCTTGGCGGCCGTGCGGACCAGCTCGCCGGCCTTGAAGCCGCGCTCACGGGCGGCCTCGTTGGTGGCGATGACCGTGAGCGGCTTGCCGCCCACGGTGCTGAACAGGGCCACGACGGCCGGGCGGTCCGAGGGGATGCGGCCGCGGACGTCGAGGACCAGCTTGCGCAGGTCGTCGGCGCCGGTGCCGTCCGGCACCTGGCCGGTCACCAGGGCGACACCGCGGACGTCCTTGGCGGACTCGACCAGACCGGCGGCGGCCTGCAGGACCTTCTCCGCGCGGAACTTCTCGATCTCCTTCTCGGCGTCCTTCAGCTTGCCGAGCATCGAGGAGATCTTCTCCGGCAGCTCCTCCGGACGGCCCTTGACCAGCTCCTGGAGCTGGGCGACGACCGTGTGCTCCTTGGCGAGGAAGTTGTAGGCGTCGACGCCGACGAGAGCCTCGATGCGGCGCACGCCGGAGCCGATGGAGGACTCGCCGAGCAGCTTCACCAGGCCGAGCTGGGCGGTGTTGTGCACGTGGGTGCCGCCGCACAGTTCCTTGGAGAAGTCGCCGATGGTGACGACGCGGACCTTCTCGCCGTACTTCTCGCCGAACTCGGCGATGGCGCCCTGGCGCTTGGCCTCGTCGATCGGCATGACCTCGGCGTGCACGTCGAGCTCGCGCGAGAGGACCTCGTTGATCTTCTGCTCGACGTCCATGAGGACCGTGCCGGGGACGGCGTTCGGCGAACCGAAGTCGAAGCGGAAGCGGCCGGGCTGGTTCTCGGAACCGGCCTGGGCGGCCGTCGGGCCGAGGGCGTCGCGCAGCGCCTGGTGGGTCAGGTGGGTGGCCGAGTGGGCGCGGGCGATGGCCCGGCGGCGGCGCACGTCGATGGCGGCGTAGGCGGTGGCGCCCACGGTCACCTCGCCGACCTGCACCGAACCCTTGTGCACGGAGACGCCGGGGACCGGCTGCTGCACGTCGCGGACCTCGATGACGGCACCGGAGTGCAGCTTGATGCGGCCCTGGTCGGCGATCTGGCCGCCGCCCTCGGCGTAGAACGGGGTGCGGTCGAGGACGACCTCGACCTCGTCGCCCTCGCTGGCGGCCGGCGACGGGACGCCGTTGACCAGCAGGCCGACGACGGTGGTCTCGCCCTCGGTGTTGGTGTAGCCGGTGAACTCCGTGGCGCCGGCGGTGTCGGCGATCTCGCGGTACGAGGTGACGTCGGCGTGGCCGGTCTTCTTGGCCTGGGCGTCGGCCTTGGCGCGCTCCCGCTGCTCCTTCATCAGGCGGCGGAAGCCGTCCTCGTCCACGGACAGGCCCTGCTCGGCGGCCATCTCCAGGGTGAGGTCGATCGGGAAGCCCCAGGTGTCGTGGAGCAGGAACGCCTTGTCGCCGGAGAGGACCGTGCCGCCGGCGGCCTTGGTCTCGGTGACGGCGGTGTCGAGGATGTTGGTGCCGCCCTTGAGGGCCTTCAGGAAGGCGGCCTCCTCGGCGAGGGCGACGGCCTCGATGCGCTTGCGGTCGGTGACCAGCTCCGGGTACTGCTCGCCCATCGTGTTGATCACGGTGTCGACGAGCTCGCCGACGACCGGTCCGGTGGCGCCGAGCAGGCGCATGTTGCGGACGGCGCGGCGCATGATGCGGCGCAGCACGTAGCCGCGGCCCTCGTTGCCGGGGGTGACGCCGTCGCCGATGAGCATCACGGACGTGCGCATGTGGTCGGCGACCACGCGCAGCGAGACGTCGCTGCCCTGGGCCTTGCCGTAGGTGACGCCGGTGAGCTCGGTGGCCTTGTCGATGACGACCTTGAGGGTGTCGGTCTCGTACATGTTCCGGACGCCCTGGAGGATCATCGCCAGGCGCTCCATGCCGAGGCCGGTGTCGATGTTCTTCGACGGCAGGTCGCCGAGGATCGGGTAGTCCTTGCCCGGGCCCTCGCCGCGCTCGTACTGCATGAAGACGAGGTTCCAGATCTCGACGTACCGCTCGTCGTTGACGGCGGGGCCGCCCTCGACGCCGAACGCCGGGCCGCGGTCGTAGTTGATCTCGGAGCAGGGGCCGCAGGGACCGGGGACGCCCATGTCCCAGAAGTTGTCCTTCTTGCCGAGGCGCTGGATGCGCTCGGCCGGGACGCCGACGACGTCGCGCCAGATCTGCTCGGCCTCGTCGTCGTCCTGGTAGACGGTGATCCAGAGCTTCTCCGGCTCGAGCCCGTAGCCGCCGTGCTCGACCGAGGAGGTCAGCAGCTCCCAGGCGAGCTTGATGGCGCCTTCCTTGAAGTAGTCGCCGAAGGAGAAGTTGCCGCACATCTGGAAGAACGTGCCGTGGCGGGTGGTCTTGCCGACCTCTTCGATGTCGGGCGTGCGCACGCACTTCTGCACGCTCGCGGCGCGCGGGAAGGGCGGCTTGACCTCACCCAGGAAGTAGGGCTTGAAGGGCACCATGCCGGCGGGGACGAGCAGCAGAGTCGGGTCGTCCGCGATGAGCGACGCCGAAGGGACGACGGTGTGCCCGCGCTCCTCGAAGAAGCTCAGCCAGCGGCGGCGGATTTCAGCCGACTCCATCAGTGGTCCTCATTCCGGTTGTACGAAAGCGAATAGGTGGTCGTGTCGGTGGGGGTGCGCGAGCCGAGCGCGGCCCGGCGCTGCGATGCCGGCAGCTCGCGGTCGTGCTCCGGGTCGACCGGCGCGTCGAGGCCGAGGGCCTCGCCGAGCTCCGCCTCCCGCTGGAGCATGTTCGCCCGCACGTCGAGGGCGAAGTCCTTCAGCCGGTGGCCCGCCTCGACGGCCTTGTCGGCGGCCTGGGCGGCGAGGCTCTCGGGGGTCAGCCGCTTGAGCTTCTGGTTGACCTTGGTGGTGGCCCACACACCGGCGGCTGCGCCCGCGGTGAACCAGAACGTACGGCGGAACATCGTGCTCAGCCCTTCTGCTTCCGGCGCCTCGCGGAGGGCACGGTGCGACCGACGATCACAGTACGCCGGTCGGCCGCCGGCGGCGTGTCCGCCCGGCCCCGGCCCAGCGCCCTGCGCACCCCGTAACCGAAGGCGGCCACCTTGACCAGCGGGCCGCCGAACGTGGAGGCGACGGTGGTGGACAGCGCGGAGGCGTTGGAGGTGACCTCCTGGACGTCCGAGGCGATGGCGTCGACCCGGTCGAGCTGGGTCTGCGCGGAGCGCACGGTCGCGGAGGCGTCCGCCAGCAGCGGGACGGCCTGCTCGGTCACGTCCGCCACGAGCTTGGTGGTCGCCTTGAGCGTCTGCGCCAGTCTCACCAGCACCACGGCCAGGAAGGAGACGAGAATCGCCCAGAACACGGCCACCAGGATCCCGGCAACCTCACCACCGGTCACTCCGCACCGCTCTCTGCTGTCGTCGGGCCCCGGACGGTCGTCGGACCCGTGCTGATATACGTCCTCCGACCCTATCGCGCCCGAGGTCTTCCGCCGTACCGCATTACCGGCCGCGGGAGGGGAGGTGCGCGGGACCGATTGTACGGAGTGCGCGCGGGTGAGTACGCTCCGTGTGCCATGCGACGGAGCAATCTCCCTGCGGAGCTGAATCGGTTCGTGGGACGGGCCGCGGAACAGGACGAAGTGGCCCGGCTGCTCGGCGAGTTCCGCCTGGTCACGGTCGTCGGGGTGGGCGGGGTCGGCAAGACGCGGCTGGCGCTGCGGGCCGCCGGAGCCCTGCAGAAACGCTACGCCGACGGGGTCCGGCTCGCCGAGCTGTCCTCGCTGCGCGACCCGGAGCTGGTGGCGCACGCCCTGGTCGAGGCGCTCGGACTGACCGACCACACCGTGCGGGGACCGCGCGAGGTGCTGCGCGAGCACCTCGCGGAGCGGCGGCTGCTGCTCGCGGTGGACGGCTTCGAGCACCTGGTGGACGCGTGCGCCGGGCTGCTGCGCGAGCTGCTGCTCGGCTGCCCGGGGCTCACGGTCCTCGCGGCGGGCCGCCGGCCGCTGCGGGTGGACGGCGAGGCGGTGTTCGGGCTCGCGCCGATGCGGGAGGCGGACGCGCTGGCGCTGCTGACCGGGCGGGCCCTGGAGGCGGGGGCCACCGCGGTGGGCGATCAGGACACACTGCGGGAGCTGGTCCGCCGCCTGGACGGGATTCCGCTGGCGCTCGAACTGGCGGCGGCGCGACTGCCGCTGCTCACACCGGAGCAGATGCTGCGGCGGCTCGACGACCGCTTCCGGCTGCTCGACGGCGGCCGGCGGGGCGCGCTCCCCCGGCACCGGACGCTGCGCACGGCGATCGGCTGGAGCCATGAGCTGTGCACGCCGGAGGAGCGGCTGCTGTGGGCGCGGCTGTCCGTGTTCGCCGGGCCGTTCGACCTGGAGGCGGTGGAGTACGTCTGCGGGGGCCCGGAACTTCCGGCGGACCGGGTGCTCGACGTGCTGGGCGAGCTGCTCGCGCAGTCCGTGGTGGCGCGGGAGGACACGCCCGCCGGGCCGCGCTACCGGATGCTCGACACGGTCGCCGCGTACGGGGCGGAGTGGCTGGCGGCGCTCGGCGACACCGAGCGGATGCGCCGCCGGCACCGGGACTGGTACATGGGGTTCGCCACCTGGTGCGAGCTGGAGTGGTTCAGCCCCCGGCAGGCGGAGGTCGCGGCGGCCACGGACGTGGCGCTGCCGAATCTGCGGGCGGCCCTCGAACTGTGTCTGGAGTCGGCGGAGGAGGCCGCGCTCGCCCAGCACCTGGCGGGGACGCTGTGGTTCTACTGGGCGGGGTGCGGGCGCCTTTCGGAGGGGCGGCACTGGCTGGACCGGGCGCTCGCGATGCCCGCCGCCCAGGAGGTCGTGCTGCACGAGGACGCGCGGCTGAAGGCGCTGTGGGTGCTGGGCTATGTGGCGATCCTGCAGGGCGACCCGACGGCCGCGGTGGCGGCGCTGCACGAGTGCGGGGAGCGGGCCCGGATCACGGGGAACGTCGTGGCGCGGGCGTACGCGACGCACCGGATGGGGTGTCTGGCGCTGCTGTCGGACGACATGCCGCGGGCCGAGGAGCTGATCGGCGAGGCGCTGGAGACGTACCGGGAGATCGGCGAGCTCAACAGCAACGTGCTGATGGGGCAGGTCGAGCTGGCGATGGCGCGGGCCTTCCAGGGCGATCTGGAGGGTGCGGTGGCGCTGTGCGGGCAGGTGCGCGAGGTCTGCGAGGAGCGGGGCGAGCGCTGGACGCGGGCGTACGCGCTCTATGTACTCGGCTACGCGGCGCTGACCGGCGGCGACCACGCGACGGCGCGGGAGCTGCTGACCGAGTGCGTCTCGATCAACCACGCCTTCCACGACCTGGTGGGTCTGGTCCTGGCGATGGAGCTGCTTGCGCTGGTCACGGCGGCCGAGGGCGATCCGGCGGAGGCGGCGGTGCTGCAGGGCGCGGCCCGGCCGGTCTGGGACTCGGTGGGCGTGCCGGTGTTCGGTTCGGCGTACTTCAACGCGCCGAGGGCGCTGTGCGAGCGTCGGCTTGCCGAGGCGCTGGGCGGCGAGGGCTACGCGGCCCGCTACCGGGAGGGGCAGGCGCTGTCGCTGGACGCGGCGGTGGAGCGGGCGCTCGCCGAGCGCCGGGACGCGGCCGGCGACGCGGGCGCGGAGGCGCGGGTGCCTCGCCCGTTCCGTACGGGGGGCCGGTCACCGGCTCCGGAGACGCGGAAGCCCGCCGGCTCCCCCACCGGAAAGGGCGGGGAAGCGGCGGGCTGAACACCGCGGAGGTGTACTGCGGCCGGCTGGATCAGCGGGCGTAGTACTCGACGACGAGCTGCTCGTCGCAGATGACCGGGATCTCCTTGCGGTTCGGGTCGCGGTCGAGGCGGAAGGCCAGGGCCTTCAGGTTGACCTGCAGGTAACGCGGGGTCTCACCCTCGGGGGCGAAGCCACCCTCGCGGGCGACCTGGAAGAGGGTCTTGGAGCGGGACTTCTCGCGGACCATCACGACGTCGTCGGGACGGACGCGGAAGGACGGCTTGTCGACCTTCTGGCCGTTGACCTGGATGTGGCCGTGGACGACCATCTGACGGGCCTGGTAGATGGTGCGGGCGATGCCCGAACGCAGGACCAGGGCGTCGAGGCGACGCTCGAGCTCGACGACCAGCGCCTCGCCCGTCTTGCCCTCGGCCTTCTTGGCGCGGTCGTAGGCGCGGGCCATCTGGCGCTCGCTGATGTCGTACTGCGCGCGCAGACGCTGCTTCTCGAGCAGACGGACCTTGTAGTCCGAGTTCTGCTTGCGGCCACGGCCGTGCTCACCCGGCGGGTAGGGGCGGGCCTCGAAGTACTTGACGGCCTTCGGCGTCAGGGCGATGCCGAGGGCACGCGACTTCTTGACCTTGGGGCGGGACTGGTTCGGCATGAACCAACCTCTCTGTTCTGTACGAATACGGCTTCACCAGTGGTTAGGGAGGTCGCATCCGCAGCCGGGAAACCCCGCGGGTCCTCGACGGACCTGCCGGGCAGCCGCTCCCTGGTCTGGGCACGTACGTGCAGCACGCGAACGACCCACCGCCGCGTCCGGTGACCCGGAGGGTGGTGGGTGGCACGCGACACCTTCGAAGGTGCGCGACGCTCCTGGAACTCCGCACGGAGGCGGTGTTCCGGCTGACTGTCCCGCTCTGGTGGCGCCGGCCGGGGCCGGACACGGGACGCAGCACTCCGCACGAGTGTACCGGTTCGGCGGAGCGGCCGTGCACGGGGCCGGCGACCCCGGCCGTCAGCCGCCCTCCCCGCGCAGCCTCTCCCGGACCTTCTCGACCACGTCCGCGTAGCGCGCCTCGGCGCCGTACCGCGTCGGCTCGTAGTAGCGCTTGCCGTGGACGGTGTCCGGCGCGTACTGCTGGGGCGCGATGGCACCGGGGACGTCGTGGGGATACACGTACCCCTGGGCGTGGCCGAGCTTGGCCGCGCCCTTGTAGTGGCCGTCGCGCAGATGCGGCGGGACCGGGCCCGCGAGGCCGTTACGGACGTCGGCCCGGGCCGCGAAGATCGCGTTCGTCGCCGCGTTGGACTTGGGGGCCAGGGCCAGGGCGATGGTGGCGTGGCTCAGGGTGAGGGCGGCCTCGGGGAAGCCGATCATCGCGACGGCCTGGGCGGCGGCGACGGCCAGCGGCAGCGCGTTCGGATCGGCCAGGCCGATGTCCTCGCTCGCCGAGATCATCAGCCGCCGGGCGATGAACCGGGGGTCCTCGCCCGCCTCGATCATCCGGGCCAGATAGTGCAGCGCCGCGTCCACGTCCGAGCCGCGGATCGACTTGATGAGGGCGCTGGCCACGTCGTAGTGCTGGTCGCCGTCCCGGTCGTACGTCACGGCCGCGCGGTCGACGGTCTCCTCGACCGTCTGGAGGGTGATCTCCGGCTCTTCCTTGGCGAGGGCCGCGCCCGCCGCCGCCTCCAGGGCGGTCAGGGCGCGCCGGGCGTCGCCGCCGGCGATCCGCAGCAGATGGGCCTCGGCGTCCTCCGGCAGGGTCACGGCGCCGCCGAGTCCCCGCTCCTCCTCCAGGGCGCGGCGCAGCAGTCCGCGCAGGTCGTCGTCGGTGAGCGGCTCCAGGGTGAGCAGCAGCGAGCGGGAGAGCAGCGGGGAGATCACCGAGAAGTACGGATTCTCGGTGGTGGCGGCGATCAGCGTCACCCAGCGGTTCTCCACGGCCGGGAGCAGCGAGTCCTGCTGGGCCTTGGAGAAGCGGTGGATCTCGTCGAGGAAGAGGACGGTCTCCTTGCCGTAGCCTCCGGCGGCCCGGCGGGCCCCGTCGATGACGGCGCGGACCTCCTTGACGCCCGCGGTGATCGCGGAGAGCTCCACGAAGCGCTTGTCGGTGGCCTTCGACACCACATAGGCCAGGGTGGTCTTGCCGGTGCCGGGCGGCCCCCAGAGGATCACCGAGGAGGCGCCCGCGGGTCCCCCGCCGTCACCGACCAGCCGGCGCAGCGGCGAGCCCGGCTTCAGCAGATGGCGCTGGCCCACGACCTCGTCGAGGGTGCGCGGACGCATCCGGACGGCCAGGGGGCTGCTGGACGGGTCCTTCTCCTGGCGTTCTTCGGCGGCGGCGGTAAAGAGGTCGGGCTCCACGTCATGAAGCCTAAGTCAGACCACTGACAGTCCCCGCCGGGGCGGCGGCCCGGCCGGTCAGCCCGTCCAGAACTCCCACCAGCGGGTCAGGATCAGCATCCCGATGATGCCGGCGTGCACCGTCGGCAGGACCCAGGTGAACTCGTCGAAGAAGCCGCGCAGGCCGGCGGGGGCGGGGATCACGCCGCGGCGGACGTTGTGCGAGGTCGTGTACCAGAACATGACGAGGGTGGCGACCCAGGCGAGGCAGCACCACAGGCACAGCGCGTTGATCTCGTACAGCGACTGGATCATGAGCCAGGTGCAGAAGCCGACGCCGAAGAGGGTGCCGGCGTTGAGTCCGAGCCAGTACCAGCGGCGGTAGCGGGCGCCGGCGAGGAGCCCGGCGCCGAGGGCGACGACGACGGCGTACGTGACGAGGCCCAGCATCGGGTTCGGGAAGCCGAACGCCGCGGCCTGCTCGCTCTTCATCACGCTGCCGCAGGAGACGATCGGGTTGAGGCTGCACGCGGGCGTGAAGGTCGGGTCCTCGAGGAGCTTGAACTTGTCGAGCGTGATCACCCAGGAGGCCAGGAGCCCGGCGGCGCCGGTGATCACCAGGATCCAGGCGAAGCCACGGCCGGCGCCGATGGTGCGGGAGTCCTCCCGCTCGGCGGTCCGGTTCGCTGCCGCTGCTTTCGTCATGCGCTCTGCTCGCTCTTCTCGGTCTGCTCGCTCTTCCGGTCCCTCGACCCGGCACGGTCATTGTGCCGCACAGGGTGGCACGGGCGGCGTGAGCGGACGGTAAGGGCCCCCGGCGTGCGCCGGGGGCCCTCCGTGGCCGTCGTACCGGTCAGGCGAGCTTCGCCTTGACCGCCTCCACCAGTGCGTCCAGGGCGACCGCCCGCTGCTCGCCGGACTCCATGTCCTTGAGCTGGACGACGCCCTCGGCGAGGTCGCGCTCGCCGGCGACGAGGGTGAGGCGGGCGCCGGAGCGGTTGGCGTCCTTCATGGAGCCCTTGAGGCCCTTGCCGCCGAAGGAGAAGTCGGCGGCGACGCCCTCCCTGCGGAGCTCGGTGACCTTGCCGAACAGCACCCGGCGGGCCTCCTCGCCGATGGCGACGGCGAAGACGCTGGTGGTCGCCGGGATGTCCAGCTCCACGCCCTCGGCCTCCAGGGCGAGGACGGTGCGGTCCACACCGAGCGCCCAGCCGACCGACGGCAGCGCCGGGCCGCCGATCATCTCGGACAGGCCGTCGTAGCGGCCGCCGCCGCCGACCGCGGACTGCGAGCCCAGGCCGTCGTGGACGAACTCGAAGGTGGTGCGGGTGTAGTAGTCCAGGCCGCGCACCAGCTTGGGGTCGTCCTCGAAGACGACGCCCGCCGCGGTGATCAGCGCGCGGACCTCCTCGTGGTACGCCTTGCACGCGTCGCACAGGTAGTCGCGCAGCAGCGGGGCCCCGGCGAGCTGCTTCTGCACCGACTCGCGCTTGTCGTCGAGGACGCGCAGCGGGTTGATCTCGGCGCGGCGCAGGGTGTCCTCGTCGAGGTCGAGGCCGCGCAGGAAGGTCTGCAGGGCCTCGCGGTAGACGGGGCGGCACTCCTTGTCGCCGAGCGAGTTCAGCAGGATGCGGTAGTTCCGCAGGCCGAGGGAGCGGTATGCCTGGTCGGCCAGGATGATCAGCTCGGCGTCGAGCGCCGGGTCCTCGGCGCCGATGGCCTCGGCGCCGACCTGCGAGAAGTGGCGGTAGCGGCCGGCCTGCTGCCGCTCGTAGCGGTAGTAGGAGCCCGAGTACCAGAGCTTGACCGGCAGGTTGCCCTGCTTGTGCAGGTTGGCCTGGAGGGCCGCGCGCAGGACGGAGGCCGTGCCCTCGGGACGCAGGGCGAGCTGGTCGCCGCCCTTCGTGGTGAGGGTGTACATCTCCTTGGTGACGATGTCGGTGGACTCGCCGACGCCGCGGGCGAAGAGGTTCACGTCCTCGAAGCCGGGGGTCTCGACGTAGCCGTAGCCGGCGTTCCTCACCTGGGTGGCGATCGTGTCGCGGACCGCCAGGAAGACGGCGGAACGCGGGGGGATCAGGTCGTACGTGCCCTTGGGGGCCTGAAAGGTGCTCACGTGGGTCTCGTCACATTCCTCGTCGGGGAGCGTCCGCGCTCCCGAGGCCGGAGGCCACCTGCCGCAGGTAGGGGTTGGTGGCGCGCTCCTGGCCGATGGTCGTCTGGGGACCGTGCCCCGACAGCACCACGGTCGAGTTGTCGAGCGGCAGGCACACACGGGCCAGCGACCGCATCATCTCGTCCATGTCACCGCCGGGCAGGTCGGTGCGTCCGATGGAGCCGGCGAACAGCAGGTCGCCGGAGAAGAAGACGGAGGGGATCTCCGTGGTCTCCGGCGTCCGGAAGGTCACCGACCCCTTGGTATGACCGGGCGCGTGCGCGACGGAGAACTCCAGACCGGCGAGCTTCAGCTCGGCGCCGTCGGTGAGCTCGTGCACGTCGTCCGGCTCGCCCACGGTCAGCTCGCCCATGAGGGGCATCCCGATGGAGCGGCCGAGCGCCTTCTCCGGGTCGCTCATCATGTACCGGTCGGCGGGGTGGATCCACGCGGGGACGTCATGGGCGCCGCAGACCGGGACGACGGAGGCGACGTGGTCGATGTGGCCATGGGTGAGGACCACGGCGACGGGCTTGAGCCGATGCTTCTTCAGCGTCTCCTCGACACCCTGGGCGGCCTGGTGGCCGGGGTCGATGATGACGCACTCCTCGCCTGCGGCGGGGGCGACCACGTAACAGTTGGTGCCCCAGGCCCCGGCGGGGAACCCGGCAATCAGCACGATCGTCCTTATTTGTCGTCCGGCAGAAGGCCGCTGCGGTGCGCTGTGCAGCGGAATGCAGCAGATCAGAGCCTACCGGCGCTGCGTATTCCACAGCCAACCCGTATACGGTACGGGCCATCCGGCCAGGACTGAACAGACGATCGACAAGGAGCGGACCCGGTGGTCACCAGCGATCAGCGGCGGCGGCAGCTCGCCAGAGAGAAGTACCTGCGGCAGCAGCAGCGGCGTGAGGAGGCGCGGCGCAGGTCGCGCCGCAACATCGTCATCGCCTCCACGCTGGCGGTCGTGCTCGCCGCGGGCGGCGCGGTATGGGCGTCGGTGGCGCTGACCGGCGACGACGCGAAGAGCTCGGACGTGGCGTCGAGCCCGTCGAACACTCCGAGCCCGGAGCAGAGCACGCCCTCGCAGCCCGAGCCGGCGATGGCGATCGACAAGAAGGCCACGTACACGATGGCCCTGAAGACCAACCTCGGCGACATCACCGTCACGATGGACGCGGCGAAGGCCCCGCGGACCGTGAACTCCTTCAAGCACCTCGCCGACAAGAAGTACTTCGACGGCACCAAGTGCCACCGCCTCACGACCTCGGGCATCTTCGTGCTCCAGTGCGGCGACCCGAAGGGCGACGGCACCGGCGGGCCGGGCTACTCCATCCCGGACGAGAACCTCAACGGCCTGGGCAAGGCCGGGGCGGACGGCTCGGTGACGTACCCGAAGGGCACCGTGGCGATGGCCAACGCCGGACCGAACACCGGTGGCAGCCAGTTCTTCCTGGTCTACAAGGACACCAAGCTCCCGCCGAGCTACACCCCCTTCGGCACCTTCGACGCCGACGGCCTGAAGCTCGTCGAGGAGGTCGCGAAGGCCGGTGTCGCGGGCGGCGCGGGCGACGGTGCGCCGCAGAAGGCCGTCACCATCCAGAAGGCCGCCGTCACCAAGAAGTGACGCGGGGGCGGCCCGGGACCCCCACCTGCGCGTGACCGCCGAATTTCGGTCGCGCTGAGTGCGGACAGCCGGGCCGCCGTTCGCCTAGATTGGCGTTGTGCAGCGCAGGCCGTCGGCCGCGCTGTGGAGGGCGGGCGAGGCCCGCCGGGAAACCGTGGACGATGCCCAGGGGGCGGGGCCCCCGAGTCGGCATCATGTTGAGGAGGCGCTGTGAGCAGCGACCCGTGGGGCCGCGTCGACGAGACGGGCACCGTGTACGTGCGTACGGCCGAGGGCGAGAAGGTCGTCGGTTCGTGGCAGGCCGGCAGCCCCGAGGAGGCGCTGGCCTACTTCGAGCGCAAGTACGAGGGCCTGGTGGTCGAGATCGGCCTCCTCGAGAAGCGGGTGAGGACCACCGACCTCTCGGCGAAGGACGCGCAGGCGGCCATCGAGCACATCCGCCGGCAGGTCGAGGAGCACCACGCGGTGGGCGACCTGGCCGCGCTGGCGGCCCGGCTCGACAAGCTGACCGAGACGGTGGAGTCGCGCCGCGAGGAGCGCAAGGCCCAGAAGGCGAAGCAGGCCGACGAGGCCCGCGCCGCCAAGGAGGCGCTGGTCACCGAGGCCGAGGAGCTGGCGCAGAGCGAGCAGTGGCGTGCCGCGGGCGAGCGGCTGCGGGCGCTCGTGGACACTTGGAAGGGCCTGCCGAGGCTGGACCGGAAGTCCGACGACGAGCTGTGGCACCGCTTCTCGCACGCCCGCTCGGCCTTCTCCAAGCGCCGCAAGGCCCACTTCGCGGCGCTCGACGCGCAGCGCGAGGAGGCCCGCAAGACGAAGGAGAAGCTGGTCGCCGAGGCCGAGGCGCTGTCGAACTCGACCGACTGGGGTGCGACGGCCGCCCGCTACCGCGAGCTGATGGCGGACTGGAAGGCGGCGGGCCGGGCCCAGCGCGAGCACGAGGACGAGCTGTGGAACCGCTTCCGCGGTGCCCAGGACGTCTTCTTCGCGGCGCGCGGCGAGGTCTTCGCGGAGCGGGACGCCGAGCAGACCGAGAACCTCAAGCTGAAGGAGGAGCTCGCGGCCGAGGCGGAGAAGCTGGTGCCGGTGAAGGACCTGAAGGCGGCCCGTGCCGCGTTCCGTTCCCTCAACGAGCGCTGGGAGGCCATCGGCCACGTGCCGCGCGACGCCCGCCCGAAGGTCGAGGGCCGGATGCACGCCGTGGAGCGGGCGATCCAGGAGGCCGAGGAGGCCGAGTGGCGCCGCACCAACCCGGAGGCGCGGGCGCGTGCCGCGGGTCTGACGGGCCAGCTCCAGGACGCGGTCGACAAGCTGCGGAAGCAGATCGACGCGGCCCGCGCGGCCGGCAACGACGCCAAGGCCGACAAGCTCGCCAAGGAGCTCGAGGGCCGTCAGGCGCTGCTCGACCAGGCGCTGAAGGGCCTGCAGGAGTTCGGCGGCTGAGACCCCGTCCCGGCTGATACGGGGAGGGCCCCCGGCGCGTGTGCGCCGGGGGCCCTTTCCGTGCCGTACGGGTGCGGACGCGGCGTACGGCTAGGGGCGCCGCGCGCTGGTGACGCGGTAGACGTCGTAGACGCCCTCCACGCCCCGGACGGCCTTCAGGACGTGGCCGAGGTGCTTGGGGTCGCCCATCTCGAAGGTGAAGCGCGAGGTGGCCACCCGGTCGCGGGAGGTCTGCACGGCCGCGGACAGGATGTTGACGTGCTGGTCCGAGAGGACCCGGGTGACGTCCGAGAGCAGCCGGGAGCGGTCCAGCGCCTCGACCTGGATGGCGACCAGGAACACCGAGGACTGGGTGGGCGCCCACTCGACGTCGAGGATGCGCTCCGGCTCCCGGGACAGCGACTCGACGTTGACGCAGTCGCTGCGGTGCACCGAGACACCGCTGCCGCGGGTGACGAAGCCGATGATCGGGTCGCCGGGCACGGGCGTGCAGCAGCGGGCCAGCTTCACCCAGACGTCCTCGACGCCCTTGACGACGACACCCGGGTCGGCGCTGGAACGGCGCTTGGAGCGGCCGCGGGACGGCGGGGAGGTCTCGGCGATGTCCTCGGTCGCGGCCTCCTCGCCGCCGAGGGCCTGGACCAGCTTCTGCACGATGGACTGCGCGGTGACATGGCCCTCGCCGATCGCCGCGTACAGCGAGGAGATGTCGCTGTAGCGCATCTCGTGGGCGAGGGTGACCAGCGAGTCGCCGGTGAGGATCCGCTGGATCGGCAGGTTCTGCTTGCGCATGGCCCGCGCGATGGCGTCCTTGCCCTGCTCGATGGCCTCGTCGCGGCGCTCCTTGGAGAACCAGGCGCGGATCTTGTTCCGGGCGCGCGGGGACTTGACGAAGCCGAGCCAGTCCCGGGAGGGTCCGGCGCCGGCGGCCTTGGAGGTGAAGACCTCGACCAGGTCGCCGTTGTCGAGGGTCGACTCCAGCGGGACGAGCCGGCCGTTGACCCGGGCGCCTATGGTGCGGTGGCCGACCTCGGTGTGCACGGCGTAGGCGAAGTCGACCGGGGTGGCGCCCGCGGGCAGCGCTATGACGTCGCCCTTGGGGGTGAAGACGAAGACCTCGTTGCGGGAGAGGTCGAAGCGCAGCGACTCCAGGAACTCCGAGGGGTCCTCGGTCTCCTTCTGCCAGTCGAGCAACTGGCGCAGCCACGCCATGTCGTTGAGGTGGTCGTCCTTGCCGCCGACCTTCCTCGGCACGTCGGCACGGACCTTGGAGGCGCCGGCGACGGCCTCCTGCTTGTACTTCCAGTGCGCGGCGATGCCGTACTCGGCCCGGCGGTGCATGTCGAAGGTGCGGATCTGGAGCTCGACCGGCTTGCCGTTGGGGCCGATGACCGTCGTGTGCAGCGACTGGTACATGTTGAACTTCGGCATCGCGATGTAGTCCTTGAACCGGCCGGGGACCGGGTTCCATCGCGCGTGGACGGTGCCCAGGGCCGCGTAGCAGTCGCGGACGGTGTCCACGAGGACGCGGATGCCCACCAGGTCGTAGATCTCCGCGAAGTCCCGGCCACGGACGATCATCTTCTGGTAGACGCTGTAGTAGTGCTTAGGGCGGCCGGTGACGGTGGCCTTGATACGGGCGGCCCGCAGGTCGGCCTGCACCTCGTCGGTCACTATGGCGAGGTACTCGTCCCGCTTGGGGGCGCGCTCGGCGACGAGCCGGACGATCTCGTCGTACATCTTGGGGTAGAGGATCGCGAAGGCGAGGTCCTCCAGCTCCCACTTGATGGTGTTCATGCCCAGCCGGTGCGCCAGCGGGGCGTAGATCTCCAGGGTCTCGCGGGCCTTCTTCTCCTGCTTCTCCCGCTTGAGGTAGCGCATGGTGCGCATGTTGTGCAGGCGGTCGGCGAGCTTGATGACGAGGACCCGGGGGTCCTTGGCCATGGCGACGACCATCTTGCGGACGGTCTCGGCCTGCGCGGCCTCGCCGAACTTGACCTTGTCGAGCTTGGTGACGCCGTCCACGAGCAGGGCGACCTGGTCGCCGAAGTCGCGGCGCAGGGTGTCGAGGCCGTACTCGGTGTCCTCGACGGTGTCGTGGAGCAGCCCGGCCATCAGCGTCGCCGGGTCCATGCCGAGCTCGGCGAGGATCGTGGTGACGGCGAGCGGGTGGGTGATGTACGGGTCGCCGCTCTTGCGCTTCTGGCCGCGGTGCCAGCGCTCGGCGACCTGGTAGGCCCGCTCGATCTGGCGGAGCGTCGCCGTCTCGATCTTCGGGTCGTTGGAGCGGACGATCCGCAGCAACGGTTCGAGGACCGGGTTGTACGGGGAGGAGCGCTGGACGCCCAGGCGGGCCAGGCGGGCGCGGACGCGGCTGGAGGAGCCGCCGGAGCGGGCGGGCGGAGCCGGGGCGGGCCGGGCGGACGGGGCCGGTGCGGGCGTCGCGGGCCGGGGCCGGGTCTCCGCGGGCGGGTTCTGGGGCGCGGCGGGGCCCGTCGCGGCCTTCTCGGCCTTCGGATCGGGCTGCGCGGCGGAGAGTGGCTGGGCCTCGTCTGGCAAGAGCGCTCCTCTGGGGGTCCCTCCGGACGGACTCCGGGGGAGGTTCCGGGTCCCCGGTCAGGCCCGGAAAGGCCATGGTATCGAGCGGGAAGCGCCTGTGCGCACGTGCCTGGGGGCTGAGACGCCGCCGGTGCGGCCACGGTGCTTCGCCGGGTCCCCGTTCCGGGGCCTGTCCGGAAAACGACGGGGGCGGCCCGGGATCAGAACGACCGGTACGACGCGCTGGTCAAGGACACGGAGCGGGACGGCCGG
>NZ_JBEXQW010000043.1:0-66067 GCF_040612775.1 Streptomyces sp. NPDC006339
GACATCGGCGACCGACGACAACGCGGCGAGCGTGCGTGCGCATGGGGGCACCTCCCAGGCGAAGCTCTGGGGGAGTCGCGAGCCCGGCAAGATCCGAAAGACACGGCCTAGAAGAAGCCGCAGGTCGGGGCGGACTCGACGGGTGCCTCGGCACCCTCCGCACCACTGGGGACCGAGATCTCCAGGCGGGTGCCGTCGGGGTCGTGGAAGAAGATGCCGCCGGAGGCCGCGCCCTCCGCGTGGGGGACGACGCCCTCGTACGCGAAGTGGGTGCCGCGGGCCTTCAGGGCGGCCTCGGCGGCGCGCACGTGGTCGATCGACTCGGCCTGGAAGGCGAGGTGGTGCAGGCCGGCCCGGCCGGAGTCGTATCCGCCCTCGGCCTGCTGCCAGAGGGTGAGGGTGAGCCGGCCCTCCTGGCCCAGGAGCGCGTAGCGGCGGCCCTCCTCCTTGCCCTCGCGCAGGACCTGGAAGCCGAGGACCTCTCCGTAGAAGCCGAGCGAGCGCTCCAGGTCGGTGACGTTGAGGCCGATGTGAGCGGTGGTGAGCGTTCCGACGGACATGACTGTTCCCCTCCACGGGCGAGATGCGACTAACCCTTCAATGCGACTTTAGAGGTTAGATCACTCCGCGTGCAACCGGTCACGTAACCTTGAGGGGTTAGTTCCGGTTCGGACCGCCGAGGAGGGCGCCCGCCATGACCGTCATCGACCCGCGGCCACTCACCGGCGAACCCGTCTCCCTCGACCTGCTCAACACCCGCTGGAACCACGAGGGCGTCCGCCGGGACCTGCTCGACGACACCGAGGGGCTCGCCGTCTGGCTGGCCGCCCACGGCCTGGACGACCGCTTCACCGCCGACGCGACCACCCTGCGGCACACCCTCGCCGCCCGGGATGCCCTCGCCGCCCTCGTCGACCGCCCGGGCGACCCCGAGGCCACCGCCCGGGTCGACGCCGTCCTCGGCCACGGCCGCATCCGCGCCACCCTCACCCCCGAGGGCCCCGGCGAGCGGCCGGAGTTCGCCGACCCCGCCTGGGGACCGGGCTGGACCGCGGCGCGCGACTACCTCGACCTGCTCCGCACCCACCCCGACCGGATCCGCGCCTGCGCCCACGAGGCGTGCATCCTGCACTTCTTCGACACCTCGCGGAACGGCACCCGCCGCTGGTGCTCGATGGCCGCGTGCGGCAACCGGGCCAAGGCGATGCGCCACTATGCCCGTACAAAGGATCACTAGTCCCGACAGTCGGCCCGCGACACCCCCGCGACGCCCCGTCACCTCGTCCCCGTTGAGGCCGTTTCGTCCCCCGTGGCGCATGTTCCGCAGTGGCGGATGTGTGCCACGGACGCATTCCGCCGCCCGGTAACTCTCCCCAAACCCCTGTCACTTGCGAAAGGCTGAGCGGTCATCCGGTACCGAAATCCGGACCCTCTCCTTCACAAACAGGGATGTAAATGACCACCCCCGAAACCCAGAGCTCCATATCCGGGCGCTCGACCCCCGGGACCAGACGCGCGGCCCGCATCGCCGCCGCCGCCGGACTCGTGACCGCCCTGGTCGCGACCGGTGCCGCCCCGGTTCTGGCCGCCGAGGACCCGGCGGCCACCTCCCCGGTGAAGGCCGCGGACTCCGCCGACAAGCTCGGCCCCACCGACGCCCAGCGGCTCGACGCGGCCGAGGCGGCCGGTGAGAAGCACGTCACCGTCCTCGTCGCCACCGCCCCCGGCGCCACCGAGCAGGTCGCCGGCCAGCTCGACGCCGTCCCCGGCGCCTTCGTCGGCAAGCAGGACGACAAGCTCGGCTACGTCCGCGCGACCCTGCCGACCGGCAAGGCCGACGCCGCGATCAAGGCGGCCGGCAAGCTCTCCTCCGTCCAGTCGATCGACCTCCAGGCCGAGATCAAGCTGGACGACCCGACCCCCGACGCCGGCACCGCCGGCGCCGTCGAGGGCACCACCGTCACCACGACGTACCCGGCGCCCGGCAAGAACACCCCGGCGAAGAACCCGTACAACCCGTCCCACGAGACGGGCGCGGTCGAGTTCGTCGAGGACCACCCCAGGGCCGACGGCCGCGGCGTGACCATCGGCGTCCTCGACTCCGGTGTCGACCTCGGCCACCCGGCGCTGCAGAAGACCACCACCGGCGAGCGCAAGATCGTCGACTGGGTCACCGCCACCGACCCGCTGACCGAGGGCGACGCCACCTGGCGCGCCCAGATCACTCCGGTCACCGGCCCCGTCTTCACCGCCGCGACGCAGAGCTGGAAGGCGCCCGAGGGCTCCTACCAGTGGAGCCGCTTCAGCGAGTCGATCACCGCGGGCGGCGACCCGGCCGGTGACATCAACCGCGACGGCGACACCACCGACACCTTCGGCCTGCTGTACGACCCGGCCGCGGGCACGGTCCGCGTCGACTCCGACCAGAACAACGACTTCACCGACAACGCGCCGATGAAGCCGTACAAGGACGGGCACCAGATCGGCTACTTCGGTACCGACAACCCGGCCACCGAGGTCGTCGAGAAGACCCCGTTCGTCATCGAGATCCGCAAGGACGTCCCGATGGACGTCCTGGGCGGGAGCTGGGTCGGCCAGAAGCGCGACTTCGTCAACGTCGGTCTCGTCGAGTCCTCGCACGGCACCCACGTCGCCGGCATCACCGCCGCCCACGGCCTCTTCGGCGGCCGGATGAACGGCGCCGCGCCCGGCGCGAAGATCGTCTCCTCGCGCGCCTGCACCTGGACCGGCGGCTGCACCAACACCGCCCTCACCGAGGGCATGGTGGACCTCGTCGTCAACCGCGGCGTCGACATCGTCAACATGTCGATCGGCGGCCTGCCCGCGCAGAACGACGGCGACAACGTGCGCGCCCGCCTCTACACCCGTCTGATCGACGAGTACGGCGTCCAGTTGATCATCTCGGCCGGCAACTCCGGCCCGGGCATCAACACCATCGGCGACCCCGGCCTGGCCGACAAGGTCGTCTCGGTCGGCGCGGCCATCTCCAAGTCGACCTGGGCCGCCAACTACGGCTCGGCCGTCGAGAAGCCGTACGCGATGTTCCCCTTCTCCTCGCGCGGCCCGCGTGAGGACGGCGGCTTCACCCCGACCCTCACCGGTCCGGGCTCGGCCGTGAACACCATCCCGACCTGGCAGGCGGGCTCCGGCGTCGCCGAGGCCGGCTACAGCCTGCCCGCGGGCTACGGGATGCTCAACGGCACCTCGATGTCCTCCCCGCAGGTGGCCGGCGCGAGCGCGCTGCTGCTCTCGGCCGCCAAGCAGAAGGGCATCGAGCTCTCCCCGCTCACCCTGCGCACCGCGCTCACCTCGACCGCCAAGCGGATCGGCGGGGTCGCCGCGCACGAGCAGGGCGCCGGCCTCATCGACATCAACGAGGCATGGGACTCGATCAAGGACGGCGCGACCGCCCACGCCTACAAGGTCGAGGCCCCGGTCGACACCGCGATCTTCCCGGCCCCGCACACCGGCACCGGTGTGTACGACCGTGAGGGCGGCCTCAAGGTCGGCCAGAAGAAGGTCTACGACGTCACCATCACGCGCACGAGCGGCCCGGACCGGGCCATCGAGCACGAGCTGGAGCTGAAGTACAACGACGGCACCTTCCGGATCCTCGGCGACGACGAGATCGACCTGCCGCTGAACAAGCCGGTCACCGTCAAGCTCCAGGCCCGGCCCACCACCGCCGGTGTGCACAGCGTGATCCTGGAGGCCGACGACGAGCGCACCGAGGGCGTCGACAAGCAGATCCTCGCCACCTCGGTCGTCGCGAACGACCTGGTCGCCCCCGGCTACGGCTTCTCCGCCACCGGCTCGGTGCAGCGCAACAGCCACAAGTCGTACTTCGTGACCGTCCCGGAGGGCGCCAAGTCCCTCGAGGTCGCCATCGGCGGTCTGAAGGCCAAGAGCCAGACCCGCTTCATCGCGATCCACCCGTACGGCGTGGCCATCGAGTCCACCGCGTCCAACGTGTGCTACCCGCACTACAACCCGGCGAACACCTGCCGGCCGGACCTGCGCTCGTACGCCAACCCGACGCCGGGCGTCTGGGAGATCGAGGTCGAGTCGCGCCGCACCTCGCCCGACCTGGACAACCCGTACAAGCTGGACGTGTCGGTGCTCGGCGCCGCCTTCGACCCGGCCGTGCAGACCGTCGCCGAGGCGAAGGTCGGCACCCCGGCCGCCGTCGAGTGGACCGTCACCAACAAGTTCGCCGCCGTCGAGGGCAAGCTGAAGGGCGGCTCGCTGGGCTCGGCCAAGGTCGAGACCCCGACGATCCGGCACCACGAGAAGCAGACGAAGACCGTCACCATCGGTGAGGGTGTGGAGCGGCTCGACGTGGCGATCGGCAACACCTCCGACAAGGCCGCCGACCTCGACCTCTCGGTCAAGCTGGACGGCAAGGTCGTGGGCTCGTCCGCGGACGGCGACTCTGAGGAGTCCGTCACGCTGATCAAGCCGGCGCCGGGCACCTACACGGTCGAGATCGACGGCTACTCCGTCCAGGCGGCCGAGGGCACGACCTTCGACTACCGGGACGTGTACTACTCCGCCGCGCTCGGCAGCGTCCAGGTCGACTCCGCCAAGACCTACCCGCTGGCCAACGGCGCGTCCGCCAAGGTCGCCGCCCAGGTCCTGGTCGCCGGTGCCGCGCCCGAGGGCCGGCAGTTCTTCGGCGAGGTCCAGTTGCTGAACGCGCGCGGCACCGCCGCGGGCGCCGGCAGCGTCGTGATCGGCAAGGTCACGCCGTAACACGCGTCACATCCCCGCATGGGGAGTGAGGGGGCGGGCATCGAAACCGGTGCCCGCCCCTTTGGCGTCTTACCGTCTCCCGGGGCCGTCCCGTCCCTTGGACAATGGATTGGACAAGGCGCCCCGGGCCACACGCATGATGGATGCGGCACCACCCTGCACACACATTCGGAGGATCCCCGTGAAGGTCGGAATCGTCGGAGCGACCGGTCAGGTCGGCACAGTCATGCGCAAGATTCTGGCCGAGCGCGCCTTCCCGGTGGACGAGCTGCGGCTCTTCGCCTCCGCCCGCTCCGCGGGCACGGTCCTCGACGGCATCACGGTCGAGGACGCCTCCACGGCCGACTACACGGGCCTGGACATCGTCCTCTTCTCGGCCGGCGGCACCACCTCCAAGGCCCTCGCCGAGAAGGTGGCCTCGCAGGGTGCCGTCGTGATCGACAACTCCTCCGCCTGGCGCCGCGACCCCGAGGTCCCGCTGGTGGTGTCCGAGGTGAACCCGCACGCGATCAAGGACCGCCCCAAGGGCATCATCGCCAACCCGAACTGCACCACGATGGCCGCCATGCCGGTCCTCAAGCCGCTCCACGACGAGGCCGGCCTCACCGCGCTCGTCGCCACCACCTACCAGGCCGTGTCCGGCTCCGGCCTGGCGGGCGTCGCCGAGCTCGACGGCCAGGTCAAGGCCGTCGCCGAGCGCGCCACCGAGCTCACCCACGACGGCGAGGCCGTGGCCTACCCCGAGCCCGGCGTCTACAAGCGTCCGATCGCCTTCAACGTGCTGCCGCTGGCCGGCTCGATCGTCGACGACGGCTCCTTCGAGACCGACGAGGAGCAGAAGCTCCGCAACGAGTCCCGCAAGATCCTCGAGATCCCGGACCTGAAGGTCTCCGGCACCTGTGTGCGCGTGCCCGTCTACTCCGGCCACTCCCTCCAGGTCAACGCCCGCTTCACGCGTCCGATCAGCGTCGAGCGCGCCTACGAGCTGCTGAAGGACGCCGAGGGCGTCGAGCTCTCCGAGATCCCGACCCCGCTCCAGGCCGCCGGCAAGGACGCCTCCTACGTGGGCCGCATCCGCGTCGACGAGACCGTCGAGAACGGCCTCGCGCTGTTCCTCTCCAACGACAACCTGCGCAAGGGCGCGGCGCTCAACGCCGTGCAGATCGCGGAGCTCGTCGCGGCGGAGCTCCAGGGCTGACAGCCGTACGGACCCGGTGAGGGCGGCCACCCGTGGGGTGGCCGCCCTTTCCCCTGTTCGCCCTGGGAAATGAACCGTGCGCCGCCGACACGCCCCGTGGAAGGATGGGCCAAACGTCACGAAACCGAGGAGTTGACCGGGTGCCTGGCACGAACCTGACCCGTGAAGAGGCGCAGCAGCGGGCGAAGCTGCTGTCCGTGGACGCGTACGAGGTCGACCTCGACCTCTCGGGTGCGCAGGAGGGCGGCACCTACCGGTCCGTCACCACCGTCCGCTTCGATTCCGCCGAGGCCGGTGCGGAGACCTTCATCGATCTCGTCGCCCCCGCCGTCCACGAGGTGGTGCTCAACGGGCACTCCCTCGACGTGGCCGCCGTCTTCCGGGACTCCCGGATCACGCTGCGGCACCTGAAGCAGGGCCGCAACGAGCTGAAGGTCGTCGCGGACTGCGCGTACACCAACACCGGTGAGGGCCTGCACCGCTTCGTCGACCCGGTCGACGGACAGGCGTATCTCTACACGCAGTTCGAGGTGCCGGACGCCCGTCGCGTCTTCGCCTCCTTCGAGCAGCCGGACCTGAAGGCGACCTTCCAGTTCACCGTGAAGGCGCCGAGCGGCTGGTCGGTCATCTCCAACTCGCCGACGCCGGAGCCCAAGGACGACATCTGGGTCTTCGAGCCGACGCCGCGGATCTCCACGTACATCACCGCGCTGATCGTCGGCCCCTACCACTCGGTGCACTCGACGTACGAGGGCCCCGACGGCCAGGTCGTGCCGCTCGGCATCTACTGCCGTCCCTCGCTGGCCGAGTACCTCGACGCGGACCACATCTTCGACGTCACGCGGCAGGGCTTCACCTGGTTCCAGGAGAAGTTCGCGTACGACTACCCCTTCGCCAAGTACGACCAGCTCTTCGTGCCGGAGTTCAACGCCGGCGCGATGGAGAACGCGGGCGCGGTCACCATCCGCGACCAGTACGTCTTCCGGTCGAAGGTGACGGACGCGGCGTACGAGCGCCGGGCCGAGACGATCCTCCACGAGCTCGCCCACATGTGGTTCGGCGACCTCGTCACCATGGAGTGGTGGAACGACCTGTGGCTGAACGAGTCGTTCGCCACCTACACCTCGGTCGCCTGCCAGGCGTCCGTCGAGGGCACCCGCTGGCCGAACGCCTGGACCACCTTCGCCAACGCGGAGAAGACCTGGGCCTACCGCCAGGACCAGTTGCCGTCGACGCACCCGATCATGGCGGACATCAACGACCTGGAGGACGTGCTCGTCAACTTCGACGGCATCACCTACGCCAAGGGCGCCTCCGTCCTGAAGCAGTTGGTGGCGTACGTCGGCCAGGACGAGTTCTTCAAGGGCGTGCAGGCGTACTTCAAGCGCCACGCCTTCGGCAACACCCGTCTCACCGACCTGCTCGGCGCGCTCGAGGAGACCAGCGGGCGTGACCTGAAGGCATGGTCGAAGGCGTGGCTGGAGACCGCGGGCATCAACATCCTGCGGCCCGAGATCGAGACCGACGAGAACGACACGATCACCTCCTTCGCCGTCCGCCAGGAGGCCCCGGCGCTGCCCGCCGGCGCCAAGGGCGAGGCCGTGCTGCGCCCGCACCGGATCGCGATCGGCTTCTACGACCTCGACCCGGCCGGCAAGCTGGTCCGCACCGAGCGGGTGGAGCTGGACATCGAGGCGACCGAGCGGACCGCCGTCCCGCAGCTCGCGGGCCGGGCGCGCCCGGCGGTCGTGCTGCTCAACGACGACGACCTGTCGTACGCGAAGGTCCGGCTCGACGAGGTGTCCCTGAAGAACGTCACCGCGCACCTGGGCGACTTCACCGAGTCGCTGCCGCGGGCGCTGTGCTGGGCCTCGGCCTGGGACATGACCCGGGACGGCGAGCTGGCCACCCGCGACTACCTGGACCTGGTGCTCTCGGGCATCGCCAAGGAGACCGACATCGGCGTGGTCCAGTCGCTCCAGGGCCAGGTCAAGGCGGCTCTGGAGCTGTACGCGGCGCCGGAGTGGCGGGAGGCGGGGCTGAGCCGCTGGACCGAGGCGACCCTGGCGCACCTCCAGGCCGCCGAGCCGGCGAGCGACCACCAGCTCGCGTGGGCGCGGGCCTTCGCGGCGACCGCCCGCACCCCGCAGCAGCTCGACCTGCTCGCCGCTCTCCTGGAGGGCCGCGAGACCGTCGAGGGCCTGGCCGTCGACACCGAGCTGCGCTGGGCCTTCGTCCAGCGGCTCGCCGCGACCGGCGTGTACGACGAGCCGGAGATCGCGGCCGAGCTGGAGCGCGACCGCACGGCGGCGGGCGAGCGCCACGCGGCGACCGCCCGCGCGGCGCGGCCGACCGACGCGGCCAAGGAGCAGGCGTGGGCCTCGGTCGTCGAGGACGACAAGCTGGCGAACGCGGTGCAGGAGGCGGTGATCAGCGGCTTCGTGCAGACCGACCAGCGTGAGCTGCTCGCCCCGTACACGGCGAAGTACTTCGCCTCGATCAAGGGCATCTCGGAGACCCGCAGCCACGAGATCGTGCAGCAGATCGTGGTGGGCCTCTACCCGACGCTCCAGGTGTCGCAGGAGACGCTCGACGCGACGGACGCCTGGATCGCCGAGCACGACCCGGCGCCGGCGCTGCGGCGTCTGGTGACGGAGTGCCGCGCGGGCGTCGAGCGCGCCCTCAAGGCGCAGGCGGCGGACGCGGCGGCGGCCCGCTAGGACCGGTCCGTGGTCCGATGACCGACGAAGGGGCGCCCTCCCCCGGGGGGCGCCCTTTCGCCGTGCTGGGGGGGAGTTGCTCGGGCGGTGGGGCGGTGGGGCCGTCGTCAGGCGGTGAGCCCGCCGGCCCGTCAGCCCGTCAGCCCGTCAGGCGGGCGTAGCGGGTGCGCAGGGTGGCCGCGCCCTCGTCGGTGAGGCTGCCGTGCAGGCGCATCCGGGCGATGCCGCCGTCGGGGAAGGCGTCGAGGCGGACGTGGGTGACGACCGCCTGGGCGGGGAGGGTGAAGCGGTGGAGGGTGTCGGGCTGGAGCCGGGTGCGCGGGATGATCTCGAACCACTCCGCGCCGCCCGCCGGGTCGCCGTTGCAGCCCTGGAGGGCGATCCAGCCGGCCGAGTTGCCCTTGAGGTAGGCGGTGTCGATCTCGACCGCGCGGACCGCGCCCTGGGCGGCGAGCCGGAAGCGGACCCAGTCGTTCGTGCCGCGGACCCGGCGGCGGCGGTTCTCCCAGCCGTCGTCCATCTTGCGCGAGGTGCCGGGCAGGATGATCTGGGTGGGCGAGGAGTAGAAGCGGTCCGAGGCGTCCTCGTACACCCCGCCGTTGACGACGGCGATCAGGTCGAGGGTGCCGAGGACGTCCAGCCACTCGGGGTCGGGGACGACCTCGCCGTGCACACGGAGCCGGGCGATGCCGCCGTCGGGGTGCTGGCAGAGCCGTACGTGGGTGTAGCGGCGCTCGGCGGTGACCTGGAAGCCGTTGGCGGCGTGGCCGCGCACGGGGGTGGGCGGGACGAGCTCCTCCCACTTCGCGTCGAGGAGCTCCTCGGGGCTCGGCGTGCCGTCGACGGCGGCGGCCTGGACGCTCACCCGCTGCGGGTAGTTGCCGCGGAAGTGGGCGGTGTCGACGACGATGCCGCGGATGACGCCGGGCGCGCCGAGGCGGACGATCGCCCAGTCGTGGTCCTCGGGGGCGGGGAAGGGGTGGCCGGCGTCGGTGCCGCGCCGGCGGCGGGTCTCCCAGCCGTCCATGATCTTGCCCTTGTGCCCGAAGTGCTCGGGGTCGAAGACGGCCCGCTCGCGGACGAGGAGGTTCTCGCGCTCGGCGAAGAACTCGTCGTTCGCGGCGACGACTCCGGCGCCGAGGCGGCGGTCGGCGAGGTCGACGAGCTCGGTGAAGGGGAAGTCGCCGGCGCGGTAGTCGGCGTACGGGTCGCCTCCGGCGTAGGGGGCGGCGTCGTTGGCGTGCGGGTCGTCGGCGAGGGAGTCTGCGAGGGAGTCCGTGAGGGCGGCGTCAAGGCTCATGTCTCGACTGTGCCGCTCGACCACACCGCAGGTCCATCGAATGTTTTCGAGGTCGCTTTTCAGCTCTGCTGAACGGTCTCGCGCTGGAGGGCGGCCTGACGCAGCGCCGCGAGCACCCGCGCGACGGCCGGATGCTCCTCCGCCCCGCGCCGTACCGCGGCGACGACATGACGCAGCGGCTGGTCGGCGGAGAGGACCCGCATGACGACGCCGCTGCGGCGCTCGGCCGCGGCCATGCGGGGGACGAGGGCCACGCCCATCCCGGCCTCGACCATGGCGAGGATGGCGGTCCAGCCGGCCGCGCTGTGCGCCTGCTCGGGCACGAATCCGGCGGCCTCGCAGGCGGCGGTGGTGATCTCGGACCAGGGCCCGGAGCCGCCGAAGATCCACGGCTCGGCGGACAGGTCGGCGAGCCGGAGCCCGGGGGCGTCCGCAAGCGGGTGCCCGGTGGGCAGGGCGACGTCGAGCGGGTCGGCGAGCAGCGGCACCCGGCTGAACCGGGGGTCGCGGGCGGTGGGCGCGTGGGCGGCGAGCGAGAGCGCCAGGTCGACGTCGCCGGCGGTGAGCAGTTCGTACGCCTCGGCCGCCTCCGCCTCGCGGATCCGGAGGTCGAGTCCGGGGTGGGCGGAGCGCAGCGCCTGGACGGCGGGGACGACGAGGGCGGGCACGGCGGTGGAGAACGCGGCGACCCGCACCCGGCCCGCCTCCCCCCGCAGATAACCGCCGAGTTCGGCCTCGGCCCGCTCCAACTGGGCGAAGACCGCCTCGGCGTGCCGCAGCACCAGGTGGGCGGCGTCCGTCAGCCGCACCCGCCGCCCGTGCGCCTCCAGGACGGGCACGCCGAGCTGCCGGGAGAGGTTGGTGAGCTGCTGCGAGACGGCCGAGGGGGTCATGAGCAGCGCCTCGGCGGTCGCGGTGACGGTCCCGCGATCGCGCAGGGTGCGGAGGATCTGGAGCTTCTTGATGTCCCACTCGGTCATGGGGCGCAACCTACCGGGCGGCCGGCCGGGCCCCTGGCGTCGCCGCCGACGCCAGGGCCACCCCGCCCAGGATGAGCCCCATGCACGCCACGCCCAGGAGTCCCGGTCGCTCGCCGAGGAGGGCGTACGAGAGCAGGGCCACGCAGACCGGCTGGAGGTAGTAGACGACTCCGGCGCGGGCGGCGCCGATCAGGGTGATGGCCTTGTTCCAGGCGAAGAAGGCGACGGCGGAGGAGAAGACGCCCACGTAGAGCAGCGGGCCGACGGTTCCGGCGGTGACGGGGAAGCCGCCCTGGAGGGCGAGGGAGAGGGCGTAGGCGGGGGCGAGCATCAGGGCGCCGAGGACGAAGGTGGTGAAGAGGAAGGCGAGTCCGTCGATCTCGGCGGGCTTGCGCTTGAGGAGGGCGCTGTACGAGGCGAAGGACAGGGCCGCGGCGAACATCCACAGGTCCCCGGCGGCGAGGTCGACGGTGAGGGAGCCCTTGCCCACGAGCAGCAGCACGCCGAGGACGGCGACGAGGAGGCCGAGGAGCCGGCGGGCGCCGAGGCGTTCGCCGCCGAGGCGGGCGTAGCCGGCCATGAGGACCGGGGAGGCGGCCATGATCATGCCCATGTTGGAGGCGGAGGTGGTCAGTCCGGCCTGGTGGACCAGGGTGTTGTAGAGGGCGACGCCGAACAGCGAGGCGAGGGCGACGAATCCGAGGTGACGGCGGATCACCGCGCGCTGCCGCCAGAACGGGCGGGCGGCGAACGGGGCGACGGCGAGGAGTGCGACGATCCAGCGCCAGAAGACGGCCTGGACGGGCGGGATGGTGTCGGCCATGTCGCGGGTGGCGACGAAGCTGCCGGACCAGACGACGGTCGCGAGCAGGGCGAGCAGCACGCCGAGGCCGGCGCCCCGCGCGAGCTTCCTCGCGGGCGCCGGCCTCTCGGTGGCGGGTTCTGCGGTGGGGGTGGGTTCTGCGGTGGCGGCGGTGGTTTCGGGGGTGGTCGGGTGGCGGGCGGTGATCAGGGTCATGCCGCCTACCGTCGCACCTCGCGATCCTCCAGGTCCATCGAAACTTCCTGACCGTTCTTTTCAGAATTTACGAACGGTTGCTTCTTGCTCGGCGGGGTGAGCTGGCCCGCCAGCGTCGCACCGAAGGCGATCACCATGCCGATCAACTGCACCGGACCGAGCGCCTGCCCGAGCGCGGCCCAGCCGATGACGGCGGCGGTGATGGGCGAGAGCGGCCCGAGGAGGGTGACCGAGGAGGCGCTGAGGCGCTCGATGCCCCGGAACCAGAGGAAGTAGGAGACGGCGGTGTTGCCGAAGGCGAGGTAGGCGTAGCCGGCGAGGTGGGTGCCGGTGAGGGCCGGCGGGGCGCCTTCGAGCAGGAAGGCGACGGGCAGGATGATCAGTCCGCCCGCGGAGAGCTGCCAGCCGGTCAGGGCGAGCGCGCCGACGCCCTCGGGGCGCCCCCAGCGCTTGGTGAAGACGGTGCCCGCGGACATCGACAGGGCGGAGAGCAGTCCGGCGATCACTCCGACCGCGTCGAGCGCCGCCCCGGCCTTGAGCACGACGAGGCTGACCCCGAAGGCGGCGGCGATGGCGGTGAGCAGCGCCCTGACGGTCGGCTTGTCGCCGAGCAGGAGCGCGGCGAGGCCGACGACGAAGAGCGGGCCGACCGAGGCCACGACGGCGGCGACTCCGCCGGGCAGGCGGTAGGCGGCGAGGAAGAGGAGCGGGAAGAAGGCGCCGATGTTGAGGGCGCCGAGCACGGCCGACTTCCACCACCAGGCGCCCTGCGGCAGCTTGCGGGTGAGGGCGAGGAGCAGCAGTCCGGCGGGCAGGGCCCGCATCAGACCGGTGAACAGCGGCCGGTCGGGCGGCAGGAACTCCGTGGTGACGAAGTAGGTCGAGCCCCAGGAGATCGGAGCGAGGGCAGTCAGGGCGATGGTGGCGGCCTTGTGGGACATGACGGTTCCCCCCTGCGGTGGCGACGAGCCGGACCGGTGCGTCCCGGCCGTCCGGCTGGCGTGGTGTGCCTTGGCGGTAATTAACTTAGCACTAAGCTACTTACGTGCAAGTGGCTTTCTTGCAAGTGAGTCAGCGGAGAGGGAAACTGCATTCCATGGAGAACCACGACGCCGTCGACGCCATCACCGACCAGTGGGCCGTCGTCCGCCCCGACCTGGACACCCTGCCGATGGCCGTCTTCGGCCGGATCTACCGGCTGGCGAACGCCATGCGCGCCAAGGTCGACAAGGCATACGCGCCGTACGGCGGGATGTCGCTGGGCGAGTTCGACGTGCTGGCGACGCTGCGGCGGTCCGGTGAGCCGTACACCCTCTCACCGCGCGAGCTGACCGCCACGCTGATGATCACGACCGGCGGGATGACCGGCCGGCTCGACAAGCTGGAGCGGGCCGGACTGCTCACCCGCAACCCCGACCCGAACGACCGGCGCGGACTGCGCGTCACCCTCACCGAGGAGGGCCGCGTCCTCGTGGACCAGGCCGTCGGCGCCGGGCTCGCCCAGCAGCGCGCGGCCCTGGAGGCGGCGCTCACCCCGGAGGAGGCGCGGCAACTGGCCGGCCTGCTGCGGCGCCTGCTCGCCACCACCGTCTGACGGTCCGACGGCCCCGGAACGACCGCCCGGAGGCGCCTGAGGACACACGAGGGCGCCGCGCGGTACGTCGTACCGTGCGGCGCCCTCGTGAACGTACGAGTGGGCCTTACGCCTTCTTCTTGGACTTGTCGAGCACCATCACCAGGCCGGTGATCACCAGGAACAGCACCAGCGGAGCGGCCACGAACAGGCCGAGGGTCTCGACGACCTCCAGCTTGGGGGCCGGGTCGTCACCGTCGTCGCGGGTGAGCGCGAGCGCGGGGGACGACATGAGCAGCATCATCAGCGTCGTACCGGCCGCGACGGCGCCGGCGCGCAGGGCGTTCTTCTTGTCCACGGTGCAAAAGTAGCGAACACCTAAACCGCCCGCGCGCCCGGGGGTGCCGTACGGGCCCCGACCCGGTCCGCGAGCAGCCGCAGCAGGTCGTGCGCGCGGGGCGAGGCGGCCAGCTCCTCCAGGGCGAGCGGCTGTCCGTCCGGGCCCGCGACGGGCAGCCGCCAGTTGGGGTACTGGTCCCAGGTGCCCGGCAGGTTCTGCGGCCGGCGGTCCCCCACCGCGTCCGGCAGCCACATCCCCACCATGCGGGCCGGGGTGGCGGCCAGGAAGCGGTGCAGGGCACGGATCTCCGTCGCCTCGTCGCCCGGCCCCTCCGGCAGATGTCCGAGCCGCTGGAGCAGGCCCAGCCACTCCGTCGTCTCGGCCGCGTCCCGGCCCCGCTCGCGCTCCAGGTCGCCGGTGAGCAGCCCGAGCCGGTGGCGCAGCGTCACATGGTCGCCGGAGAGCCGGGCCGCGGTGGACGGCAGGTCGTGGGTGGTGACGGTGGCGACGCAGTCGGCCCGCCACTCCTCCGGCGGCAGCGGGCGGCCGGTGCCGGTCCAGTCCCGCTCGAACCAGAGCACGGAGGTGCCGAGCACCCCGCGCCGCGCGAGCGCCTCGCGCACCCCCGGCTCGACCGTCCCCAGATCCTCGCCGACGACGGCGGCCCCGGCCCGGTGGGCCTCCAGGACGAGCACGGCGAGCATCGCCTCGGAGTCGTAACGGACGTACGTGCCCCCGGTCGGCTCGTCGCCCTCGGGCACCCACCAGAGCCGGAACAGGCCCATGACGTGGTCGATCCGCAGCGCGCCCGCGTGGCGGAGCAGTTCGCGCAGCAGTCCGCGGTACGGGGCGTAGCCCTCGGCGGCCAGGGCGTCGGGGCGCCAGGGCGGCAGGCCCCAGTCCTGGCCGCGGGCGTTGAAGGCGTCGGGCGGTGCGCCCACCGACATGCCGGCGGCGAAGACGTGCTGCTGCGCCCAGGCGTCGGAGCCGTCCGGGTGGACGCCGACCGCGAGGTCGTGCACGATCCCGACCGCCATGCCCGCCTGCCGGGCGGTGCGCGCGGCCTCGGCGAGCTGGCCGTCCGTCAGCCAGGCGAGGCGGCAGTGGAAGTCGACCCGGGCGGCCAGTTCGGCGTCGGCCCGGACCACCGCCTCGGCGGTCCGCGGGTGGCGCAGCCGCTCCGGCCACTCGCGCCAGCGGTGGCCGTGCCGCTCGGCGAGGGCCTGGTAGGTGGCGTGGTCCTCCAGGGCCCGGCCGCGCTCGGCCAGGAAGTCCCGGTAGGCGGCCCGGCGGCCGGGCCCGAGCTCCACGGCGTGCACGAGCTCCAGGGCGCGCCGCTTGGCGTCCCACACCGCGTCCCGGTCGATCAGCGCGCCCTTGCCTAGGACCCGTTCGCGCAGCTCGGCCGCGTCCGCGAGGACCCGGTCGAGCTCCTCGCGGTGCGCGGGGTCGACGTACGGGTACTCGGGGACGTCCTCGACCCGCAGATGGACCGGGTCGGGGAAGCGGCGCGAGGAGGGCCGGTACGGGGAGGGGTCGGTGGGCGCCCCGGGCACGGCCGCGTGCAGCGGGTTGACCTGCACGAAACCGGCGCCGTGCGTGCGGCCCGCCCAGTCGGCGAGTTCGCGCAGGTCGCCGAGGTCGCCCATGCCCCAGGAGCGGGCGGACAGCAGCGAGTAGAGCTGGACGAGCAGTCCGTACGCCCGGCCCCGGGGGGCCGGCACGCGGGCGGGGGCCACGATCAGGGTGCTGGTGCCGCCGCGCCCGTCGGGGGCGCGGGCGGCGAGCCGGTGCACGCCGAGCGGCAGGGTGCTCCAGTCGGGGCCCGTGAGGGTCCGGCCGTCCTCGGTGGTGACCGTGAGCCGGGTGCCGGGCGGCAGATCACGCGCCGCCCACGCCGGCGCGTGCCGCGCCTGCTCCCGCGCCCGGCCTTCCCGTACGGGGCCCGGCGCCTCATCCCGTACGGGTACGGGGCCCGGCGTCTCGTCTCGTACGGGGCCCGGCGTCTCGTCTCGTACGGGGCCCGGTGTCTCGTCCCGTGCAGAGCCCGGCGTGTCGTCCCGCCAGTGGACGACCGTGGGCGGCAGGAGTCGCTCCTCGGCGGCCCGTTCCGCCGTGGCGAGCGCCGCGGCGACCGCCTCCGGGGTGGACGCGTCGACGTCCAGGGCGCGCAGGACCGCCACCACGGTGGCGTCCGGCACGCTGACCGTGACGCCCGCGGAGGGGGCGTACTCGGTGGCGACGCCGTGCAGGGCGGCGAGACGGGCCAGGGTCACGTCACACTCCTGGGGACTCCGAACCGCCGGCGGTGGCGCGGGCGGTGGGTTCGCTGGTCAAGGGCGCCGCCTCCATCAGCGGCGGCTCGCTGGTGAGCGGCGCGGCATGGGCGAGGGGCGGCTCGCTGGTGAGCGGCGTTCCCTGCGCCGGAATCCGTATCGGATTCCGAAGCGGCTTCCGTACCTGTTTGCAGGCGTGGTCGGTGGCGGTCACGGGATCTCCCGGTTCGTCTCGACAGGTAAGACAGTCAGGACAGCAAGGGGAGCCCTACCCATCGTTCCCCGTTTTACCGGTGGATTTTGGTGAAACAGTGCCACCTCGCCGAAAGACCGCCGGGCAAACCAGACAGTTCGACCAGCCGCATTGACACCCCGTCGGCCCGGGTGGTGGGCTCGTAACCCAGTCGTGACCAAGGGGAGAGAGGAGTCCCGTGTCGCACCTCGGGCACCTCGGGCGCAGGAAGCGGACCGCGACGGCCGTCGCCGCGGCGGTCATCGGCGGGCTCCTCGGCGGCGCCGTGCCGGGCCTCGCGCACGCCGCACCCGGCGCTCCGTCCTCCCCCGGCGCCCCCGGCTCCCCGCTCCCTCCCGCCTCGGCGCCGGACCGGCAGCCGGCCGCGCGGCCCGCCTCCGGCCCCGCCGTATGGCCCCGGCCCCAGTCCCTGACCAGCACCGGCGGGACGGTGACGCTCGGCTCCGAGGTGACGCTCCAGGTCGCTCCGGACGCCGATCCGTACGCGGTGGCGGCCCTCCGGCGGGTCCTTGAGGCGGCCGGGGTGCGGACGGTGCACCCGGCGCTGCCGGGGCGCGGCCCCCTCGTCCGGCTGGGCGACACCGTGGAAACGGAAGCGGCGCTGCGCGCCCTGCGGGTGGCCGAGCGGGGCGATCTGCCTGACGGCGGCTACCGGCTCGCCACCGGCCGCCTCCACGGCCGGGACACCGTCGTCCTCGACGGCGCCGGCACCGACGGCCTCTTCCACGCCGTGCAGACACTCCGTCAACTCGTCGGCCCCGGCGGCACCCTTCCGGGTGTCGTGGTGCGCGACTGGCCCGGCACCGCCGTCCGCGGCGTGACCGAGGGCTTCTACGGGCGTCCCTGGTCGCCGGCCGACCGGCTGGCCCAGCTCGACTTCATGGGCCGCACCAAGCAGAACCGCTACCTCTACGCGCCCGGCGACGACCCGTACCGCCAGGCGCTGTGGCGCGAGCCCTACCCGGCGGCCGAGCGGGCCGCGTTCCGGGAGCTCGCCGCCCGGGCCGCCGCCAACCATGTGACGCTCGCCTGGTCCGTGGCCCCCGCCCAGGCCATGTGCCTGTCCTCGGACGCCGACGTGAAGGCGCTCCAGGCGAAGATCGACGCCATGTGGGAGCTGGGCGTGCGCGCCTTCCAGCTCCAGTTCCAGGACGTCAGCTACAGCGAGTGGGGCTGCGACGGCTCGGCCGACGCCGACGCCTTCGGGCGCGGCCCCGAGGCCGCCGCCCGCGCGCACGCGCACGTGGCGAACGCCGTCGCCCGGCACCTGGCCCGGCGCCACCCGGGCGCGGCGCCGCTGTCGCTGATGCCGACGGAGTACTACCAGGACGGCGCCACCGACTACCGCACGGCGCTCGCCGACGCGCTCGACCCGTGGGTGCAGGTCGCCTGGACCGGAGTCGGCGTGGTGCCGCGCACCATCACCGGGCGCGAACTGGCCGGGGCGCGCGCGGCGCTGCGCCACCCGCTGGTCACCATGGACAACTACCCGGTCAACGACTACGCCCAGGACCGGCTCTTCCTCGGCCCGGCGACCGGCCGCGAGCCGGCCGTGGCCGCCGGTTCCGCCGCCTTCCTCGCCAACGGCATGGAGCAGGCCGCGGCCTCCCGCATCCCGCTCTTCACCGCCGCCGACTTCGCCTGGAACCCCAAGGGCTACCGGCCCGAGGAGTCCTGGCGGGCCGCCGTCGACGAGCTGGCCGGGCCGGACCGCGCGGCCCGGGAGGCGCTGCTCGCGCTCGCCGGGAACGGCGCGTCCTCGATCCTCGCCCCGAAGGCCGAGTCCGCCTACCTGAAGCCGCTCACGGCCGCCTTCTGGGCGAGCCGCACCGGCACCGACCAGGGCGCGCGGGAGAAGGCGGCGCGCGAGCTGCGGGCCGCGTTCACCGTGATGCGGCAGGCGCCGGAACGGCTGAGGGGCACGGCGGGCGGCGCGCTCGGCGAGGAGGCCGGGCCGTGGCTCGACCGGCTCTCCCGGTACGGCGCCGCGGGCGAGACGGCTGTCGACATGCTGCTGGCCCAGGCGCGCGGCGACGGCGCCGCCGCCTGGCGGGCCCAGCTCGACCTGGAGCGGCGGCGCGCGCAACTGCGGCCGGAGGACGTGACGGTCGGCGAGGGCGTCCTGGACGGCTTCCTGGCGCGGGCGGCCGACGAGGCGGCGGCCTGGACGGGTGCCGACCGGCGCCGCGCCCCCGGCGAGCGGGCGGACGTGGCGGAGGACGCGTACACGGTCCGGCTGGAGCGCGCGCGGCCCGTGGAGACCGTGACCGTGATGACCGAGCCGGGCGCGGCGGGTGTCCTGGAGGCGTACGTGCCGGGCGAGGGCTGGCGCCGGCTCGGCCCGCTCGCCGCCTCCGGGTGGACCCAGACCGACCTGAAGGGCCTGCGCTCGGACGCGCTGCGGATCGTGTGGAGCGGCGGCACACCGCAGCGGGTGCGGTCCCTGGTGCCGTGGTTCGCCGACGAGCCGCGCGCGGGCCTGGAGCTGTCCCGCGCCGAGACGGACGCCGAGATCGGCGGCGCGGCCCAGCGGGTGGACGTGACCCTGGAGGGCCGGCGGGCGGCCGAGGTGCGCGGGGCCCTGGCGGCCCGGCCGCCGAAGGGGATCGCGGTGCGGCTGCCGAAGCAGGCCGTGGTGCCGCGGGGCACCCGCACGACGGTCCCCCTCGAGGTGTCGGTGGCGGCGGACGTGCCGGCCGGCTCGTACGCCGTCCCCGTGTCCTTCGCGGGCGAGGAGCGGGTCCTGACGGTGCGGGCGTTCCCGCGCACCGCGGGCCCGGACCTGGCGCGTACGGCCACGGCCTCCTCCTCGGGCGACGAGACGCCCGACTTCCCGGCCGCCCACGCCCTCGACGGCGACCCGGCGACCCGCTGGTCCTCCCCGCTGGAGGACGGGGCCTGGTGGCAGATGGAGCTGGCCGAGCCGGCCCGGATAGGGCGCGTGGTGCTGCACTGGCAGGACGCCTACGCCTCGCGCTACCGCATCCAGGTCTCCGCCGACGGCCGCACCTGGCGCACGGCCGCCACCGTCCGCGACGGCCGGGGCGGCCGGGAGTCGGTCCGCATGGACGCGGCGGACACCCGCTTCCTGCGGGTGCAGGGCGACGCCCGCGCGACGGAGTACGGCTACTCGCTGTGGTCGGTGGAGACGTACGCGGTGGCGGGCCGCCCGGAGGCCCCGCTCCCGGGCGACGCGCCGACGGACGCCGCGGGCGGGGCCCAGAGCGAGGCGCCGGCTGACGCGACGGCGGGCACGCCGGAGGGGGAGCCGGCCGACGGGGCGGCTCCGGGGGCGCCGTAGCGGCGTGCGGAGCGCCGTAGCGCCGTAGCGGCGCTTGGGCCGCCGTAGCGGCGGTGCGGACCGCCGTAGCGGCGCTTGGGCCGCCGTAGCGGTGTGCGGACACTCGTGACGGCCGCTTGGCCCCCGTAGCAGCGCCCGGCAGGACCGCACCCGGCAGGACCGCGCCGGGCTCCCCGGAGGCGACGCCCGGCTCCCGTGGCAGGGTCCTGCCCCCCTACCGCCGTGCCTGGGCCCCATAGCAGCGCCCCGCAGGTCCCGCACCCGGCAGACCGCGCCCGGCTTCCCCGGAGGCGACGCCCGGCTCCCGTGGCAGGGCCCTGCCCCCCTACCGCCGTGCCTGGGCCCCATAGCAGCGCCCCGCAGGTCCCGCACCCGGCAGGACCGCGCCGGCTCCCCGTAGGCGACGCGCGGCCCCCCGTACGCGAAAGGCCCGGCTCACCCCGTCGTCACGGCCCCCTGCGGGTGGGGGGCGGTGGCGACCGAGTCGATCCGGGCCAGGACGTCGTCCGCGCCGTACGGCTGGAGGTAGGGCAGCCACCGCGGGTCGCGGTGGCCGGTTCCGATGATCCGCCAGGCGAGGCCGGTTGGCGGGGCGGGTTGGTGGCGCAGCCGCCAGCCCAGCTCGCGCAGGTGCCGGTCGGCCTTGACGTGGTTGCAGCGGCGGCAGGCCGCCACGACGTTCTCCCAGGCGTGCGTCCCCCCGCGGCTGCGCGGAATGACGTGGTCGACGCTGGTTGCGACGCCACCGCAGTACACGCAGCGTCCGCCGTCGCGGGCGAACAGGGCTCTGCGGGTCAAGGGAACGGGCCCCCGGTAGGGGACCCGCACGAACCGCTTCAGCCGCACCACACTGGGCGCGGCGACGACACGGCTCTCGCTGTGCAGGAAGGCGCCGGACTCCTCGAGGCAGAGTGCCTTGTTCTCCAGGACGAGGACGAGCGCGCGGCGGAGCGGTACGACGCCGAGCGGCTCGTACGACGCGTTGAGGACCAGGACGTGCGGCACGGATGCCTCCTATGACGCCGGCGGCGCGTGGCTCGCGCCGGGACGAAACTGCTCTCAGTCTCTCCTCATGCCTGGCCGGTGCGCCACCACGTAGGCGTCATCGCCCGGGGGTGTTCTCGACCACATCGGCACGCATCCGGGAGTCTTCCCCGGCTGCGGTCCGTCTCTCCCTGTGCGCACGTCGACCGGGGTATCACTCTTCCCCCGTTAGTGTGGATGAATTGCGAACGCCTTTCTGGAGGTCCCCCGTGCTCCCCGTGTCCTGGTCCGCCGCCTCGCGCGCCGCCGACGACCCGACGCAAGTGCCGGTGACGCTCGACGAGGCGGCCGAGAAGGCGACGAACGCCGCCGGCTGGGTGGAACAGAACTGGTCCACCTGGCTGAACACCGGTCTGAAGATCCTGCTCATCCTGGTCGTCGCGTTCACCCTGCGGATGCTGGTCAGGAAGGCGCTGACCAAGCTGATAGACCGGATGAACCGGTCGGCGCAGGCGGTGGAGGGCACCGCCCTGGGCGGTCTGCTCGTCAACGCCGAGCGGCGCCGGCAGCGCTCGGAGGCGATCGGCTCGGTGCTGCGTTCGGTGGCGTCCTTCCTGATCCTCGGGACGGCCGGGCTGATGATCCTGGGCGCCTTCAAGATCGACCTGGCGCCGCTGCTCGCCTCGGCCGGTGTGGCGGGTGTGGCGATCGGTTTCGGCGCCCGCAACCTCGTCACGGACTTCCTCTCCGGTGTCTTCATGATCCTGGAGGACCAGTACGGCGTGGGTGACTCGGTCGACGCGGGGGTGGCGTCCGGCGAGGTCATCGAGGTCGGGCTGCGGGTGACGAAGCTGCGCGGTATCGACGGCGAGATCTGGTACGTCCGCAACGGCGAGATCAAGCGGATCGGCAACCTCAGCCAGGGCTGGGCGACGGCCGGGGTGGACGTGACGGTCCGCCCGACGGAGGACCTGGACCGGGTCCGCGAGGTGATCCTCGAGGCGGCCGAGACGATGTCCAAGGAAGAGCCGTGGAACGAGCGGCTGTGGGGGCCGGTGGAGGTCCTGGGCCTGACCGAGGTGCTGCTCGACTCGATGACGGTCCGGGTCTCGGCGAAGACGATGCCGGGCAAGAAGCTGGGTGTGGAGCGCGAGCTGCGCTGGCGCATCAAGCGGGCCCTCGACGCGGCGGGCATCCGTATCGTCGGCGGCGTCCCGGCCCCGGTGGACGAGTCGGCCGCCGACCCGACGGCGGGCATGGCGGCGCCCTCGGCCTTCGCCTCGCCGGCCTCGCCGCAGTCGGCGGCGGCGACGCCGCTGCCGAAGCCGGACCTGAACAAGTAGACCTGTCGTACGGACGAGGGGCGCCCCTGGTGAGGGGCGCCCCTCGCGTCGTACGGCCCGCCGAAACGGGGGCGGCGGCGCGGTGTCTTCCCCCGAAGAAGGGCCCGGTCCGTGGCGGTGGGGCGGCGGCGCCGGGGAGGATGCCGTCCATGGCCGTCGACAAGGACCTTCTTCCCGCACGTACCGCGCGGGCGGGCCCGCTCGCCTTCGCCCTGGGGGCGGCCGTCGGGGTGCTCGGCGGGATGATCGGGCTCGGGGGCGCGGAGTTCCGCCTGCCGCTGCTGATCGGCGTCTTCGGTTTCGCCGCGCTGTCCGCCGTGATCCTCAACAAGGCGATGAGCCTGGTGGTGGTCCTGGTCGCGCTGCCCGCCCGCATGGTGGCGGTCCCCGCCTCGGAGCTGGCGGCCCACTGGCCCGTCGCGGCCAACCTGCTGGCCGGCAGCCTGGCGGGCGCCTGGGCGGGGGCGTCCTGGGCGGTACGGATGCGCGGCGCGACCCTGTACAAGGTGCTGGCCGCGCTGATGGTCCTGATGGCGGCGGCCCTGGTCGTCACCCACGCCACCACCGTGGGCGGCCTGGCCCTGCCCCTGTGGGCCCAGGTGACGTGCGGGGTCGCCGCCGGCTTCGGCATCGGCGTGGTCGCGGCGATCATGGGCGTGGCCGGCGGGGAGCTGCTGATCCCGACGATCGTGCTGCTCTTCGCGCTGGACGCGAAGACGGCGGGCAGCCTCTCCCTCCTGGTCTCCCTGCCCACGATGCTGGTGGCCTTCGCCCGCTACAGCCGCGACGGCAGCTTCACGGTCCTGTCCACCCACCGCCGCTTCGCCGTCGTCATGACGGCCGGCTCGATCACCGGCGCCCTCCTGGGCGGCCTCCTCCTCGGCGCGATCCCGACCCCCTTCCTGATCCCGGCCCTGGCCCTGATCCTGCTCATCTCCGCGGTGAAGGTGGCCCGGCACGCCTGACCCGCCACGGCGGGGCGTCGTGAGGGGAAGACGGCCTGGGAAGCTGTGCGCGTGACCGACAAGACGCCGTACGACTCCGACCGCATCCGCTACTCGCGCCAGGCGCTGGCCCGGCTGGTCCTGTGCGACCACGCCGTGGACGTCGCAGGCGCCGCCTCGGGCCTGGTGGCCACCGGCCACGACTCCGACACCGGCCCCGGGGGCCGGGTCAGCCAGGCGGCGCAGCTCGTCGAGCTGGCGGAGCGCGCGCTGCGCTCGGCCGTGATCTACGAACGGGAGCGGGGCAGCTCGTGGGAGGACATCGGCCGCTACCTCGGAGTGGGGCCGCAGGAGGCGGAAGAGCGTTTCGCCGCGCACCTCGACGACTGGAGCACCGCCTTCGCCGTCCCGTACCGCATCGACGAGACGGGCCGGAAGCGCATACCGCGCCTGCCCACCGCGGCCTACGACCCGGCGTGGGCCGCCGGCCTGCTCGACGGCTGGGCCCGCAGGCACCTCTCCCTGATCGACGACGAGCAGCCCGTCAGCTCCGGCCTGGTCATGGCCGACGCGGAGGACGACGAGCACCGACAGCAGGGACAGGGATGAAGTACGTCGTGGCCGAGTGGGATGCCGACTGCTCCGGCTTCCGTCTGGACGCGAGTGCCTATCTCGCCGAGCTGCCGCGGCTCGCGCCCGAGCTGCCGCCGGGGGCGCGGGCCTTCGTCATGGACCCGGGGCACTACCGGGTCGGCGCGCACCGCTGCGTGAAGGACCTGGAGCTGGCGGGGATCCGGCCGGCGACGGACAAGAGTGGGACGCTCCTGCTCCACTTCGCGCCGAACCCGTGGAAGCACGAGGAGGGGATCCGGATCCGCTACACCGGCGTCACGCGCTTCTCGGTGGACTACGGCCACTCCATCGACTGGATGGACGCTGACACCGTGCTGTTCGACGAGGTGCTTCCGGACCCCGCCGGGTGCGTGCACGAGATCGCGCTGACCGACGCCACCGTCACCGTCCATTGCGAGGACCTGGACGCCGTATGGGGCCCGTACGCCGAGTAGCCGCCCGCTCCTGGGTATTGACGGCCCCCTGACCTCCGCCTTACCTTCCTCCCAACCCAATAGGAAACTTTCCTAACAGTGCAGCTCGTCAGCGAGGCAGGTGGCGCGTCAATGGCCGGTACGACTCCGGGAACTCCTGGCACCCCGGGCACTCCCGGGATCCCCGGCACTCCGCGGGTGCTGCGGGCCATGAACGACCGGGCCGCGCTCGATCTGTTGCTGGCGCACGGGCCGCTGTCGCGGACGCGGATCGGGAAGCTGACCGGGCTGTCGAAGCCGACCGCCTCGCAGTTGCTGGCGCGCCTGGAGGCCGCCGGGCTCGTCGTCGCCACCGGGACCACCGAGGGGCGGCCGGGGCCCAACGCGCAGTTGTACGCGGTCAATCCGCGGGCCGCCCACGCCGCCGCCCTCGACGTCAGCCCCGAGCGGATCCACGCGGCCGTCGCCGACATCACCGGCGAGGTCGTGGGCGAGTTCCGGCTGCCGACGCCCGGGCGGGGCGCCGACGACGTGGTGCGGCAGGTCGTCGACGCCCTCGACGGGGCCGTCAAGGACGCCGGGCTCGCCCTCGGAGACGTACACCGCCTGGTCATCGGCACCCCCGGCGCCTTCGACCCGGCGACCGGGCGGCTGCGCTACGCCTCCCATCTGCCGGGCTGGCACTCCCCCACCCTCCTGGAGGAGCTGGCCGTCGCCCTGCCCATGCCCTTCGAGTACGAGAACGACGTCAACCTCGTCGCCATCGCCGAACAGCGCCTCGGCGCCGCCCGGGGCCACGACAACTTCGTGCTGCTGTGGAACGAGACCGGCCTCGGCGCCGCCCTCGTCCTCGGCGGGCGGCTGCACCGCGGCTTCACCGGCGGCGCCGGCGAGGTCGGCTTCCTGCCGGTCCCCGGCACCCCGCTCGTCCGGCAGGTCGCCAAGGCCAACTCCGGCGGCTTCCAGGAGCTCGCCGGGGTCCAGTCCGTGCCCCGGATCGCCAAGGCCGTCGGGATCCGGACGGCCGAGCAGCCGTACGTCGAGGTCGCCGCCCGGCTGCTCACCGAGGCCGCCGCGCGCCACACCGAGGACGAGCGCCACGCCCGACTCCTCGACACCTACGCGGAACGCCTCGCCACCGGCCTCGCCGCCCTCGTCGCCGTACTCGACCCCGAACTGATCGTGCTGTCCGGCGCGGCCATCAGCCCCGGCGGCGAGCCGCTGCGCGCCCGCGTCCAGGCCCAGCTCGCCGACCTCGCCGCCTCCCGGCCCCGGCTCGTCCTCGCCGCCGTCGACCGGCAGCCCGTCCTGCGCGGGGCGCTGGAATCGGCCCTCGCCGCCACCCGCGACGAGGTCTTCGACACCTCCCGATAAGCCCCGCCCCGCCCCGCCCGCCTCCGCCTTCCCACCCCGTCCCCCCCCGTCCCAGGGAGAACTCGTCATGCCCGCACGCCACCGCAGGCCCGCCGCCGCCCTCGCCGCGACCGCCTCCCTCGCGCTCTTCGCCACCGCCTGTACCGGCTCCGCGAACAACGGCGCGACCGACGACCCCAAGGCCGAGACCCGGATCACCTTCTGGCACGGCTGGTCCGCCCCCTCCGAGGTGAAGGCCATCAACGACAGCGTCCGGCGCTTCGAGAAGGCCCACCCCAACATCAAGGTCGACGTCGTCGGCAACATCAACGACGACAAGCTCAACCAGGCGCTGCGCACGGGCGGTTCGAAGGGCCCCGACGTCGTCTCGTCCTTCACCACGTCCAACGTCGGCAAGTTCTGCTCCTCGGGGGCCTTCGCCGACCTCGGGCCCTTCGTCGAGAAGTCGAAGCTGGACCTCGAGAAGATCATCCCGAAGACCCTGCTCGACTACACCCAGTTCGAGGGCAAGCGCTGCGCCATGCCGCTGCTCACCGACGCCTACGGCCTCTACTACAACAAGGACGCCTTCAAGAAGGCCGGCCTCGACCCCGAGAAGCCCCCGAAGACCTACTCCGAGCTCCTCGCCACCGCCAAGAAGCTCACCAAGCCCAAGGGCGACGGCTTCGAGCAGCTCGGCTTCATGCCGAACTACCACGGCTACGAGACCACCACCGAGCACTACCTGGGCAGTTGGGGCCCCTCGTACTTCGACGCGAACGGCAAGTCCGCCGTCGCCTCCGACCCGGCCTTCGCCGAGATGATGACCGTCCAGAAGAAGATGGTCGACGAGCTCGGCGGCTACGCGAAGCTGGAGAAGTACCGCACCACCTTCGGCGACGAGTGGGGCGCCAAGCACCCCTTCCACACCGGCCAGGTCGCCATGCAGCTCGACGGCGAGTGGCGGCTCGGCATGGCCACCGACGCCAAGGTGCCGTTCGAGATCGGCGTCGCCCCGATGCCCGTACCCGACGGGCGGGCCGCCGACTACGGCAAGGGCTTCCTGTCCGGCACGATCATGGGCATCGCCCCGCAGAGCAGGAAGCAGAACGCCGCCTGGGAACTGGTCGAGTTCATGACCACGGACACCGAGGCCGTCGTCGCCTTCGCCAACGGCATCCGCAACGTCCCCTCCACCTTCGAGGCGCTGAAGTCCCCGAACCTGACGTTCGACCCGCGCTTCAAGACCTTCCTCGACATCGCCCAGCACCCGAAGTCCAACACCCCGGCGGGCGCGGTCAACGGCGCCGCCTACCTCAACACGATCCAGGACTTCGCCCTCCAGTACGAGAAGGGCGCGGTGACCGACCTCAAGGCCGGTCTGGAGAAGACCGCCCGGCAGATCGACACCGACATCGCCAAGGCGAAGTGACCGCATGGGCACGATCACCCTCCGCTCGAAGCGCCGCCGCGCGACGCTTCGTACGGCGGCCTTCCTGTCACCCTGGCTGATCGGGTTCGGCGTCTTCTTCGCCTACCCGATGCTCTCCACCGTCTACTTCTCCTTCACCCACTACGACGGCTTCGCCGCCCCCACCTTCAACGGCCTGGACAACTGGACCTACGTCTTCTCCGACTACCCCATGTTCTGGCCCGCGCTGCGCAACACCCTGTGGCTGGTGGTCGTGATGGTGGCCTGCCGGGTCGTCTTCGGACTCGGCGTCGGCCTCCTCATCACGAAGATCAAGACCGGCGCGGGCGTCTTCCGCACCCTGTTCTACCTGCCCTACCTGGCCCCGCCGGTCGCGGCCACCCTCGCCTTCGTCTTCCTGCTCAACCCCGGCACCGGCCCGGTCAACTCGGCCCTCGAAGGGCTCGGTGTGCCCGCCCCCGCGTGGTTCAACGACGCCGCCTGGTCCAAGCCCGCGCTCACCATGCTCGCCGTGTGGGGCGTCGGCGACCTCATGGTCATCTTCATGGCCGCGCTGCTCGACGTACCGAAGGAGCAGTACGAGGCCGCCGAGCTGGACGGGGCCTCGGCGCTCCAGCGGTTCCGTTACGTGACCCTGCCGAACATCTCGCCGATCGTGATGTTCGCCGTGGTCACCGGTGTCATCCAGGCCATGCAGTACTACACCCAGCCGCTGGTGGCCGGAAAGGTCGCCTCCGGTGTCATCGGCGGCTCCGGCCAGCAGTTCGAGCCCGGCTACCCCGACAAGTCCACGCTGACCCTGCCGCAGCTCGTCTACAACCTCGGCTTCCAGCGCTTCGACTACGGAGCGGCCTGCGCCACCGCCCTCGTCCTCTTCGCCCTGGCCATGCTCTTCACCGGGCTGCTCATGCGCCGCCGCGGCGGTCTCGTCCAGGCAGGTGACTGATCGATGAGCCAGGTACTCGACACCCCGAAGGCACCGGCCGTCACCCCCTCCCCCGGGGCGTCGCCGGCCGCCCGGACCGCCCGCCGCAAGGCGGTCCTGCACTGGATCGCGGTGCACTCGCTCGGCGTCGCCGCCGCGCTGTTCTTCGTGCTGCCGTTCGTCTTCGTGCTGCTCACCTCGCTGATGAGCGACCAGCAGGCGCTCACCCGCGACCTCACCCCGGACACCTGGGAGTGGGGCAACTACGTCCGCGTCTTCGAGACGCCGGGCTTCCTCACCTGGTGGCGCAACACCCTGCTGTACGCGGGGCTCGGCACCGTCCTGACCGTGCTGTCCTCCATCCCGGTGGCGTACGCGCTCGCCAAGTTCCGCTTCCGGGGCAGCCGGCTCGCCCTGATGCTGGTCATCTCCATGATGATGCTGCCGCCGCAGGTCGTGATCATCCCGATGTACCTGTTCTGGGCCAAGCAGCTCGACCTGTCCGGCACGCTGTGGCCGCTGATCATCCCGATGGCCTTCGGCGACGCGTTCTCCATCTTCCTGCTGCGCCAGTTCCTGCTGACCATCCCGAACGAATACCTCGACGCGGCCCGCGTCGACGGCTGCGGCGAACTGCGCACCCTCGTCCGGGTCGTGCTGCCGATGGCGAAGCCGGGGATCGCGGCCGTCGCGCTCTTCCAGTTCTTCGCCGCGTGGAACGACTACTTCGGGCCGCAGATCTACGCCTCCGAGAACCCGGCCGCGTGGACCCTGAGCTACGGACTGGAGTCCTTCAAGGGCGCGCACCACACCGACTGGAATCTGACCATGGCCGCGACCGTCCTGGTCATGGCCCCCGTGATCCTCGTCTTCTTCTTCGCCCAGAAGGCATTCGTCGAGGGCGTCACACTGACCGGAGTGAAGGGCTGACTGATCGTATGAAGCTCGCTGTCGTGGGGGGCGGCTCCACCTACACCCCCGAACTGATCGACGGATTCGCGCGGTTGCGCGAGACCCTGCCCCTCACCGAACTCGTCCTCGTCGACCCGGCCGCCGAGCGGCTCGACCTGGTCGGCGGCCTGGCCCGGCGGATCTTCGCCAAGCAGGGCCACGGCGGAAGGATCGTCACCACCACCGACCTCGACGCGGGCGTCGACGGCGCCGACGCCGTCCTGCTCCAGTTGCGCGTCGGCGGACAGGCCGCCCGCGAGCGCGACGAGACCTGGCCGCTGGAGTGCGGCTGCGTCGGCCAGGAGACCACCGGCGCCGGCGGACTCGCCAAGGCGCTGCGCACGGTCCCGGTGGTCCTGGACATCGCCGAGCGGGTGCGCCGCACCAACCCGGACGCCTGGATCATCGACTTCACCAACCCGGTCGGCATCGTCACCCGGGCCCTGCTCCAGGCCGGCCACAAGGCCGTCGGCCTGTGCAACGTGGCGATCGGCTTCCAGCGGAAGTTCGCCGCCTTCCTCGGCGTGGCCCCGGCCGACGTCCACCTCGACCACGTGGGCCTGAACCACCTGACCTGGGAGACGGCGGTACGGCTCGGCGGCCCGGAGGGCGAGAACGTGCTGCCGCGGCTGCTCGCCGAGCACGGCGACGCCCTCGCCGACGACCTGCGGCTGCCGCGCTCCCTGGTGGACCGGCTCGGTGTCGTCCCCTCGTACTACCTGCGCTACTTCTACGCCCACGACGCCGTCGTGGAGGAGCTGCGGACCAAGCCGTCGCGGGCGGCCGAGGTCGCCGCGATGGAGAAGCGGCTCCTGGAGATGTACGGGGACCCGGCGCTGGACGAGAAGCCGGAGCTGCTCGCCGAGCGCGGCGGCGCCTTCTACTCGGAGGCGGCGGTGGACCTGGCCGCGTCCTTGCTGGGCGGCGGCGGTTCCCCGTACCAGGTGGTGAACACGTACAACAACGGGACGCTGCCGTTCCTGCCGGACGACGCCGTGATCGAGGTGCAGGCGGCGGTGGGGACCGGCGGCGCCTCGCCGCTGCCGGTGGCGCCGCTCGACCCGCTGTACGCGGGCCTGATCGCGCATGTCACCGCGTACGAGGACCTGGCCCTGGAGGCGGCCCTGCGCGGCGGGCGCGACCGGGTGTTCAAGGCGCTGCTCGCGCACCCGCTGGTGGGGCAGGTCGCCTCCGCCGACGGGCTCACCGACCGGCTGATCGCGCACAACCGGGAGCACCTGGCGTGGGCGTGAACGGGGCGCTGCTGGCGATCGACGCCGGCAACAGCAAGACCGACGCCGTGGTCCTCGGGCGGGACGGAACGGTCCTGGGCGAGGCGCGCGGCGGCGGGTTCCAGCCGCCGGTGGTGGGGGTGGCGGCGGCGGTCGACGGGCTCGCGGAGATCGTCGACCGGGCGTGGGCGGCGGCCGGCGGCGCCGGGCTTCCGCCCGCCTTCGCCCATGTCGCGGCCTGTCTCGCCAACGCCGATCTGGCGGTGGAGGAGGAGGGGTTGAAGGCCGCCCTGGAGGCGCGCGGCTGGAGCCGCTCGGTCCAGGTCCGCAACGACACCTTCGCCATCCTGCGGGCCGGGATCGACGAGCCGCGCGGCGTGGCCGTGGTGTGCGGCGCGGGGATCAACTGCGTCGGCATGACGCCGGACGGGCGGACCGCACGCTTCCCCGCGATCGGGAAGATCTCCGGCGACTGGGGCGGTGGCGGGGGCCTGGCCGACGAGGCGCTGTGGTTCGCCGCGCGGGCCGAGGACGGCCGGGGCGAGCCGACCGCGCTGGCCCGCGCCCTGCCCGAGCACTTCGGGCTGCCGACGATGCACGCGCTGATCGAGGCGCTGCACCTGGGGCGGGTCCCGGCGGTGCGCAAGCACGAACTGACGCCGGTGCTCTTCCGTACGGGCGCGGCGGGCGACCCGGTCGCCCGGGCCCTGGTCGACCGGCAGGCCGAGGAGGTGGTGGCGATGGCCTCGGTCGCCCTGGAGCGGCTCGGGCTGACGGAGGAGGCGGCGCCGGTGGTGCTCGGCGGTAGCGTGCTGGCCGCGCGGCACCCGCTGCTCGACGGCCGGATCCGTGAACTCCTCGCCGTGCGGGCCCCGAAGGCGGTGGTGCGGGTGGTGACCGCCCCGCCGGTGCTCGGCGCCGGACTGCTCGCCCTGGACGCCACGGAGGCGGGCCCGGAGGCGGCGGCGCGGCTGCGGGAGCACTACGGGGCCTGAGCCGGGTCCGGCCCGAGACGGGTCCTTGCGGTGCGGGGCGTTCCTCCGGGAGCGCCCCGCACGCATGTTCACTCGTTCGAGGACGTTCGGGGTGGAACCGATTTCGGCTGGGCGACGTATTCAGAGTGAAGGGGGTCGACGGGGGGTTCGCCTGCGGAGGCGACGGAGCCATGGGGCACGATAGGAACAAGATCGAGTCATTTCCGGTGTACGGGACGGGCGCGGCGGCCATACTGCTGGCCGGGTAGTCGTCCGCCGTCCCACCGGCAGGACGGGTCGACGTCTCAGACCGAGGGGGAGGTCACGTGACATACCCGCCGAACGCGCCCGCCGCCTCGGCGCAGGGCACCACCGGCGCGCCCGCGCGGCCGGTTGCCGGTGTGCCCGCGCAGCCGGCCGTGCCCGGGGGATCCGGCGCGCCCGGGGGCCCCGGGGCCGTGCCGCCGCCGTCGGCGCCCGGCGCCTGGGCCGAGGGCCGGGAGATCCTGCGCCGGGCCGCCACGACCGAGCCGGGCCGGCTGCGGATCCTCGGCGCCGTCCTGGCCCTCCTCGTGGTCGCCTTCGGGGCCGTCACGGCCTTCGAGGTCGCCGACCGGGCCTCGTACGCGGACGACGTGGTGGGCCGCAGCCAGCCGCTGAGCGCCGACGCCGCCGACATCTACCGCTCGCTCGCCGACGCGGACGCCACGGCCGCGAGCGGTTTCCTGGCCGGGCCGCAGGAGTCCGCGCAGATCCGCAAGCGGTACACGGACGACATCACCACCGCCTCCCGCCTGCTCGTCAGGGCCGCCGCCAGCACGGACGCCGACGGCGGGTCGGCCCGCGAGATCGCCACCCTCAGCGAGCACCTGCCGCGCTACACCGGCCTGATCGAGCGCGCCCGCGCCGCGAACCGGCAGGGCCTGCCGCTCGGCGGCGCCTATCTGCGGTACGCGAACCAGACGATGACGCAGCAACTGCTGCCGGCCGCCGAGCGGCTGTACGCGGCCGAGACCGAGCGGCTGCGCCAGGACGACGACGAGGCGCGCGCCTGGCCGTTCCTGTCGATCGGCCTCGGGATCCTCGCCCTTGCCGTCCTGGTGTGGGCCCAGCGCCGCAACTACGCCATGACGAACCGGGTGTTCAACCGGGGGCTGCTCGCGGCGACCGCGGCCTGCCTGACCGCCCTGCTGTGGCTCCTCGCCGGGCACGGCCTGGCCCGGGCCGGCCTGAGCGACGCCCGGGCGCACGGCCAGGAGTCCCTGCAGGTCCTCAACGAGGCCCGGATCAGCTCCCTGAAGGCCCGCGCCAACGAGAACCTGACGGTGGTCGCGCGCGGCGCCGTGCTCACCGAGGACGGCAAGCGGGACAAATACGAGGCCGACTACGCGAGCAGCGCGGACGCCCTGACCGCCGCGCTCGAAGCGGCGGGGCGGCTCGCCGACGACGAGGCCGGCCGGGCCCCCGTCACCGAGGCCGCGGCCCGCACCGTCGAGTGGCGGGGGCGCCACCGGCAGGCCCGGGAGCTGGACGACGCCGGGGACTTCACCGGCGCCATGAACCGGATCATCGGCAGCTCGCAGTCGACCGGCCAGTCCTTCGACCAGGTCGACGCGGCGCTCGGCCGCGCCCTCGCCCACGAACAGGACGAGTTCACCCGCGCCGCCGAGAGCGGCCGCGACGCGCTGACCGCACTGCCGCTGGGCGCGGCCGCCCTCGGCGTCCTCGCCGCGGCGGCCGCCGTGACGGGCGTCAACCGCAGACTGTCGGAGTACCGGTGAGAGGGGGCGGGATGCCGGACGGCGTCGAGCGGACGAACGGTACGGGCCGGATGCCGAGCCCGGAGCCGGGCCCGGTGCCGGGCGGCGGGCCCCGCCCCCGGCGTACCCTCGCGCGGCTGCGCGGCTGGGGCGGGGTGGGCGCCATGGCGGTGGCCTGCGCGCTGACCGCCTCGCTGGCGCTGGTCGCCCTGCCGCGGACCGCCGCCGGCGACGGCGGGGCGTCCGAGGGTTCGGGCCCCGGGGTGGGCCGGGGCGTGCAGGTCCGCGCGGACAGCGCCGAGACCTGCCGCGACCCGGAGGCGTCGCTGCCGCCGTCGAGCGTCGACGGCCCGTCGGTGACCCGCATCAAGAGCCGCGGCAAGCTCGTCGTCGGCGTCGACCAGTCCAGCTACAAGTGGGGCTTCCGCACCCCGCCCACCGTCACGCGGCTGCCCGACGGCTCCGTGAAGGAGGAGCCGGGCCGTCTGGAGGGCTTCGACATCGACCTGGCGAAGGCCATCGCCAAGGCGATCCTGGGCTCCGAGGACGCCGTCATCTTCCGCACCATCCCGACGAACCAGCGCATCGCCGCCCTGGAGAGCGGCAAGGTCGACCTCGTCGTGCGCACGATGACGATCAACTGCAAGCGCATCCAGCAGGTCGCCTTCTCCACCGCCTACTTCGAGGCGGGCCAGCAGGTCCTCGCCCCCAAGTCCTCCCCCATCACCGGCTACGACGCCTCCCTGAGCGGCAAGCGGGTGTGCACGGCCGAGGGCTCCACGGCCTACGAGGCCCTGGAGGAGAAGTCGTTCGGCGCGGTCTTCAAGGAAGCGGGCGACGGCACCAAGAACGACCCGGACCTGCTGACCGTGCCCAACCAGCTCGACTGTCTGGCCCGGCTCCAGATGGGCGAGGTCGACGCGATCGTCACCGACAACGCGCTGGCCGCGGGCCAGGCCGCCCAGGACCCGGCCGTCGAGCTCAAGGGAAGCCGGTTCACCACCGAGTACTACGGGGTGGCCGTGAAGCTCGGCAACGACGACCTCGTGCGCCGGGTCAACCAGGTCCTCGTGCAGTACCGGCAGGGCCCGTGGCAGGCGGCGTACGCGAAGTGGCTGAAGGCGGACCTGCCCGGCATAGCCGGGCCGCCCGCCCCCAAGTACAAGTAGAGCGAGAGGTGATCGATGGGCGTCGCGGGACCCCCCGGGCCGGTAATGGACCGGGACGAGGTGGACCGTGCGCTGGCGCGGCTCGGCGCGGAGCACAAGGCGGTCGAGGACTCGCTCCTCGCCCTCCAGGACCACGCCGGCCGCAGGCTGCTCGAAGGCGCCGAGCTGACCGGCACGACCCGGGACCGCTGGCAGGCCACCGAGCGGACGATCACCCTGCTGTGGGCGTACTTCGACGCGTACACGGCCGCGCTGCACGACGCCCGTGAGGTCCGCGCCCGGCGGCGCTGGCCCGGCCGGGAGGAGCTGGCGGAGCTGACCGACCGGCTGCGCGGCGAGAGCGTGCACGTGTCGGGCGGGGCGAGCGAGCAGCCCCGGCTCGCCGAGCGGTTCACCCTGGACGGGCTCGTGCGGCGGATGAACGAGCTGTACGCGGCCTCGCTGGACGTGGTGGTCACGGCCGACGCCGTCTGGTCGGCGCTGCCCGCCCGGATAGACCTGCTCGCCGCCGAGCTCGGCCGGACCCGGTCGCTGGCGCACTCCGTCGGCGTGCGTCCCGGCGAGCATCCGGCCGGGGACGAGCTGGAGGCGATCACGGCCGAGCTGTCCGCGCTGCGCACCCAGGTCGTGTCCGATCCGCTGGCCTTCTGGCGGCCCGCCGAGGGCAGTTCGGCCCCCGGCGGCGGCCGCCCGGACACCACGCGGTACGACACGGCGGCCCGCGCCCTGGAGGACGTCCGGCGGGAGATCGAGGCGGTGCTGCGGGTCCGGCAGGACGCGGAGGACCGGCTGCTGCGGCTGCGGGACGTGCTGTCGCGGGCGGACCGCACGCTCGCCGAGGCCCGGGCGGCCCGCGGCGAGGTCCTCGCGAAGATCGCCGCCTCCGAGGTGCCGGCCGTCAGCGGGCCGCCGACGGCGCTCCAGGAGCGGCTGGCCACGGCCGCGGAGTACCGCAGGCACGCCCAGTGGCACCGGCTCTCTCCGCTCCTGGACTCCCTGGAGCAGGAGGCGGAGGACGAACTGCTGCGGGCCCGCGAGTCGTTGACGGCGGTGACCGCGCCGCTGGCGGTCCGTGCCGAGCTGCGCGGCCGGCTCGACGCGTACAAGGCGAAGGTGGCCCGGCTCGGCGCGGCGGAGGACCCGCTGCTGATCGAGCGGTACGACACGGCCCGCCGGATGCTGTGGAGCGCCCCGTGCGACCTGCGGGCCGCCGAGCAGGCGGTGCTGCGCTACCAGCAGGCGGCGGCGGAGACGCTGTCCGCGCCGAGGGACGGCAGGGGGAGTCAGTGGTGAGCGGGGAGCCCGGAGTGAGTAGCTGTCAGCGTCCGTCGTGCGAGGGTTCGTACGAGGACATGGGAGGCGGCGAGCTGTACTGCGACACCTGCGGCCTCGCCCCGGTGGTGGCGCCCGGCGGCATGCTGCGGTCGACGCGGACCGGGATCGCGGTGCCCGGTGCCGGCGCGGCCGGGCGGGGCTCCGAGTCGGCCCGTTCCGTCGCGGCCGGCTCGGCGGCCTCGTCGCGCACGTCCTCGCACGGGTCCTCGCGCTCGGCGCGTTCGGCGGCGTCCCGGCGTTCGGTCTCCGGGCGGCTCTCGCGCTCGCTGTCGGGGCGGAGCACGGCCCGTTCGGTGTCGGTGCGCAGCTCCGGTTCGAGCAGTGGCCAGTCCGCGCGGGGCCGGCTCGGCGCGGGCCTGGTGACGGTGCCGGAGGTGCCGCGCCCCGACCCGCGGGCGGCGGTGATGGCGAAGCCGGAGGTGCCCGAGAGGAAGCGATTCTGCTCGCGCTCCGACTGCGGCGCACCGGTGGGCCGTTCGCGCGGCGACCGGCCTGGCCGCACCGAGGGCTTCTGCACCAAGTGCGGTCACCCGTACTCCTTCGTGCCCAAGCTGCGCGGCGGGGACGTGGTGCACGGGCAGTACGAGGTGGTGGGCTGCCTGGCGCACGGCGGTCTCGGCTGGATCTATCTCGCCGTCGACAAGGCGGTCTCGGACCGCTGGGTGGTCCTCAAGGGCCTGCTCGACACCGGCGACCAGGACGCCATGGCGGCGGCGATCTCCGAGCGCCGCTTCCTGGCGGAGATCGAGCACTCCAACATCGTCCGGATCTACAACTTCGTCGAGCACCTGGACCAGCGCACCGGCTCCCTGGACGGCTACATCGTCATGGAGTACGTGGGCGGCAAGTCGCTCAAGGAGATCGCCAACGACCGCCGCACCCCCGACGGGCGGCGTGACCCGCTGCCGGTCGAGCAGGCGTGCGCGTACGGCATCGAGGCGCTCGAGGCCCTCGGCCATCTGCACAGCCGGAACCTGCTGTACTGCGACTTCAAGGTCGACAACGCGATCCAGACCGAGGACCAGCTCAAGCTGATCGACATGGGCGCGGTCCGGCGGATGGACGACGACGAGTCGGCGATCTACGGGACGGTGGGCTACCAGGCGCCGGAGGTGGCCGAGGTCGGCCCGTCGGTGGCGAGCGACCTGTACACGGTCGCCCGCACCCTGGCCGTGCTGACCTTCGACTTCCAGGGCTACACGAACGTGTTCGCGGACTCGCTGCCCGAGCCCGACGGCATCGAGGTCTTCCGTACGTACGAGTCGTTCTACCGCTTCCTGGTGCGGGCCACCGACCCGGACCCGGCGCGCCGGTTCGCCTCCGCGCAGGAGATGGCCGAGCAGTTGACGGGTGTGCTGCGGGAGGTCGTGGCGCTCCAGTCGGGCCGCCCGCGCCCCGCCCTGTCGACGCTCTTCGGTGCCGAGGTGCGGGTCACGGACACGGAGCTGTTCGCGGAGCTCAGCGACGACGTGTCGGTCCTCGGGGCGCGCGAGACCCGTCGCGGGCGGCGGAAGGCGCTGCCCACGTCCGTGGCCGGGCGGGGCGGCGGCTTCCTGCGGATGCTCGACGTGCCCGCGACGGCGCTCGCGCTGCCGGTGCCGCGGGTCGACCCGGGCGACCCCAACGCCGGTTTCCTCGCCGGTCTGCTCGCGGCCGCCCCCGCCGAGCTGATCACCGCGCTGCACGCGGCGCCCGTGGCCTCGCTCGAACTGCGGCTGCGCGAGCTGCGGGCGCGCCTGGAGATGGGCGACCTCGGCGCGGCCGGGCAGGCGCTCGCCACCCTGGAGCAGGGGTACGGCGACGACTGGCGGGTGGTCTGGTACCGGGGCGTCACGTCCCTGATCGGCGGCGACCGGGAGAGCGCGGCGCTCTCCTTCGACGCGATCTACGACGCGTTCCCCGGCGAACCGGCGCCCAAGCTGGCGCTCGGGGTGTGCGCCGAGGTGCTCGGCCAGCTCGACAACGCGGCGGAGTACTACCGGCTGGTGTGGACGACCGATCCGAGCTACGTCAGCGCGGCCTTCGGGCTCGCGCGGGTGCAGTTGGCGGCGGGCGACCGGGCGGGCGCGGTGCGCACGCTGGAGTCGGTGCCGGAGTCGTCCATCCACTACACGGCGGCCCGGGTCGCCGCCGTACGGGCCCGGCTGCGGCGCCGGCCCGCGAACGAGCCGCTGGGCGCGGACCTGACCGCCGCCGCGGCGCAGGTCTCCGCGTTGCAGGGCTTCGGCCTGGACGCGGTGCGGCGCGAGCGGTTGTCCACGGAGGTGCTCGGTACGGCGCTCGACTGGGTGCTGTCCGGCAGCCCCGGCGGGGACCCGGCCGGCACGGTGCTGCTCGGCAGCGCCCTGGACGAGCGCGGACTGCGCTTCGGCCTCGAGCGCTCGTACCGGGTGCTCGCCCGGCTCGCCCAGCGGGGCGACGAAAGGATCGAACTGGTGGAGCGGGCCAACCGCTTCCGCCCCAGGACGTGGGTGTGAGTATGTCCCTGAAGCCCAAGCCCCCGCATCCCCTGGGGAACTGCCCCGAGTGCGCGGAGCCGCTGGAGTCCGGCGACCGCTTCTGCGGCGCGTGCGGATACGACCTGTCGGCCGTCCCGGTCCCGGACCGCCCGACGGTCCCGATCGCCCTCCCCGTCGACTGGCCCGAGCCCCCACCCCGCGACCCCCACTCCCTCACCACGGCCACCCAACACCCCGGCGACCTCCCCGGCACGGACTCGGGCGGCCACGACCTCCCGACGATCCCGGTCCGCACGGACGAGGTCCCGGGGGCGGGGGGGACGGGGACGGCGGGCACGCCCACGCGTACGGCCGGGGCCGCAGACCCAGCCGGGACGGCAACGCCCGGCGGACACGCCGCGCCCGGCAGCCAGGCGGCAGGGCCCAGCGGGCCGACGGGGCCGACGGGGCCGGGTGCGCCAGCAGCGCCAGCAGCGCCCGCGGGTCCGGCCGGGGCCTCCGGCCCGAGTGGGACGTCTACGCCCGGCGGGCCGGTGGGCCTGGGCGAGCGTGGTGCGGCGGGCAGCATGCCGTCGCCGGCAGCGGAACCGGGCGGCGCGGCTTGGGCCGCAGGCCCGGCCGGAACAGGCACGTCGGCTGGACCTGCCGTGCCCGGTGACCCGGCGGCCTCCGCCACCGGGCCGGCGGGGCCGGGTGAGCCTGGCACGCCGGGAACGGCTGCGGGTCCGGCCGGGGCGGCAACGCCCAGCGGGCATGCCGCGCCCGGCAGCCCGACAGAGCCGGGCGGTCCGACCGGGGCCGGAGGCCCGGTCGGAGCAGGCGCGCCCGCTGCACCTGCCGTGCCCGGTACTCCCGGGACAGCGCCCGGCGCGCCGGCGGTGTCCGGCGCGGGCCCCGACGGCCCGGCCGCCGGATCGGCGGGCGGCGACGGCCTCGCGACACCCGGCACGGCGGCAGCCCCCGGCGGGGTCGCCGGGGCCGCGGGTGGGGCCGGGGACGAGGGGGACTTCACTCTGCCCGCGCCCGATCCGCGGGCCGCGATGCAGGCCGGGGGGCCGGTGCAGGGGGACGGCGGGGGCTCCGGGGGTGGAGGCAAGGTGTGTGTGGCGTGCCGGGCGGGGCGGGTGGATCGGGACGGGTACTGCGAGCACTGCGGGCACGCGCAGCCGCGTGAGCGGGACCACATGGAGGAGGAGCTCCCCACCGTGGCCGCCGTCAGTGATCGGGGGCTGCGGCACCACCGTAACGAGGACTCGTTCGCCGTGGCGTCGGCCTCGTTGCCCGACGGCTCCCCCGCCGCGCTCGCCGTCGTCTGCGACGGCGTCTCCTCCGCGACCCGCCCCGACGAGGCGTCCGCCGCCGCCGCCGCCGCGGCGAGCGCCGCGCTGGTGGCGGCGCTGCCCCGCGGCACGCATCCGCAGCAGGCCATGCACGAGGCGATCGTGGCGGCCGCCGAGGCGGTCAACGCCCTCGCGGAGCCGACCACCGCCGACCGCGAGCACCAGAACGCCCCGGCCTGCACCATCGTCGGCTCGATCGTCGCCGGCGGGCTGCTCGTCGTCGGCTGGGTCGGCGACAGCCGCGCCTACTGGGTGCCGGACGACCGCACCACGCCGCCCGCCCGGCTCACCGAGGACGACTCGTGGGCCGCGCAGATGGTCGCGGCCGGTCTGATGAACGAGGCGCAGGCGTACGCGGACGAGCGCGCCCACGCCATCACCGGCTGGCTGGGCGCCGACTCGTACGAACTGGAGCCGCACACCGCCGCGTTCAAACCGGACCGGCCGGGTGTGGTCGTGGTGTGCACGGACGGTCTGTGGAACTACGCGGAGGGCGCGGAGGACATGGCCCGGGTCATGCCGGCGGACGCGTCCGAACGTCCGCTGCACGGCGCCCAGGTCCTGGTGGGACACGCCCTCGACGGCGGAGGCCACGACAACATCACGGTCGCGCTGCTGCCGTTCGCCGTTCCGTCGCCCGGGGCAGGATCCGCCTAGCCCGGGCCCCCACCGCACCGCACCGCACGGCACCCCGACCCCGACCCGTTCCCGATCTTCCCTTCCCTCGTGAGCCGAGGAGCCGAATCAGCCATGGCCAACTTCTCCAAGCCGACCGGGCCGCAGTTCTCGGTGGACGTGTACCAGAACGAGTACCTGCCGGAGGGCGGTCGGGACGTCAGCGCGATCGTCACCGTGACCGCCACCGGCGGCGGCACCGCGACCGCGGCGCAGCCGGCCGCCGGCTCCGCCGCGGTGGTCCTGATGCTCGACTGCTCCGGGTCGATGGAATACCCCGGGTCCAAGATGCGCGGAGCGCGCGAGGCGGCCGCCGCCGCCATCGACACCCTGCGCGACGGCACCTCCTTCGCCCTCGTCGCCGGCACGCACGTGGCGAAGGAGGTCTACCCCGGCGGCGGACGGCTGGCCGTCGCCGACGCCCGGACCCGCGCCCAGGCCAAGGACGCGCTGCGCCGCCTGAGCGCGGACGGCGGCACCGCCATCGGGACCTGGCTGCGCCTGGCCGACCGGTTGCTGTCCTCCGCCGACGCCCGCATCCGGCACGGCATCCTGCTCACCGACGGCCGCAACGAGCACGAGACGCCCGAGGCGCTGCGGGCCGCCCTGGACGCCTGCGCGGGCCGGTTCACCTGTGACGCGCGCGGGGTCGGCACCGACTGGGACGTCGAGGAGGTCCGCGGCATCGCCTCGGCGCTGCTCGGCACGGCCGACATCGTCGCCGACCCGTCCGGTCTCGCCGAGGACTTCACGACGATGATGGAGAACGCCATGGGCAAGGAGGTCGCGGACGTCGCGCTGCGCCTGTGGACCCCGGTCGGCGTGGAGATCGCCTTCGTGAAGCAGGTCGCCCCGACGGTCGAGGACCTGACCGGCCGCCGCACCGAGGCGGGCCCGCGCGCCGGGGACTATCCGACCGGCTCGTGGGGCGACGAGTCCCGCGACTACCACGTGTCCGTCCGCGTCCCGCAGGCCGCGGTCGGCCAGGAGATGCTGGCCGCCCGGGTCTCGCTGATCGTCCCCGACCCGGCGGGCGGCACGCCGACGACGCTGTCCCAGGGACTGGTACGGGCGGTGTGGACGGACGACCTGGCGATGTCCACGTCCATCAACCCGCAGGTCGCGCACTACACGGGGCAGGCCGAGCTCGCCGACGTCATCCAGCAGGGTCTCGACGCACGCAAATCGGGCGATCACGACGGCGCGACGGCGAAACTCGGGCGCGCGGTGCAGCTCGCGGCGGCCTCCGGCAACGCCGATACCGCGAAACTCCTTTCGAAGGTGGTGGACGTGGTCGACGCCGCGACGGGTACTGTGCGGTTGAAGGCGAAGGTCGCGGAAGCGGACGAGATGACTCTCGAGACCCGCTCCACCAAGACCGTTCGCGTGAAGAAGTAAGGCGTGCAGAAGTAGCGCGTGATGACGGGATGAGAGGGGGAAGCACCGACATGCCGACCTGCCCGAACGGACACCAGTCGGTCTCCGACGACTGGTGCGAGGTCTGCGGCCACCGCATGGCGGCCGGGGCGGGTGCGCCGGCGGGTGCCGTGCCGCCGCCTCCCCCGCCGCCGCCCGCGTACGGCTACCCCGGCCCCGGCGGGCCCGGTGCCCCGGTGCCGCCGCCCGGCGCTCCCGGCCCTGGCTCCGCCCCCGCTCCCGGTGGTTACGACCCGAACGCGACCGCCCAGGCCGAGCTGTGCCCGCAGTGCCGCACGCCGCGCGAGCACATGGCGCCGTTCTGCGAGGAGTGCCGCTGGAACTTCCTCACGAACACGGCGACCTCGTACACGCCGCTCGCCCCGCCGCACGCGCAGCCGGGTCCGGCCGCGCCGCCGCAGGGCCCGCCGCCCGGCCTCAACCTGCCGCCGGGCTTCCAGTCGCCGCCGCGGCCCGCGCCGCCGCAGCACCCGGACCCGTTCGAGTACCAGGGCTCGCGGCCCTCGCAGGTGAACCGTCCGGCCGAGCCGCTGGGCACCGACGCGACCCATCACCAGACGCCGCCGCAGCGCCCGCCGATGGGACCCCCCGCGCACCAGCCGCCGCAGCCGCCCCAGGCCCCGCAGTCCTTCCAGCAGGCGCCGCCCCCGTCGGCACCGCCGCAGCCCGCGCCCCCGCAGCCGCGCGCGGACGACGACTGGATGCTGCCGCCGCCGTCGGCGCCGCAACCGCCGGCCCCCGCGCCGGGCCCCGGCGGCCCGCACCCCGGTGGCCCGCAGGGTTCCGGTCAGTCCGCGCCACCGCAGGGCCCGCCGCAGCAGTTCCAGCAGCAGTCGCAGCCACCGCAGCCGCACCCGCAGCCGCAGCAGTCGCCTCCGCAGCCGCCGCGTCCGCAGGCCGGCTGGACGGCCGTGATCGGCCCGGACCGCGACTACTTCATGGCGATGATGCAGCGCAGCGGCCCGGAGGCGTCGGGGCTCAACCTGCCCGCGTACTCCCCCGAGCAGCAGGTCCCGCTCCAGGGCAGCCAGGTGAGCATCGGCCGTCGCCGGCACTCCACCGGCGAGTCGCCCGACATCGACCTGTCCGTGCCGCCGGAGGACCCGGGCGTCTCGCATCAGCACGCGGTGCTGGTGCAGCAGCCGGACGGCTCGTGGGCGGTGGTGGACCAGAACTCCACCAACGGCACCACGATCAACGGCTCGCCGGATCCGATCCAGCCGTACGTGCCGGTGCAGCTCCAGGACGGCGACCGGGTGCACGTCGGCGCCTGGACGACGATCACGGTCCGGCGCGGCTGAGCCCGCCCCCGTAGCGCGCGGTCACCCGTCCGGCAGGGGCCAGGCGTACGGTCCCTCGGGGTCGTCCAGCCAGGCCCACTGCCGGCCGCCGCTCACCGTCACCCCGAAGCGCTCCCGCTCCGGCCGGCCCTCCCGCTGCCAGAGCGCGAGCGCTTCGCGCGTGTCGAGGCTGTCCCCGGCGAGGCCGGTCAGGAACGCGAACCGCTCGTCCTCTCCCACCCGCCGCGGCACCCCGGCCGTGCGCCGGGGCGGGGCGGGGCGGGCGACGCCGCCGCGCAGGGCGACGAAGTAGGCGGAGGTGGCCAGGAAGCGGCCCTCGGCGTGGCCCGGGTCGGGGACGTCGAGCACGACCAGGCCGGTGGACAGCGGGGTGAGGATCCGGGCCCCCGGCCGGCACTGGGCGAGCCAGGAGTACGGGACGCAGGGCACGGCGCAGGTGGCCACGATCCGGTCGTACGGGGCGTGGGCGGGGCAGCCGCGGGCGCCGTCCCCGGTGACGACGGCGGGCCGGTGACCGGCGGCGGCGAGATGGACGCGGGCGGACTCGGCGATCTCCTCGTCGAGGTCGACGGTGGTGACGTGGTCCTCGCCCAGGCGGTGGCAGAGCAGGGCGGCGCCGTACCCGGTGCCCGCGCCGATCTCCAGGACGTCGTGGCCGTCGTGGACGTCGAGGGCCTCCAGCATCCGCGCCATCAGGGAGGGCTGGCTGGCGGAGGAGATCAGCTCGCCGTCCCTGACCCGGGTGGCGAGGGCGGTGTCCCGGTAGGCCCCGCGCAGCCAGCGGGAGCGGCGGTGCGGATCGGGGTCCCCGGACCAGAGGCGTTCGTAGCCGCCGGGCCCCGCGACGTAGTAGGAGGGGACGAAGAGATGACGCGGGACCTCGGCGAAGGCGGCCCGCCAGGCGGGGTCGCGCAGAACGCCGTACGCCTCGATCTCGCGCACGAGCTCCCGCCGGGCCCGCGTGCCCTCCTCGGCGAACGTGTCGTGCGGTGCGCCCATGGGTCCACTGTGCTGCGGACCGGCGGGATCCGGCCACCGCTCCCACCCGCTCCGGTCACGGACCCCGCCCGAGCCGGGGAGCCGAGCCGGGGAGCCGATCGGGGGAAGGTCCTAGACCTCCGGTCCTCCGCCGGGGCATCTGAGACGATGGAACGGTGAACGAGATTCCGCGCGGCACGCTTCAGGAGCAGACCTTCTACGAGCAGGTGGGTGGCGAGGAGACCTTCCGGCGCCTGGTCCGCCGCTTCTACCAGGGAGTCGCGGAGGACCCGCTGCTGCGGCCGATGTACCCGGAGGAGGACCTCGGGCCCGCCGAGGAGCGGCTGGTGCTCTTCCTCATGCAGTACTGGGGCGGCCCGCGCACGTACAGCGACCATCGCGGCCATCCCCGGCTGCGGATGCGGCACGCTCCGTTCACGGTCGACCGGGCGGCGCACGACGCGTGGCTGCGGCACATGCGGGACGCGGTGGACGAGCTGGGTCTGGCGCCGGAGCACGAGCAGCAGTTGTGGCGCTACCTGACCTACGCGGCCGCCTCGATGGTGAACACGGCGGACTGACCGCCCGCTCCCGGACGAACACATTCCGGTGACGCGGTCCCGGATAACGGTCACGATCGCATCAAGGTCGGTCCGAAAGCGGTTTCCAGGGCCGATGCCCTCTGAAAGCATCCTTGGACGTTCGATCGTGAACGATCACGGTGTTTTCAGGGGGGAAACGGGTGACGGGCTTCGTACTGCTACGGGTCAGGGCGCACCGCCTCCTGCTGGCCGCCGCCCTGCTGTCCGTCCTCCTCACCACCGCCGTCCTCGCCACCCTCGCCGCCTTCTCCGGCTCCATCGGTGACGCCGCCCTCCAGGGCACCCTGCGCGGCCGTTCCGCGCCCGCCGCCGCCCTGGTCGTCACCAGCCAGGTCCCCACCGCCAAGGGGGCGAGTGCCGACGCCGCCGCCCGCGAGGGCGCCGAGCGGACCTTCGACGGGCTCCCCGTCACCCTGCGCAAGCTGGAGCGCTCCGGCACGTACGCGCTGCCCCGCTCGCTCCAGCCCGCCGCCGCCCGCGCGGGCGAGCCGGACCTGACCCACTTCGCCGCGCTCGACCGTTCGCGGATCGCCCTCGTCGACGGCGCCTGGCCGAAGCCGACCGGTCCGCGCGACGCGATCGAGACCGCGCTGCCCGAAGAGGCCGCGAAGCGGCTCAAGGTCACCCCCGGCACCGTCCTGGACCTCACCGACCGGCTCGGCGGCACCACCGTCACCATCCGGGTCACCGGCGTCTACCGGCCGCTGGACACCACCGACCTCTACTGGCAGCTCGACCTGGTGGGCGGCCGCGGCGTGAAGACGATCGTCTTCACCACGTACGGCCCGCTGCTCACCGACCCCGCCGTCCTCGGCGCCGGCCGGCTCACCACCGGGGACACGGTATGGCTCGGAACGGCCGACTACACCGGCGTCACCACCGACCGGATGGACGCGCTGCGCACCGCGGCGACCGAGGGGCCGAAGGCGCTCGCCGCCGACACGGTCCGCTTCGGCGCCACCGTCAACGCCTCCACCTCGCTGCCCACCGTCCTGGAGCAGACCGACCGGGCCCTGCTCGTGTCCCGCTCCACCCTATCCATCGTGGCCGTGCAGCTCGTGCTGCTCGCCGCCTACGCCCTGCTGCTCGTCGCCCGGCTGCTCAGCTCCGAACGCTCCGGCGAGACCGCGCTGCTGCGCGCCCGCGGCGCCTCCCGCCGCCGGATCGCCTCACTCGCCACCGCCGAGGCCCTGCTCCTCGCGCTGCCCGCCGCCGTCGCCGCCCCGCTGCTGGCCGGCCCGCTCACCCGGCTCTTCGCCGACCGGTCCGCGCTCGACGCGCTCGGCCGGCTCGACGCCACTCCCCCGCTCACGGTGTGGCTGGTCGCCGCCGCGGTCGCCCTGTGCTGCGCCGCCGCCGTCGTCGCCCCGGCGCTCGCCGTCGGCGACGGCGGCGTCGTCCCGCTGCGCGCGGGCCGGGCCGCCGCGCTGCCCGCGCCGGTACGGGCCGGTGCCGACGTCGGCCTGCTCGTCATCGCCGGCGTCGCCTACTGGCAGCTCGACCGGCAGACCGGCGAGGGCGGCGGCGCCCTCGCCGGCGACCGGGCCGGCGACCTCGGCATCGACCCGCTCCTGGTGGCCGCGCCCGCCCTCGCCCTGCTCGCCGGCACCGTCCTGACGCTGCGTCTGCTGCCGCCCGCCGCCCGGCTCGCCGAGCGACGCGCGGCCGGCGGCCGGGGACTGCCCGCGGCACTGGCGGGCTGGCAGTTCAGCCGCCGCCCGCTGCGCGGCGCGGGCCCGGTGCTGCTGCTCGTCCTCGCCGTCGCCATGGGCATGCTGGCGATCGGTCAGAGCGACTCCTGGGACCGCTCGCAGCGCGACCAGGCCGACTTCCGCACCGGTACGGACATCCGCCTGCTGGCCTCAGGACCCGGCGAGCTCGCGGAGACCGAACGGCTCGCGGCCCTCCCCGGGGTGCGGGCGGCGGCCCCCGTGCACCGCACCACCACCGACGTCGCCGGCCGGCAGGCCACCGTCCTCGCCATGGACACCCGGCACGCCGCCGACGGCCTCCGCCTCCGCCCCGACCTCGCGGACGGCGAGCCCGCCGAGCGCCTCGCCGCCGTCACCCCGAAGGCCGGACCGCCGCCGGGCGTCCCGCTGCCCGCCGGCACCCGCGCCCTCACCGTGGAGCTGCGCGACACGGCACCGCCCGGAACGCCCGCCACCCAGGTCACCGCCGTCCTCGAGGACGCCCACGGCACCCCGTACCGCCGCCACCTCGGCAGCCTGCCCGCCGACGGGCGCCCCCACCGGCTGACCGTGGCGCTGCCCGAAGGCGACGGCGCCACCCGGTCCACGGGCGATGCCCGGTCCGCACACGACGCAGGGTCCCACGGCGACGCCCAGTCCACCGGCGACGACACCCGGTCCGCGGGCGATACCCGGTCCACGGGCGACGTCCAGTCCGCGGGCGGTACCAAGGCCCACGGCGCCACCCGGCCCGCAGGCGACACCCAGTCCGCACACGACGCCCGGTCCCACGGCGACGCGCAGCCCGCAGGCGCCACCCGGCCCACCACCGGTCTCGGGCTCGTCGGTCTGGAGATCGACGGTCGGAGCGAGGAGGGACGCGGCGGGCCGCGGGCCCTGGCCGTCGAGCGGATCACCCCCGTGCGCGCCGACGGCACCGGGCAGCCGGTCGACCTCTCCGTCGCCCTGCGTCAGTGGCGCACCACGTACACCGCGGATCTCGCCAACGGCGACAACCCCGGGGACCCGGTGCGCCGGCCGCCCACCGCCGGCGCGCCCTTCACCGTCACCTTCACCGGCGGGTCCACGAAGAAGCCCGCGAGCGGCGCCGGGCACCCCGGCACCGACGCGTACGTGCTGACGCTCACCGCCCCGCGCCCCGCCGCGCCGCGGCGGATCCCCGCGCTCGCGACCGACGCCTTCCTCGCCGCCGCGAACGCGAAGAAGGGCGACACCGTCGGCGTCGCCCTCGGCGGTGTCACCGTCGACGTGGAGATCACGGAGGTGGTACGGGTGCTGCCGACCGCCGGACCCGGCGCCCGGTCCGTGTCGGCGGCGGCGCCCTCCGCCGTCCCCGCCCCGGAGGACGGCGGCGCGCTCCTCGTCGACCTGTTCACCGCGCACCGGGCCCTTGGCGCCGGCGCCTCGGCGCTGCCGCCCACCGAGTGGTGGCTGACCACCGCGCCCGGCCGGGCCGCCGAGGTCGCCACGGCGCTGCGCGCCCGCCCCGACACCGATGCCTCCCTGGTCCTCGTACGGGACGAGGCCGCCGCCGAACTGCTCGGCGACCCGCTCGGCGCGGGCCCCAACTCCGCCCTGATGGCGGTCGCCGCCGCGGCGGCCGCGCTCGCCGCGGTGGGCTTCGCGGTCGGCTCGGCCGGTTCGATGCGCGAGCGGTCCGCGGAGTTCGGGGTGCTGCGGGCGCTCGGCGCGCCACGCCGCCAACTGGCCCGGCTGATCGCCGCCGAGCAGGGCCTGCTCATCGGCATCGGCCTGCTCGTCGGCGTCGCGCTCGGCGCCGTCCTCACCCGGGCCGTCGTCCCGCTCATCGTGCTCACCGCCCAGGCCGGCCGCCCTGCGCCCGCCGTCCTGGTCGAACTGCCCGTCGCCCACGTGGCCCTGCTGCTCGCCGGGGTCGCCGCGCTGCCGCTGCTGATCGTCGCCGCGATCGCGCTGCGCCGCACCGACCCGGCCGTGACCCTGCGCACCCAGGGGGACCACTGATGCCGGACTCCCGCGCACCGATGCCGCCGTCCACCCCGGCCCGCGGAAAGGCGGACGCCATGCCCCGCAAGCCCGCCCGCCCCGTGGCCCCCTGGGTCCGCACCCGGCTGCGGACCGCTCCGGGCACGGCCGTCGCCTACGGCCTGCTCGTGCTCGTGACCGCCTTCCTGGCGGCGGCGCTGCCGCGGGCCGTCGACGCGTACGAGACCGAGGGGCTGTGGCACGCCGTCGCATCGGCGGAGGCCCGCCGCAGCGCGATCACGCTGACCACAAGCCCGGAGGCCGACTGGACCCCGGCGGCGCAGGCCGCGCAGCTCACCCCGGAGCGACTGCGCGCGACCCGGGACGCGCTGCTGCCCCTGCTGCCCCCGCCGCTGCGCACCGATCCCGCGAACTCCGCGTACGGCGTGCACACGACGAAGCGGGTCCCGGGCCTCGACCCGTGGCTGCCGCAGCCCGACGGCCTGCCGCCGGAGCTCTTTCTCGACGCGCCGTCCGACCTGGCCGCGCACTCCACCCTGACGGCCGGCCGCGCGCCCGGGGCCGGCGCGGACGGCGCCATGGAGGCGGCGGTCACGGCGAGGACCGCCGAGGCGCTCCGGCTGAAGGTCGGCTCCGTCGTCCACGTGCCGGGCAAGGACGGCCTGCCCAAGCCGGTCACCGTCACCGGCATCGTCGAGCCGCGTGACACCGAGGGCGGCTACTGGGCGGTCGACCCGCTCCTGCACACCCCCCTCTTCACCGCCAAGGGCGTCGATGAGATCAAGTGGTACTGGACGGCGACCCTGATCGTGGCGCCCGAGAGCGCGCCGGAGCTGCTCACCACCCTCGGTGAACCCGAGCAGTACTGGCGGTTCGCGCCCAGCGTCGGCCACCTCACCGGCCAGGACACCGACCGGCTCGCCGCCGCCCTCGACTCGGCGGACTCCGGGCCCGTCCGGGCCGAGCTGCGCAAGGTGCTCGGCGACAACGGTGTCCTCGGCACCGACCTCGACGAGGTCGTCGACGAGTACACCGGGATGCGGGACGCCATCGCGTCGGTCGTCGCCGTCGCCGCCTTCGGCATCGGCGCCGTCGCCGCCGTCGTCATCGTCATGACCGCCGGCCTGTTCACCGCCCGGCGTCACGCCGAACTGGCCCTGCTGCGCTCCCGCGGCGCCTCGCTGACCGGCATCGGCGGCCGGCTGCTCTGCGAGACAGCCGCGGTCGCCCTCCCGGCCGCCGTGCTCGGGCTGCTCCTCGCCCTGCCGGCGGTCGGCGCCGGCGACGGCGCCCGCTTCTGGCCCGCCTGCGCGGGCGCCGCGGCCGTCGCCCTGCTCGCCGCCCTGGTCCTGCCGCTGCGCGCGGTCTTCCTGCACCGCCGCCCTCTGTCGCACGGCGGCCGTGAGGACCTGGTCGCCGCCCGGCCCTCCGCCCGCCGCACGATCGCCGAACTCACCTTCCTGGTCCTCGCGGTGGGCGCGGTCACCGCGCTGCGCCGCCGCGGCACCGCCGACTCGGGCGACCACCTGGTCAGCGCCGCGCCCGTCCTGGTCGGCCTGATCGCCGCGTTCGTGCTCGTACGGCTGTATCCGCTGCCGCTGCGCTGGGCCGCCCGGCCGGCCCGCCGGCTGCGGGGCGCCGTCGGCTATCTGTCCCTCGCCCGGGCCGGGCGCTCCTCGTCGACCGGCGCGCTGCCGCTGCTCGCGCTGCTCGTGGCGCTGACCATCGCCGCGTTCGGCGGTTCCGTGCTCACCGGGATCTCCGAGGCGCGCGACCGGGCGGCGCTCCTCGCGACCGGCGCGGACGCCCGGGTGAACCACGACCTGGAGATGACACCGCTGCCCGCCGGACTCGCCGAGACGGTACGGCGCTTCCCCGGGGTCGGCGAGGTGTCGCCGGTGCAGATCGAGTTCGGCCTGGAGCTGCCCGACCACAAGGGCTCCGTCGACAACGGCATGGGCGCGCCCCTGATCGGCGTCGAGCCCGCCTCGTACGCCCGGCTCGCGGCCAGGACCGGCTTCGGCCCGTTCCCCGCCGACCTGCTGAAGACCACCGGCACCGGCGGTCCCGCCCACACCGGCGACAACGAGCGGGTGCTTCCCGTGATCGCCTCGCCGCGGGTCGCCGAGCGGCTCGGCCGGGCGCCCATCGAGATCACGGCGGCCGCGGGCCGGTTCCATGTGCGGGTGGTCGCCGTACGCGCCGCCACGCCGGCCCTGCCCGACAAGGACTTCCTCCTGGTCAACGCCGCCGACCTCACCAACCGGGCGCCCACCGCGCTGCTCGTCGGCGAGCGCGCCGAGGGCTCGCTGGACGGAGCGGCGCTGCGCGCGGCGGTCACGGCGAAGGCCGGGAGCCTCCGGGTGGCGCTGAAGGCGGAGCAGCGGGCCGGCTACGTCGACTCGCCGATGCAGACCGGTGCCGAACGGATCTACCTCACCGCCCTCGCCGCGGGCGCCGGATACGCCGTCCTCGCGCTGATGCTCGCCCTGCTCCAGTCCGCGCCCGAGCGCACGACGCTGCTCGCGCGGCTGCGCACCATGGGGCTGACCCGCCGGCAGGCGCGGCGGCTGCTCGGCCTGGAGGCGCTGCCGCAGGCGTTCCTCGCGGCGGTGGGCGGCGCGCTGGTCGGCTGGGCGACGATCGTGCTGCTCTCGCCGGGGGTGGATCTGGCCCGGCTCGCGCTCGGCGCGGCGCCGGACGAGGCGATGGCGCTGGGGGCGGCCCTGCGGGCGGACGTGTGGTCGCTGGGGCTTCCGGCGCTCGGCGTGGTGCTGCTGGCGGCGGGGTCGGCGCTGGTGCAGGCGTGGTGGGCATCCCGTAGGGGCTCGATCAGGGAACTCAGGGCAGGAGACGCACGATGACGACGAGCACGGGGACGGCGGCAGGCGCGGCGGGCGCCATGGGGGCTCCGGGTACGGCGGGTACGGCGGGGGCCGCGGGGACGACGCTGGAGGAGCTGGAGCGGCGGGCGGCGGCGCGCCGCGACCGGCCCTCGTACGGCCATGACGCGCTGATCGCCTGTGACCGGCTGGTGCGGATCTTCACCACGGACGGGGTGGAGGTGCAGGCCCTCCAGGGGCTCGATCTGCTGGTGAAGGAGGGCGAGCTGATGGCCCTGGTCGGGGCGTCGGGCTCCGGCAAGTCGACCCTGATGAACATCCTGGCCGGGCTGGACGTGCCGACCGCCGGGGCCGCGAAGGTCGCGGGCTGCGATCTGCTCGCCATGGACGGCAGGGCCCGGCTGCGCTACCGCCGTGAGGTCGTCGGCTTCGTCTGGCAGCAGACCGCCCGCAACCTGCTGCCGTATCTGACGGCGGCCCAGAATGTGGCGCTGCCCATGCAGTTGCGCGGCGGGGCGGGGAACACGGCGAAGGGCAAGGCGAAGAGCAGGGCGAAGCGGGCCGAGGAGCTGCTGGCGATGCTGGGCATCTCGGAGATCCACGACCGGCGCCCGCACCAGATGTCCGGCGGCCAGCAGCAGCGGGTGGCGATCGCCGTGGCCCTCGCCAACGACCCGTCCGTGCTGCTCGCCGACGAGCCGACCGGTGAGCTGGACTCGGCGACCGGCGAACAGGTCTTCGCGGCCTTCCGCCGGGCCAACGAGGAGCTGGGCACCACGATCGTGATCGTCACCCACGACCAGGCGGTGGCCTCGGAGGTCCGCCGTACGGTCGCCATCCGCGACGGCCGCACCTCCTCCGAGGTGCTGCGGCGCACGGAGATCGACGCGGAGGGCCAGGAGTCGCTGGTGGCCCGGGAGTACGCGATGCTCGACCGGGCGGGGCGGCTCCAGCTTCCCGCCGAGTACACGGAGGCGCTCGGCATGCGGCACCGGGTGGCGCTCGAGCTGGAGCAGGACCACATCGGGGTGTGGCCGGACGACGCGGGGACGGAGACGGGCACGGGGACGGGGACGGAGTCGGGCGCCGGGGGCTGAGAGGGGCCGGGGCTGAGGGGCGCCGGCGGAAACCGTGCCGGGGTGGTGCGCGTCCCCGTAACCGGGGGTGACGCATGAGGAGAGCTCTGGCGTATCTCGGCGCGGTGCTGGTGCCCTCGGGCGCCGGTCTGCTGCTGCACCTGTGGGCGGGTTGGAGCATGCGCAGCCCCGTCCGCGTACCGACCCTGATCGCGGTGCTCGCCGGTCTGGCCCTGACCGGTGTCGCCCTGCTCGCGCACGACGCGCTGTTCCGGGAGGGCGGCAGCCTCGCCGCGGTGGTGCTGCTCGTGGCCGGCTTGGCCGCGGTGTGGGTGGAGGCGCGGGACTCCCGGATCCGCGCGGAGGTCGTCACGTGCGAGATCACCGGCAAGGCCAGGGCGACGTACCACCCGACCTTCGGCGAGGGCGCGCCGAGCGACAAGTGGCTGTACCACCATCCGCTCGACTGCCCCGGCGGCTACCCGTCGGAGTTCACCGCCGAGGAGCGGATCGGCGAGGCCGGCAAGACCGTGCGCATCGCCTACGACCCGGCCCACCGGATGGACCCGATCCTGGAGAAGGACAACGTGGCCCACGGCTCGCCGGTCGTCCCGTCGGTCCTGCTCGCGCTGTCGGCGGTGCTCTCGGTCGTGGCCGTGGCGGCGGAGGAGCGGACCGGCCTCAGGGATCGAGACGCATGAGCCCGGCCGCCGTGCTCCGGAAGCCGCACTCCTCGTAGAAGCGGGTGAGGTGCGGCTCGAAGTCCACGTGCAGCCACCGCGCCCCGCGCTCCCGCGCCGCCTCGGCGGCGGCCCGTACGAGCGCGACGCCGAGCCCGCGGCGGCGCTCGTCGGGGTGGACGGTGGTGTCGAGCAGGAAGGCGTGGGCGCCGCCGTCGCCGACGACGTTCACATAGCCGACCAGCCGGCCGTCGCGGCGGGCGGTGACGTGCAGCAGGCGGCGGGCGAGGACGGGCGCGAAGTCGGTGTCCCGGTGTCCGGGCCAGGAGGCGTGGAAGAGCTCGTTCAGCTCGTCGCCGGTGAGCGCGCTGTCGACGGCGGGAACGGGGTCCGGGCCGGAGGCCGGGCGGTCCGGGCCGGAGGCCGGGCGGTCCGGGCCGGAGGCCGGGCGGTCCGTCATCGGGTGGGGCCGGGGCCAGGGGTGACCGTCAGCGAGATCGGGGCGCGGCGCAGGGCGATCGAGCCGTACGGGGTGCGCAGCCGCAGCCACGGTCCGGCGGCGAACAGCAGCACCGGCAGGTCCTCGTCGGGGAGGTCCGGGAGGAAGCCGAGGGACTGGGCCGCGTGGACGGCGCGCAGCGGGAGGCCGGTCCCGGCGAGCGTGCGGGACCAGATCTCGCGGCCGATGCGGTCCCGCTCGGCCCGGGTCCGCCGCTCCTCGGGCAGTGCCTCGTCGCGGGACCGGAACTCGGCCACCGCCATGGCGACCGCGCCCCGCATCTCGGCGGCGGACGGCAGCCCGGCGACCGGCTCCCAGCCGCCGCGCGGCGGCAGGACCCCGGCCCAGGGCGGGCCGGTGACGGCGTCGGGGACGACGGCCTTGCCCGCCGACTCCTCGATGCCTTCGAGGAGTTCACCGGCGGACACGGTCACGTCCAGGGTCACGGCGTCGACGAGCCGTGCCGCGCGGATCGCCAGCACCTCGAACGACGGCGGCCGTCCGAACACGGCGAGCGCGCCGCCCTCGCCCGCCTGGAGGCGGACGGCGGCGGCGCGGTCGTAGTGGAGCAGCCGGCGCAGGAAGGCGGCGAGGCCCGCCGCCTCCCTGGGGTCGGCGAAGTGCAGCGGCGCGAGGGCGGTCATGGAGCGGACGTCATCCCGTCGTCGACGTACTCCTGGAGGAACGCCCGCTCCTCCTCGGAGATCCGGCGCGGGCGCTGCTCCTGGAGGTCGAAGGGCACGACGACCGTCTTCGCCCGTACGTACGTCACGTCCGGGTCCTTGATCTCGTACGCGATCGTCAGCGACGCCGCGCCGATCTTGGTGACCCAGGACTCGATGGTCACCGGCTCGTGCCGGTGGACCAGGGGCCGTACGTAGTCGATCTCGTGGCGGGCCACGACGGACCCGCCGGAGAACGACGGGCTCCCGTTCCCCGGCGCGAGCCGGAACATGAAGTCGATCCGCGCCTCCTCCAGATAGCGGAGGAAGACGACGTTGTTGACGTGCCCGAAGGCGTCCATGTCCGACCAGCGCAGGGGACAGGAGTAGATGTGTCGTGCCATACGGCGGTCAGCCTCAGCCTCGGGTCAGCTTCTTGTAGGTGGCGCGGTGCGGACGGGTGGCGTCCGGGCCGAGCCGCTCGACCTTGTTCTTCTCGTACGACTCGAAGTTGCCCTCGAACCAGAACCACTTGGAGTCGCCCTCGTACGCCAGGATGTGGGTGGCGACCCGGTCGAGGAACCAGCGGTCGTGGGAGACGACCACGGCGCAGCCGGGGAAGTCGAGGAGCGCGTTCTCGAGCGAGGACAGGGTCTCGACGTCGAGGTCGTTGGTCGGCTCGTCGAGGAGCAGCAGGTTGCCGCCCTGCTTGAGGGTGAGCGCCAGGTTCAGGCGGTTGCGCTCACCGCCGGAGAGCACGCCGGCCGGCTTCTGCTGGTCCGGGCCCTTGAAGCCGAACGCGGAAACGTAGGCGCGGGACGGCATCTCGACCTGGCCGACGTTGATGTAGTCGAGCTCGTCGGAGACGACGGCCCACAGCGTCTTCTTCGGGTCGATGTTGGCGCGGGTCTGGTCGACGTACGAGATCTTGACCGTGTCGCCGACCCGGATGTCGCCGGAGTCCGGGGTCTCCAGGCCCTGGATCATCTTGAAGAGCGTGGTCTTGCCGGCGCCGTTCGGGCCGATCACGCCGACGATGCCGTTGCGCGGGAGGGTGAAGGACAGGTCGTCGATGAGGACCTTGTCACCGAATGCCTTGGAGAGGTTGTTGACCTCGACGACGACCGAGCCCAGGCGCGGGCCCGGCGGGATCTGGATCTCCTCGAAGTCCAGCTTCCGCATCTTGTCGGCCTCGGCGGCCATCTCCTCGTAGCGGGCGAGGCGGGCCTTGGACTTGGCCTGGCGGCCCTTGGCGTTGGAGCGGACCCACTCCAGCTCTTCCTTGAGGCGCTTCTGCCGCTTCTCGTCCTTCTTGCCCTCGACCTTGAGGCGCTCGGACTTGCGCTGGAGGTACGTGGAGTAGTTGCCCTCGTACGGGATGGCGCGGCCGCGGTCGAGCTCGAGGATCCACTCGGCGACGTTGTCCAGGAAGTACCGGTCGTGGGTGATGGCCACGACGGTGCCCTTGTACTGGGCGAGGTGCTGCTCCAGCCAGTTCACCGACTCGGCGTCGAGGTGGTTGGTGGGCTCGTCGAGCAGCAGCAGGTCGGGGGCCTCGAGCAGGAGCTTGCAGAGGGCCACGCGGCGCTTCTCACCACCGGAGAGGTTGGTGACGGGCCAGTCGCCGGGCGGGCAGCCCAGCGCGTCCATGGCCTGCTCGAGCTGGGCGTCGAGGTCCCACGCGTTGGCGTGGTCCAGGTCGTCCTGGAGCTTGCCCATCTCCGCCATGAGCTCGTCCGTGTAGTTCGTGGCCATCTCCTCGGCGATGGCGTTGAACCGGTCGAGCTTGCCCTTGATCTCGGCGACGCCGTCCTGGACGTTCTCCAGGACCGTCTTGGACTCGTCGAGCTTCGGCTCCTGCATGAGGATGCCGACGGAGTAGCCCGGCGTGAGGAAGGCGTCACCGTTGGAGGGCTGCTCCAGACCGGCCATGATCTTCAGCACGGTGGACTTACCGGCACCGTTCGGGCCGACCACACCGATCTTCGCACCGGGCAGGAAGCTCAGCGTCACGTCATCGAGGATGACCTTGTCGCCGTGCGCCTTGCGCGTCTTGCGCATGGTGTAGATGTACTCAGCCAAGAGAAACCGTCCGGCAAAGAGTGAGTGGGCAGATAGACCCCATCTTGCCTGACCGAGCCCCATCGGCGGAAACCAGTACCTCACGGACGGCTCCGGGAGCGGCTGACCTGGGCCTTGCGCGGGAGGCGCAGTGACCGGCCGGTCACGGTGGGTGCTCCGGCGGGCGGGGCAGGCGGGGCGGCGGCCCCTGGGAAGCGCGGTGAGACGGCGGACGGCCCCGCCGCGCGGTGCGCGACGGGGCCGTCCGGTGGGGCCGCCGCTCAGGGCGGCCCCGGGGTACTGCGGGTGCTGCGGGGTACTGCCGGGCGCCTTACTGGCCGGCCGCCTTCTTCTTGCGGAGGAAGAACATCGCGCCGCCGCCGATCGCGACGAGCGCGACGGCGATGCCGGCGATCATCGGGGTGGCGTTGGAGCTACCGGTCTCGGCGAGGTCGCCGCCGCCGGTGGTGGAGCCGGTGGAGCCGCCGGCGGTGCCGCCGGTCGTGGTGGCCGGGGTCTCCGACGGGGCCGGGGTCTCCGACGGCTTCGGGCCGGGGGTGGCCGTCTTGCAGTCGAGGACACCCTCGATGACCTTCTCGAACCCGTTCGGGCCGGTGATCGTGTACTTGTACGCCGCGTCCTCGGCGACCGGCACGGTGACCGTCTCGGACTTGCCGGCGCCGATCGTGCGCTTCACGCCGCCCAGCTCGAAGACCCAGTCCTCGTCGCCCTTGTTGGAGACGGTGACGTCCACGCCGCCCTCGGCGCAGTTCTCCTTGAAGTCGACGGCCGGGACGGGGCCCTGCTTGGCCCAGGTGGCCTGGAACTCGGCCTTGGACGTCGTCTCGCTGCTGCCCGCGAGGATCAGGGTCTGCTTGCGCTTCTGCGTGGTGCTGGCGAAGGCGCGGCCGACGTTCACCTTGGTGTTGGCCTGCAGGCTGACCTTGGTGGAACCGTCGGGCGTGCCCGCCGGCACGTCGAGGTAGAGCTCGTCGCCGTCCTTGGCGGAGGTGACGGCCTTGCCGTCCTTGTCGACGACCTTGACGCCGGCGGGGGCGTCGGCCGCCAGGGAGATCGTGGCGGTGGAGGCGTTGGTGCTCACCTTGGTCGGGCCGATGCGGGTGCCGGCCTTGCCCGCCAGGGAGCCCTTGGAGACCCCGAGCGTCGCCGGGGGCTCGGCGAGGTCCTCGGCCTTCTTCGCCTTCTCCACGAGGAACGCGGCCAGTTGCTTGGCCTCGGCGTCCGCGGGGACGGCCGTGATCTTGTCGGAGAAGTGCCAGATCGCCGCCTGGGTGGCCGTGGCGGCCTCCTCCTTGGTCAGACCACCCTTGACGTCGGCCTTGGTGGCCAGCGCGGTGAGGTCGTCGACCTGGGGGTACGAGTTCTGCAGGATCCAGCGGATCTTGCCGGCGTCGGCGTTGTTGTGGAGGGTCGACTCGTCCCAGCCGACCTCCTTGTACTTGACGCCCGGCTCGGTCGGAGTGAACAGGTCGATGCAGTATGCCTTGAGCGAACCGCCGCCGTTGACCTCGAGGGAGAAGAGACCGCCCTTGTAGGTGTGGGTCTCCTCCTCGCCCTTGGAGTTCTTGACGGTGATGGCGATGTCGCCGGACTCGGCGAGCGGACCCAGCGTCGCCGCGACGCCGCCCCCGTTCGTGGAGCCGTCGTCGGCCGTCGCCGGTCCCGCGACGGCTATCGCGCCCGCCGCGACGAGGCCGGAGACCACGGTCGCGGCGGCAAGGCGGGCAACGCCGCGCCTCCGTACAGAAAACATGGATTTCCCCTCCGGGCGGGCTGCTCCGCGTCATCGTCGATACGCGTGGGGGGAGCACCCGCCAGCAGACTCACTGACCCACTGGAAGCAAGCGCCTCATGAGTACCCGGGCATCCTAAGGACGGGGAAGCCCCCCGTGTCCCGTCGTACGGTCTGATAACCATTCCGACTCGAAATCGTTATCAGCGGCAGAAGTTGACCGCAAAACCGCAGGTCACGGTGTCGACAAATCCTCATGACTGACCGTCAAGAGGCTGTCACGGCGGGCGGCGAGACGTCTTCGGCCGCAGGTGGTGGCGGCGTCTGCCAGGGATCGGGCGCCGAGGGTGCCGATCGATCCGGAACCCGCTGCTCCGGTACAGGTGTTTCGGTGTTCTGCCGCACCGCCCGGCGGAAGGCCGCCGTCCCCCGGGTCAGATCGTGCCCCACCGCCAGCGCGTCCACGTCCACGAACGTCTTCCAGCGGCCGTCGTGCTCCTCCTCCCGGACCTTCAGCCGACCGTGCACCACCAGCGGCTCCCCCACCGAGACCGAGGCCGCCAGGTTCGCGCCCAGCGAGCGCCAGGCGGAGACCGTGTAGAAGCTCGTCGCCCCGTCCGTCCAGACCGCCCGCTCGCGGTCCCAGCGCCGGGCCGTCACGGCGAAGCGGAAGCGCGCGACCCCGCCCGTCACCGTCTCCCGGTACTCCACGTTCGTCGCCACGTTCCCGACCAGCGTCACCATCGTCTCGTTCATCCGCCCACTCCTCGGCTTCCGTTCCCGTCCGTGCTCTGGAGACCCATGCTGGACCGGGGCGGGAAAACCCGCTGAAGCCTGTGGACACAGCGACGACTGTGGACAAGTGCGCCACCCGAACGAGTGGTTCCGCCCTCACCTCACCCCTCGCACCTCATCCGCGCGCACGTCACCTCGCCCGTGCGACGCCCGCCCGCGCCGGCCCGAACCGCGTCCCGCCGAACCGCCCCGCCCCCATGCGCCCGCCCGCGCCGCCGCCCGCGATCCGGCTCACCACCCGCGTCGCGCCCGAGGCCGTCACGTACTGCTCGCGCACCTCCCGATAGCGCATCAGCTCCGCCGCGATCGGATCGAGCACCCGGGCCCGGCCGCACGCCGCTGCCGCCTCGCGCAGCCTGCGCTCGGCCTCCTGCCCGTACCGCCGCGCCGGCCCCCGTACGGCCGCCGCGCACGCCCACTCCACCAGCGGGCCGCCGACGATCCCGGCCACCATGATCAGGACCGGCGGCCAGAGCAACGGCTCCACGACGCCCACGATCTGGCCCACCAGCCACAACGCGCCGAAGATCTGCAGGAAGGTCATCACCACCTGCGCGAGGACCGCGGCCGGCCACCATGCCGGACGGGGCGGCCGGGCGGCCGGGTCGCCCATGGTCACCGTCAGCTCGTCCAGCGCCTCCGGCAGACCCTCGGCCCCGCGCAGCGCCGCCTCCCGCACCGCCAGCGCCCACGGCACCGGCAGCCCCCGCGCGGCCTCGTCGGAGACGATCCGCACGGCCTGCTCCACCCGTTGACGGGCGGTCAGCTCGTCCTCCACCGGGGCGTTCAGGCGCGGATCGGTGCTGCCGTGCGCGCGGACCCGCTCGTACCAGCGGTAGAGCCGCAGCCACGGCGTCCCGCAGGCGCGGATGGCGCCCCGCCGCCAGACCCGTTCGGCGGCCTCGCCCGCCGCCCGGGCGCCGACCGCGACCGCGAGCCGGTCGGCGAACTCCTCGCGGGCCCGCTCGCCGAGGCCGGGCCGGCCGTCCGCCACGTACACCGGCCGCAGCCGGGCCGCGGCGGCGTCGACGTCGGCGGACAGCCGCCGCTCGGGCGCGGTGCGCTCCTGGACGAACCGGCCGAGCAGCTCGCGCAGTTCCGGTACGCCCTCCCCGGTGGCCGCGGAGACGGACAGGACGGTCGCGCCGGGCTCGCCGTGCTCGCCGAGCGCCATGCCGTCCTCGTCGAGGAGCCGGCGCAGGTCGTCGAGGACGAGGTCGGCGGCCTCGGTGCCGAGCCGGTCGATCTGGTTGAGCACGACGAAGGTGACCTCGGCGTGTCCGGCGAGCGGTCGCAGATAGCGCTCGTGCAGGGCCGCGTCCGCGTACTTCTCGGGATCCACCACCCAGATCACGGCGTCGACGAGCCCGAGCAGCCGGTCCACCTGGTCGCGGTGGGCGGTGACCGCCGAGTCGTGGTCGGGCAGGTCGACGAGGACGAGTCCCTGGAGGTCGGCGTCGGCCGCGCCGCCCGCGAGCGGTCTGCGGCGCAGCCGCCCGGGGATGCCGAGCCGGTCGAGAAGCCCCGCGGCGCCCTCGGACCAGGTGAGGGCGACCGGCGCGGCGGTGGTGGGGCGGCGCAGTCCGGTCTCGGAGACGGGCACGCCGGCGAGGGCGTTGAAGAGGGTCGACTTGCCGCTGCCGGTGGCACCCGCGATGGCCACGACGGTGTGCCGGGCGGAGAGCCGCTGCCGGGCGGCGGCCTCGTCGAGGACCCGCCCCGCCTCGGCGAGGGTCTCGCTCTCGACCCGGGTACGGGACAGGCCGACGAGCTCGTGGAGGGCGTCGAGGCGGGCGCGCAGGGCTCCGCCGTAGGCCCCGCCGAGGGGCGGGAGTCCGTCGCCCTCGTCCTCCTCGCGCTCCGCGCCCGGGTTCGGGTCCGGGTTGGGGTTGGGGTTGGGGTCGCGAGGGTCCGTGGGCGCGGCACGGCCGGCCGCGCGCCGGGCGATCAGACCGTCGTCCCAGCGCCCGAGCCCGAGCCCTCGGTCACCGTCGGCGGCGCCGGTCGGGGGGCGGGTGGGGGCGTTCGCCTCCGCCGGGTGCGTCGGCTGGGCAGGCTGGGCCGGCTGGGTCGGTTGGGCCGCCGAAGCGGGCTGAAGCGAGGCGGGCGGCTGGGCCGAGGGGGCCGACGGGGCCGAGGCGGCAGGCTGGGCTGAGGGGGTCGGGGCGGCAGGCCGGGCCGGATCCGCCGCCTCCTCCGTACCCACCCGCGGTTCCGTACCCACCCGTGGCTCGGCTCCCACCCGCGACTCCGTGCCCACTCGTGGCTCCGCTCCCGCCGGTGTCACCGAGCCCCCAGGGCCCGTGGAGCCCACTGCGTCCAGTGCGTCCACTGCGTCACTTCTCCTTCTGCAGTAGGGAGAGCGCGGCGATCAGCTCGGCCTGCGGCTCGGGGGTCACGTCGAGGGCGTCGAGGGGCGCGAGACGCCGGTCGCGTTCGGTGTGCAGGGCGCGGTCGAGGTACGTGGCGAGCAGCGCGCCGCCCTTGTCGCGCAGGCGCAGGGCACCCTGAGCGCCGAGGAGTTCGGCGAGCCGGTCGCCCGCGGCGCGGGTGCGGCGGCCGCCGAGGAGGACGGCGGCGAGGAGGGCGGTGAGGGTCTCGGTGTCGGGGCTCGCGGCGGCGGTCCCCCGCTTGGCCCCTCGCCCCGCGCCGCGCCCGGACCCGCGTCCGGACGCCCGCCCGCTCCCGCGCCCGCTCCCGCGCCCGGACGCGCGATCGCACGCGCCCTCGGTGTCCCCGACCTCCTCCTCGACCGTCTCCTCCAGGACGCGCCGCCAGCGCCGTACGGTCATGGCGATCCGCTCCCCCGCGTCACCGCCGTCGTCGGGCACCGCGCCCCGCACCGGAGCCGGGGCGAGGGCGCCGGCGGCCGGCTCGCGGCGCCAGGCGTCCCGTACCCGCTCGTCGGCGGCGGCGACGGCGCACTGCACCAACGCGGCCAGCGACTCGACGAGGGCGTCGAGGAGTTCGTCGGCGGAACTGTCGCGGGGGTAGCCGCGCCAGCGGGTCCGGGCGTCCCCGGCGAGCACGGCCCCGCGCCGCACCTGCTCCCTGACCCGGCGCCCCTGCTCCTCGTACGCCGCCTCGACGGCCCCGCCGAGCCGTACGGCCGCGGCGTACTGGGCCGCGACCGCCCCGGCGAGCTCGGGCATCCGGGTGTCGAGCGAGTCCAGCACCCCGGAGGCGGTCCGGCCGGCGGCCTGCTGGCGCGCGGCCGGGTCCAGGGCGCAGTGGGCCAGCCAGCCGCGCAGCGGGGCGACGGCGTTGTCGGGCAGCAGTCCGCTGCCGCCGCCGGTGGACTCGGGCAGTTCGGGAATGGTGAAGCGGGGCACGTCGCCGAACCCCGCCTTGTCGAGCAGCGCCTCGTACTGCCGCGAGACCTCGCCGATGACCTGGTGGGGCACGCGGTCGAGGACGGTGACGAGGGTGACGTCGTACTCCTTGGCGGTACGGAGGAGGTGCCAGGGGACGGCGTCGGCGTACCGGGACGCGGTGGTGACCATGACCCAGATGTCGGCGGCGCAGATCAACTCGGCGGCGAGCAGCCGGTTCTCGACGACGAGCGAGTCGATGTCGGGCGCGTCGAGGAGGGCGAGCCCGCGGGGCAGGGTGGCGGCCGTCTCGACCCGCAGGGCGTTGTCCTCCGGGGGCTCCTCGGCGGGGTGGTCGTCGTCCTGCTGGGGCAGCCAGACGCGGGTGAGCTGGGGCAGGACGCGCATCCCGGCGAACCAGTGGTGGTCCTCCGGGTGGCACACCAGGACCGGCGTGCGGGTGGTGGGTCTGAGCACCCCGGCCTCGCTGACGCGCCGCCCCACGAGCGAGTTGACCAGCGTGGACTTCCCGGCCCCGGTGGAACCGCCGACGACCGCGAGCAGCGGCGCGTCGGGATCCTTCAGCCGGGGCACCAAGTAGTCGTCGAGCTGGGCGAGCAACTCGGCCCGGGTCTGCCGGGCTCGCGGGGCGCCGGGGAGGGGGAGGGGGAGACGCACGGCGGCGACACAGTCGCGCAGGGCGGAGAGTGCGTCGATGAGCTGAGGCCGTTCGTCCAAGGTCACCACATGCGAAGAATGCCCAATTTTGGAGCCTTTTTGAAGCGTATTGACACCCTGCGCGCCGACCGAACGGATGTAGCCGGGGAGCTCAGGCATAACGAGTGCACAACACCCGGCCCGAGTGGCGCGAAAAGCGCTGCGCGAATCGCACCTGCCTGCGATTATCGGACCGCTTCACCGAACCTCCACATCGTGCCACGCAGGTGAAGCAACCGGGGCAGGGCGATGGGAGCCCTATCCTTGACCCGGCCACCACCGGCCCCCGTAGCTCAGCGGATAGAGCAGGTGCCTTCTAAGCACTTGGCCGCAGGTTCGAGTCCTGCCGGGGGCGCAAACGGCCCCTCACCTGGGAAAACAGGTGAGGGGCCTTCTCGTGGCCAATAAGCACAGTGGATATGGACCAAGTGCCTCGGCAACTTCTACGCTGGGGCATGGCCAAGAGACAGCCGTACGACATCGCCCCTTTGTCCGCTTCCTGGGCCCGTTCTCTGCGCGCGAGGAACCTCGCCGACAACACGCAGCGGGTCTACACCCGGGCCGCCGCCGGCCTCCGAGACTTCCTCATCACCTACGAGCCGAAGCCGGGTGACGAACACGCCCGGCTTGTGCCGACCGAGCTCGAAGGGAACGACGGGATCCACCGCGAGCACATCGAGGCGTACATCGACCACCTCCTGAGCACGACGTCCGCGGCAACCGCGCACCAGCACTTCCGGTCGCTGAAGACGTTCTTCAACTGGCTCGTCGACGAGGAGGAGATGGACCGCTCTCCCATGCGGACCATGAAGGCGCCGCGGCTCCCTGAGGTTGAGGTGCCCGTCATCCCTGACGACGCGCTGGAGAAGCTGCTGAAGGTCTGCAAGGGCACCACGTTCGAGGCCCGGCGCGACACGGCGATCATCCTGATGTTCCTGGACACGGGCGCCCGGCTCAGCGAGTTGACCCTGCGGACGCAGGAGAAGCTGGACCTGGACCTGATGGTGCTGCACGTCCGCGGCAAGGGTGATCGGGAGCGGCCTGCGCCGTTCGGCCGGGCTACGGCCGTGGCGATGGACCGGTACCTGCGAGCCGCAGGGAAGCACCTTGGGCGGGCGCTGGAGCCGGGTGACCCGTTGTGGTTCGGCGTCAAGACGAAACGGGAGCTCACCATCTGGGGTGTCGGCACGATGATCGAGCGCCGTTGCAAGGAGGCCGGAATCCCGCACATCCACCCGCATCAATTCCGTCACACCTTCGCGCACCTGTGGAAGGTGAACGGCGGGAACGAGGACGCGCTGATGCGGATCATGGGGTGGCGGTCCCGGCAGATGCTCAGCCGGTACGGCTCGTCGGCCGGCGAGGAGCGGGCGCGGCGGGAGCACAGAGACCTGAGCCCCGGCGACCGACTGAATGGGGGTAAGTCGGGCCGGGGCGGTCAGAGGTAGCGCCGTTCAGTGGGGGCCGCTCTCCGGGTGGGGAGCGGCCCGGTGTTCTGCGTACTGTCGGTTACAGGTGCCGCGGCGGTGCCACCGCTCAGAGTCGACCGCTTCCTGGAAGAGCTCTTCGAGGGTTGCGGCTATGCGCTCCGGCGGCTGGGAGAAGTCGATGCCGAGTGTGAAGCTCGTCTTCGTGTCCCTCACCGCGATGGGTGCTTCTCCGTGCAGGTCGACGGCTTCGACGTGCACTCGCACTCGCGGTCCCTCAGTCATCCGACCCCCAATCTCCGCACGACGGCGCGCATATGCCGTACGCACGTTCGAACTGCACGAGGTCAGGTCACTCTACGCTCACGACGGTACCTATGGGGTCACCTATATCGGTGAACTTGAAACATTTCCGTAACGCGGAACTGGGGCATAGCTCACTGTTCGCGGCGCTCAGCCCAGTCGAGGAATGCGCGAACGGTCGGCATGTCCTCGGCAGTCTTGCCTGCCTCGTGCGCCACGCGCACGACGACATCCTCATCGCCGGCGGGCGTGCCGAAGGGGTCGTCGACCACTACGCCCAGGTACTGCTGCATGGCTGCGGCCTGCACCACCGACAGCGGCACCCCGAGCCCCGTGGCAATGGCGGCAAGGACTTCCGGGCCGATCTTGATCCGGTGACCCTGCACCAGGTTGCCCACGGTGCTCTTGCTGATCCTTGTCCCGCTCTTTGGGTCGACGGCACGCTGGGCGAAGGCGCGGACAGAGAGCGCCCGACCCTCGCCGACGTGCTCCTGCACGAGGCGCGTCAGCGCATCAGTCTGGTCCGGCATCGGTGTGCCCCTTCTTGCCACGTGTCCACGCTGTCCCCGTAGGAACAAACGAAACATCCCTGATCGGCGCCGACTAAGGCAACCCTTCCCGTGGACAGCCATTGTCCACGACCTTGGACGCGATCGGCTACAGGGGTCAGCCACTTTGGCGCGTTGTTTGCGAAATCCGTACACCCTCACCGTCCAGAAAGCTGGACAAGCTCTGTCCTACGTGCCAGAGTGAGGGCGTCCAGAAACGTGGACACGAGGACGGAGAACCGTGGCAAAGCGCTATCGACTGCACGCTGGCGACCTGCTCCGACGGCTGCTCGACAGCCCCCAGGACGGAGAGCCGGGAAGCGTGCGCGAGCTGGCCACCCGTGCAGGGCTGAGCAAGAGCAAGGTCCAAGCCCTCGTAGACGAAGACCGGCCCACCGTCACGGGAAGCGAAGCGGAGCGCGTAGCGGAGGCGTACCACCTGAAGCCCCGCGCTCTGTTCCACCCGGTGTCCATGTCCATGGACATGGACACAGATCCGATCACCCGAAAGGAGACACCTGGTGTCGATGTCCCCCGCCGAACGTTCGCTGCGGGCGCGCCTCGCGTCGCAGACGAGCTGGGCGAACACGCTCGACCCGGCGAGCCGGACGGCGAAGGCCCGAGCCGCGGCCGCCGGCCGCTTTGAGAGGCAGGCCCGCGAGCTGCACCCGAACGCGACGGACGAGCAGATCGCCCGTGTGGCGGCTCAGCTTCGCTCGGCGCACGCGACACGGATGGCGCTGGCCTCCGCGAAGGCGCGGCGTGTGAAGGCCAGCCAGCAGGCCGCTGCCTGACCCAAGAAGAACGGGGCCGCCCGGACCGGGCCTGGTCCGTCTGCGACCCCTCCGGAATCCCTCAACGACTGAGAGAAGAGGAACCCGTGAGCATCACCGTACCAACGAACATCCCTTCGGGGGACCGGCGCACGGTTCGCGTCGACTTCACTCCGGCCCGTCCGACGACGGTTTCGGCGGTCCTGCTGGGCGCGGCCCGGATCGTCCAGACGAACGGCTTGTGGCAGGGGGACTACGTCCCGGACGCGTGCGACCGGGAGATGTGCGTGCCGCACTTCCTGCGGCCGATGAGCGTCGTCGCGGCGATTCGCTGCGCGGCGACGGGCGACCCGCATCGGTCCTCGCAGCTCGCGGACACCGCAGTCGGCTTCGTGGCGCTCTCCCTCGACGGCGGCCCGGTCTGGGGCGACGTGTTCAGCCTGGAGACCCACGTCGACGCGTGGGGCGACATGCCGGGCCGGTCGGCGGACGAGGCGGTTGCGCTGCTGGAGATGCTGGCGACGGCTCCGGAGCGTGCGGCGTGAACTCGAAGCGTGTGGACGCGGCGGCTGCGGTGCTGCTGGCGACGGTGAAGCAGGGGAAGACGCTGCCGGTGTCCTGGGCGTACGCGTTGGAGTCGGCGTGTCTGCTGCAGTCGCCGGAGACGGCAGCCGAGCTGCTGGCGTACCAGTCCCTGGAGCTGGGAGCGGTTGACGGCCGGGTGTCGGCGGCTTGTGGCAACTCGGAGCACCCGACCTGGCTGCGGGGCCGGGACGACACTCGCGGCTGCCCGTGGTGCCGTGTGGCGGAGCTGGAGGCGGAGCGGCACTCGACGAACGAAACCCTCAACGACGCGATGGTCGCGCTGGCCGAGGCCCGCGACCGGATCGCGGAGCTGGAGGCGTTGAAGCCCGCGCCGATCCAGACCTGCGGGACCTGCGGCGCCGGATACACGTACGGCCAGTCGTGC
>NZ_JBEXQW010000044.1:0-65925 GCF_040612775.1 Streptomyces sp. NPDC006339
GCACGACTGGCCGTACGTGTATCCGGCGCCGCAGGTCCCGCAGGTCTGGATCGGCGCGGGCTTCAACGCCTCCAGCTCCGCGATCCGGTCGCGGGTTTCGGCCAGCGCGACCATCGCGTCGTTGAGGGTTTCGTTCGTCGAGTGCCGCTCCGCCTTCAGACGGGCCACGACCGCATCCGCTCGGGCCGTCCACCTGTCGCGCTGAGCCTCCAACTCCGCCACCCGGGCCAGCAGCCACTGCACGGCCGGGAGCAGCGAGTCGCCCAGCTCGAACGGCACCTTCCGCGGGCCGCCCATCGGCGCCAGCTCCACACGGAGCGCCAGGTCCTCGTTCCGCCGCCGGGTCAGCTCGGCCGCCGTCTCCGGCGACTGAAGCAGGCACGCCGACTCCAACGCGATCGCGACACCGGCCGCCGTCTTCTTCGTCTTCAGCGCGGCGAGGATCACGCCCTCCGCTGCGTTCACACGCTTCGTGTTCACGCCGCACCGCCCAGCGTCCGCACCGGGCCGAACCACGCGGCGATCGCCGTCGGGGTCCACGGATACGACGGGCCCACGCCCCGGTCCTCCGGCGCCTGCGGCGAGTCGCAGACCATGCGCGGCTCGCCCTCGGCGGTAACGCCGGCCTGCCGCCACACGTCGCCCTCGCGGTCCACCAGGACCAGCGCCACCGGCACCGGCGGGAGAGGGGCGGGAAGGGCGACGCGGACCGTGCGCCGGTCCCCGCTGGGGATGTTCGTGGGTACCCTGAGATTCACGGTGTCCTCATTTCTGTGTTCGTGAGGTGCCGGGGGTCGTTCCGGTCGGACGGAGCGGCCCCGTTTTGTTTGATCAGGCAGCGGCCGCGACGCGGGCCTTAGCGATCAGCCGCTCGTACTGGGCCGTCTGCTCGGGGCTGAGACGGCCGGCGGCGTAGTCCGCGGCGATGCGACGGCGGGCCTGGTCGAGCACGGCGCGGGCGCCGGCGATGCACTGGGCGCGGGGGACGACCTGACTTTTCATGCCGTCGTTTTCTGGGGCTGGAGGAGCTGGCTGAGCTTCAGTCCGTACGCGCTCTCCACCTTCTGCGCGGTGGTGACGCTGGGGGCGTTCTTGCCGTACCAGAGGCGCCAGCCGGTGGACTGTGCAACCTTCAAGTGGTTCGAGAGGTCTACGTAGTTGTGCTGCCCGTTGGCAGTTGCTGCCTTGCGCAGCAGGGTTCGGTCGTACATGCGTCGTACCTTTCCCGCCTGATAGAACTATCTGGCGTGAGAGAAAGGTAGCACGTATCTGTCACGCGTGAAAGGTAGCGGGCGTGCCGGTTCAGCCTTTACGGTTCCTTCACTGTTGACAGAGTGACGCGAGGCTCATACTTTCTGTTGCACGTTCGATGTTGAACTACAGGTCAGAAGCCTGTGTTCGATTTCTGCGTGCACGTCCGAGCGAAAACGACTGGCCAAAAGGAGGTGTTCCGTGGCATCGCGTGTCGCGCTATCTTTCAAGCATGAAAGACCAGATCAGCGGCAACGCCGCCTTCGCCGCCTGGGCCAGGGAGCAGATCACCAGCCTGGGATACGACGTCAGCGGCCTCCGAAGCGGCGGCCGCACTCGCTTCGCCGAGTACTCCGGGATGAGCGCCGCTACGATCGGCCGCTTGATCAGCACCGGCGAAGTCAAGGACATCCGCGTCCTGAAGGACTTCGCCGAAGCGATCCATCAACCCCTGGGTGAAGTCCTAGTCAGAGCTGGCATCCTCGCCGAATCAGAACTCCGAGCCGTCCAGAACCCACCGCCAACCCCCCACCCCATGAGCCCCGACGAGGCCGCCGACGCCCTCGGCATCACCGACGACCTCGACCGGGAGCTGTTCCGCACGACGGTAGACACCCTCCGTAAACGACGCCGACGGAGCGGGGGGCAGGCCGCACAGAACTGACCAGCACGGAGGTACGTCAGTGTCAACCCGCAACCTGCTCTTCCTGTTCAGCGCACTGCTCGTCGTCAGCCTCGGCGTCGGCTTGACGGGCACGCTCATCAATCGCCACGCCCTCATGCACGCCGGCATCCTCGGCTCCATCACCGCAGCCACCGGACTCGTCTGCACCACCCTCCGACGCACCAACCAGCTCTCCGACGCCGAACGTGAAGCCGCCTACCAGGCCGGCTACCGCCTCGGCCTCCAGCACGTCACCCTCGGACTGTTCGACCCGCCGCCGTCCGGGGGCACCGTCGTACCGCTCCGCCCGGAGCTCCCACACCAGCACGAACGGCAGGCACAGTGACACCGCAGAACCCCAACAGCCAGGGCTCCCCTTCTTCCGAGGGCGAGCCCTGGCTCGGTTATGTCCGCGTCTCCACCTACAAAGAGGAGAACATCAGCCCCGAGCTCCAGAAGACCGCCATCCAGGCATGGGCCCAACGCACCGGCCGCCACGTCATCGACTGGATCGAAGACCTCGACGTCTCCGGGCGCACCTTCAAGCGCAAGGTCATGAGCGCCATCCAACGCGTCGAACAGGGCGAGGCCCGCGGCATCGTCGTCTGGAAGTTCTCCCGCTTCGGCCGCAACGACGTCGGCATCGCCACCAACCTCGCCCGCGTCGAACGGGCCGGCGGCGAACTCATCTCAGCAACGGAGGACGTCGACGCCCGCACCGCCGTAGGACGCTTCAACCGCCGCATCCTCTTCGACCTCGCCACCTTCGAATCGGACCGCGCCGGCGAGCAGTGGAAGGAAACCCACGCCTGGCGCCGCGCCCACGGCCTACCTGCGACCGGCGGACAACGGATGGGCTACATCTGGCACCCACGCCGCATCCCCCATCCGACTGAACCAGGTCAGTGGCTCATCCAAGACGAGTGGTACGAAGTCGACGAGAGCTCACGCGGCGACATGGAACAGCTATGGGCACGCAAGCTCGGTGACGTGCTACCTGTGCCAGCAGGCTACGGAGCCCTCGCCGAATGGGTGAACGCCCTGGGCTACCGGACGAGCGACGGAAACCCGTGGCGAGCCGACAGCCTCCGCCGCTACATGCGATCCGGATTCGCTGCCGGCCTGCTGCGCGTGCACGACCCCGAGTGCCGCTGCAACTACAAGGAGAACGGCGGCACCTGCACACGGTGGATCTTCATCAAGGGCGCCCACGAGGCCATCATCAGCCCCGACACCTGGGCGCGCTTCGAGGCGCAGAACGAGGAACGGGGCAGCATGGCTCCTCGCGTCCGCAACGCCATCTACCCCCTCACCGGTCTCGCGCGGTGCGGCGGCTGCCGCGAAGGCGCCTCCGCCCAATCCGCGCGCCGTGCAAGCGGACGCATCCTCGGCTACGCCCTGCACTGTGGGCAAGCACGGAACGGACTCTGCGACAACCCAGTCTGGGTGCAGCGGTACCTTGCCGAGGATGAGGTGAGGCACTGGCTGAAACGGGTTGCCGCAGACATCGACGCCGCACCGCCGACCCTCCTCCCCGAGCAAGCGCATGACCGTACAGTTCAGGAGCGCGACCGCGCCCGACTGGAGGGCGAGCACACGCGACTCACGGCCGCCCTGACCAACCTGGCAGTCGACCGGGCCACGAACCCAGAGGCGTTCCCCGATGAAGTGTTCCAGGCGGCTCGGGCACGCATCCTCCAGCAGAAGGAGAGCGTGGCGGCAGCGCTTGAAGCTGTCTCGGTGGTGGCGTTGAGGCCCGCCCGGGAGTCGCTCGCTCCGGTCGTCGTCGGCCTGCTCGACGAGTGGGACCTGCTCCACTACCCGGAGAAGAATGCGATGTTGCGCTCGCTCATTCGACGTGTGGTCTTGACCCGTGGCGCTACTGGCCGCAAGGGAGTGCAAGGCAGCGGCCTGACCCGCATCGAGATCCACCCTCTGTGGGACCCTGACCCCTGGCAGACCCCCTGATCAGGGAAAACTTCTTGATCTTTGCTCGGCGTAGCCACCTGTTTTGAACGTCTCGTTCCTCGACGAAGCCCCCGAGTTCTCCTCCAAAGCCCTCGACGCCCTGCGCCAACCCCTGGAATCCGGCCACGTCGTCGTCGCCCGCGCCGCCGGAGTCGTCCGGCTCCCCGCCCGCTTCCTGCTCACCCTCGCCGCCAACCCCTGCCCCTGCGGCCGCCACACCCTCCACGGCGCCGGCTGCGAATGCCCCGCCTCCCTCATCCGCCGCTACCAGGCCCGGCTCTCCGGCCCCCTCCTCGACCGCGTCGACCTGCGCGTCGAAGTCGAACCCGTCCACCGCTCCGACCTCCTCGGCCACGGCGGACGCGGCGAACCCAGCGCCACCGTCGCCGACCGCGTCCGCGAAGCCAGAGCCCGCGCCGCCGCCCGACTCGACGGCACCCCATGGACCGTCAACAGCGAAATCCCCGGACACGAACTCCGCACCCGATTCCTCACCCGCCCCGGCGCCCTCGCCGCCGCCGAACGCGACATCGAACGCGGCCTGCTCACCGCCCGCGGCCTCGACCGGGTCCTGCGCGTCGCCTGGACCATCGCCGACCTCGCCGGACACGACCGCCCCGAAGCCGAGGACATCGCCCTCGCCCTCGAACTCCGCACCGGCATCGCCCGAGGCATCCCCGTCACCACGGGGGAGCGGCCATGACCACCCCACCGCAGCCCCAAGACGCCGAACGCCTCGCCCGCGCCGCCCTCACCCACATCGTCGAACCCGGCGACGAACACGTCGGCCGCGCCCTGCGCCGACACGGAGCGGTCGAACTCCTCCGCCTCCTGCGCGAGCAGGACGACACCACCCGGCCGCGCCTGTGGGAACCGGAGCCCGGCGACACCACCCCCCACCCCACCGACACCATCCGACCCACCGACACCACCCACCCCGCCCCCGACCCGGCCGCCCACGACGCCGAGGCGTTCCCCGACATCGGCCCCGCCCGCCTCGCGAACTGGCGACGCCGAGCCCACACCGCCGCACCCGAACGAGACCTCGACCTCATCACCCGCCTCGGCGGACGCTTCCTCGTCCCCGGCGACACCGAATGGCCCCGCCAACTCGACGACCTCGGCGACGCCCGCCCCATCGGCCTCTGGATCCGCGGCCCCGCCGACCTCCGCACCTGGGCACTCCACTCCGTCGCCCTCGTCGGCGCCCGCGCCTGCACCCCCTACGGCGCCCACACCGCCGCCGACCTCGCCGCCGGACTCACCGAACGCGGCTGGGTCGTCGTCTCCGGAGCCGCCTTCGGCATCGACGGCGCCGCCCACCGCGGCGCCCTCGGCCGCGGCGGCGCCACCATCGCCGTCCTCGCCTGCGGAGTCGACATCCCCTACCCCCGCGGCCACGCCCGCCTCATCGGCCGCATCGCCGAACAGGGCCTCGTCATCGGAGAACTCCCACCCGGCGGCCACCCCACCCGCAGCCGCTTCGTCCTGCGCAACCGCGTCATCGCCGCCCTCACCCGCGGCACCGTCGTCATCGAAGCCGAATACCGCAGCGGCTCCCTCGTCACCGCCCGCGCCGCCGCCCGCCTCGGCCGGCACACCATGGGCGTCCCCGGCCCCGTCACCAGCGGCCTCTCCGCGGGAGTCCACGAACTGCTCCGCGGCGAAGCCACCCTCGTCACCGACGCCGCCGAGATCATCGAACTCGTCGGCGCCGTCGGCGAACTCGCCCCACCCCGCCGCGGCCCCGTCCTGCCCCGCGACCTCCTCGCCCCCGAAACCGCCCGCGTCCTCGAAGCCCTCCCCGGCCGCGACGCGGCCCCCCTCACCACCATCGCCGCCCGCGCCGGCACCCACCCCGACCACACCCTCGCCAGGCTCTACGAACTCCACTCCCTCGGGTTCGTCGAGCGACAACAGGACCACTGGCGGTTGACGAACAGACGCACAGAACGGTCGAACGCCCGGCATGGCGGCTATCGACCCGGCGCAATCGGGTGACAGGGTGAGCACGATGAGCAATCGAGTTCTCTCGGCCGCACCCGAGGGGCCGACCCGCGCCACGGCCCCCGTTCGAAGACCTGGTCGACGGCAGCCACCCGGACCGGCGCCATCCGCGAATGTTCGCGCACCGCGACAGCCCACTCACGCTACGCTCACGAGGATCCCCAGCCCGACGACCGGACCGACTCCTCCGCACCCGACAGCAGAATGGCTCAAGGCAACGCATGCCCCAGCACACCTCCGGGTCTGACCGCGCTGCGGTGCCCCCAGCAGCCCGGGGCACCGTGCGACCACCCGCACCGACCTCGCTCGACGAGCTGTGGCGCTCGTACAAGGACACCGGCGACGAACGGCTGCGGGAACAGCTCATCCTGCACTACTCGCCCCTCGTCAAATACGTCGCCGGACGCGTCAGCGTCGGCCTGCCGTCCAACGTGGAACAGGCCGACTTCGTCTCCTCCGGAGTCTTCGGCCTCATCGACGCCATCGAGAAGTTCGACGTCGAGCGGGCCATCAAATTCGAGACGTACGCCATCACCCGCATCCGCGGCGCGATGATCGACGAACTCCGCGCCCTCGACTGGATCCCCCGCTCCGTGCGCCAGAAGGCCCGCAACGTCGAACGGGCCTACGCCACCCTCGAAGCGCAACTCCGGCGCACCCCCTCCGAGGCCGAGGTCGCCGACGAGATGGGCATCACCCTGGAGGAACTCCACTCCGTCTTCAGCCAGTTGTCCCTGGCCAACGTCGTGGCCCTCGAAGAGCTCCTGCACGTCGGCGGAGAAGGCGGCGACCGGCTCTCCCTCATGGACACTCTGGAGGACACGGCCGCCGACAACCCGGTCGAGGTCGCCGAGGACCGCGAACTGCGCCGGCTCCTCGCCCGCGCCATCAACACACTCCCCGAGCGCGAGAAGACCGTCGTCACCCTCTACTACTACGAGGGCCTCACCCTCGCCGAGATCGGGCACGTCCTCGGCGTCACCGAGAGCCGGGTCAGCCAGATCCACACCAAGTCCGTCCTCCAGTTGCGCGCCAAACTGGCCGACGTAGGCCGCTGACCCGACCCGGCCCACCGGTCGTACAGTGGAGCCGTGCCAAGGATTCGAGCGGCCTCCGTGGCCGAGCACCGGACGATGCAGCGCGGCGCCCTGCTGGACGCCGCGCGAACCCTGCTGTCCGAAGGCGGTACGGAGGCGTTGACCTTCCCCGCCCTCGCCGAGCGCACGGGCCTGGCCCGCTCCTCGGTCTACGAGTACTTCCGCTCCCGCGCGGCCGTCGTCGAGGAGCTGTGCGCCGTCGACTTCCCCGTCTGGGCCGCCGAGGTCGAGGCCGCCATGGCCGCCGCCGACACCGCCGAGGGCAAGGTCGAGGCGTACGTCCGCAGCCAGCTCCAGCTTGTCGGCGACCGGCGGCACCGCGCGGTCGTCGCGATCTCCGCGAGCGAGCTCGACGCCGGCGCCCGCGAGAAGATCCGCGCCGCCCACGGCGGCCTCGTCACCATGATCGTCGACGCCCTCACCGCCTTGGGCCGCCCCGAGCCCCGCCTGGAGGCCATGCTCCTTCAGGGCGTGGTCGACGCGGCCGTCCGCCGCATCGAACTCGGCGCCGCCGAGGACCCGGCCACCATCACCGACGCGGCCGTCTCGATGGCACTCGGCGGCATCCGCGGCACCTGAAGGACACTCTGGGGGCCCCTCCCCCCTCCCCTCCCCCCCCCGCCCCCACCCCACCCCACCCCTCACCCCGCCCCCTGCGTCATGTGCGGGGGCGGTCCCAGACCGGTAGGAGGCGTGAGCCGCCGGCGGTCAGCAGGCGGAGGGGGTCGAGGTAGGTGTCGCCGCGGAGGAGGCCCCAGTGGAGGCAGGGGCGGGTGCAGTGGTCGCCGGGGGCGACGTGGGCGAGGAGGTCGCCGGGGCGCACCGGTGTGCCGGGGCGGAGCAGGGGGTCGACGGGGCTGTAGGTGGTGCGGAGCGGGGGCAGGCCCGTACCCGTGAGGGTGAGGACGAGGACGCCGCGGCCGGCGACGGGGCCCGCGAAGGTGACGGTGCCGGCGGCGGGGGCCCGGACGGGGGTGCCCGGCGGGGCCGCGAGGTCCAGGCCGCGGTGCCCGGCCGCGTAGGGGCCCGGCGGTGGTTGCCAGCCGCGCAGGATCTCGGGGCGGGGCGGGCCGACGGGCCAGACGGCGGTGCCCAGGAGCAGGGTCAGGGGCACGGACAGGGACGTCAGAAGTGTGGTCACGGGATGCATGAGGGCAGGTTGCCCTCCCGGCGGGGCCCCGGACCGGCCCCACCCGAATCTGTGGACAACTCCGCGGTTGTGGACAGCGCCGTCACCCGCTGCCTCCGGGGTCCCGTACACTTTCCCTGGCGACCCGGGTCACCGGGTCGACTTCGCACGCCCCGCCACCGGTCTTCGGCGGGTGGCAGCGCCTTTCGGTCCCTCGTGGCACGGCGCGCCGGGGCGTCAGGAAAACAACCGAGAAACTCAAGGAGATACGGCCATGGCCGTCGTCACGATGCGGGAGCTGCTGGAGAGCGGCGTCCACTTCGGTCACCAGACCCGTCGCTGGAACCCGAAGATGAAGCGCTTCATCTTCACCGAGCGCAACGGCATCTACATCATCGACCTGCTCCAGTCGCTGTCGTACATCGACCGCGCCTACGAGTTCGTCAAGGAGACCGTCGCGCACGGCGGCTCCATCATGTTCGTCGGTACGAAGAAGCAGGCGCAGGAGGCGATCGCCGAGCAGGCGACCCGCGTCGGCATGCCGTACGTCAACCAGCGCTGGCTGGGTGGCATGCTCACCAACTTCTCGACCGTCTACAAGCGTCTGCAGCGCCTCAAGGAGCTCGAGCAGATCGACTTCGAGGACGTGGCCGCCTCCGGTCTCACCAAGAAGGAGCTCCTGGTCCTCTCCCGCGAGAAGGCCAAGCTGGAGAAGACCCTCGGTGGTATCCGCGAGATGCAGAAGGTGCCGAGCGCCGTCTGGATCGTCGACACCAAGAAGGAGCACATCGCCGTCGGTGAGGCGCGCAAGCTCCACATCCCGGTCGTCGCGATCCTCGACACCAACTGCGACCCCGACGAGGTCGACTACAAGATCCCGGGCAACGACGACGCGATCCGCTCCGTCACCCTGCTCACCCGCGTGATCGCCGACGCCGTCGCCGAGGGCCTCATCGCCCGTTCCGGCGCCGCGACCGGCGACTCGAAGCCGGGCGAGAAGGCCGCGGGCGAGCCGCTCGCCGAGTGGGAGCGTGACCTGCTCGAGGGCGACAAGAAGGCTGACGAGGCCCCGGCCGAGGCCGCCGCCGAGGCGCCCGCCGCCGAGGCCCCGGCCGCCGAGGCCGACGTCGAGGCTCCGGCCGCCGACGCCGAGCAGGCCTGACCCTTCCGGTCCCCGAGGACCTTCGGGTGACGACGGCGGGGGCTCACGAGGCTCCCGCCGTCCACCCGTGGACCCGCCCGATCTTTCAGACTTCGAGAGAGAAACAGACTCATGGCGAACTACACCGCCGCTGACGTCAAGAAGCTCCGCGAGCTCACCGGCGCCGGCATGATGGACTGCAAGAAGGCCCTGGACGAGGCCGACGGCGACGTCGACAAGGCCGTCGAGGCCCTGCGCATCAAGGGCCAGAAGGGTGTCGCCAAGCGTGAGGGCCGCTCCGCCGAGAACGGCGCCGTGGTCTCCCTCATCGCCGACGACAACACCTCCGGCGTCCTCGTCGAGCTGAAGTGCGAGACGGACTTCGTCGCCAAGGGTGAGAAGTTCCTGGCCGTCGCCAACGCGCTCGCCGCCCACGTCGCCAAGACCTCCCCGGCCGACATCGAGGCGCTGCTCGCCTCCGAGATCGAGCCCGGCAAGACCGTGCAGGCGTACGTCGACGAGGCCAACGCCAACCTCGGCGAGAAGATCGTCCTCGACCGCTTCGCGCAGTACGCCGACGGCTACGTCTCCGCGTACATGCACCGCACGATGCCCGACCTGCCGCCGCAGATCGGTGTCCTGGTCGAGCTCGACAAGGAGAACGCCGAGGTCGCCAAGGGTGTCGCGCAGCACATCGCCGCGTTCGCCCCGAAGTACCTCACCCGCGAGGACGTCCCGGCCGAGGTCGTCGAGTCCGAGCGTCGCATCGCCGAGGAGACCACCCGCGCCGAGGGCAAGCCCGAGGCCGCGATCGCCAAGATCGTCGAGGGTCGTGTGAACGGCTTCTTCAAGGACGCCACGCTGCTCGGTCAGCCGTACGCCCTTGACAACAAGAAGTCCGTCCAGCAGATCCTGGACGAGGCCGGTGTCACCCTGAAGCGCTTCACCCGCATCAAGGTCGGCATCTGAGTCCGTACGCAACGGACACCGGACCCCGGTAGGGTCTGAAGCAGCCGCCGGCGCACGCGCGGGACGGCCGCAGATCTGACGAGGAGGCCATTGCCGTACGGGAAACCGCAAGGACCCCAGGGCAATGGCCTTCTTCGTATGTGCACGAGGAGAGCTCCAATGAATCAGGGCGCCGCACAGGGCGACGACAACAACGGCAAAAAGGCCGGCCGCTTCATGCTGAAGCTGTCCGGTGAGGCCTTCTCCGGGGGCACCGGCCTCGGAGTGGACCCGGATGTCGTACACGCCATCGCGCGCGAGATCGCCGCCGTCGTCCGCGACGGCGCCCAGATCGCGATCGTGATCGGCGGAGGCAACTTCTTCCGCGGCGCCGAGCTCCAGCAGCGCGGTATGGACCGGGCCCGCTCGGACTACATGGGCATGCTCGGCACCGTGATGAACTGCCTCGCCCTCCAGGACTTCCTGGAGAAGGAAGGCATCGACTCCCGCGTCCAGACCGCCATCACCATGGGCCAGGTCGCCGAGCCGTACATCCCGCTGCGCGCCGTGCGCCACCTGGAGAAGGGCCGCGTGGTCATCTTCGGCGCCGGTATGGGCATGCCGTACTTCTCCACCGACACGACCGCCGCGCAGCGCGCGCTCGAGATCGACGCCGAGGCCCTGCTCATGGGCAAGAACGGTGTCGACGGGGTCTACGACTCCGACCCGAAGACCAACCCGGACGCGGTCAAGTTCGACGCACTCGAGTACGGCGAGGTGCTCTCCCGCGACCTCAAGGTCGCCGATGCCACCGCCATCACCCTGTGCCGTGACAACACCCTGCCGATCCTCGTCTTCGAACTGCTCGCCGAGGGCAATATCGCGCGCGCGGTGAAGGGTGAGAAGATCGGCACGCTCGTGAGCGACCAGGGCACCCGGGCCTGACCCGAACCGGGAACCGCCCCGCGAGGGGGATGGACAGAGCCCTGCCGGTCGTACACCGTGCAGGACACAACGCGACGACACGCAGGAGCAAGTGGTGATCGAAGAGACCCTCCTCGAGGCCGAGGAGAAGATGGAGAAGGCCGTCGTGGTCGCCAAGGAGGACTTCGCCGCGATCCGCACCGGCCGTGCGCACCCGGCGATGTTCAACAAGATCGTGGCCGACTACTACGGTGCGATCACGCCCATCAACCAGCTCGCGTCGTTCTCGGTGCCCGAGCCGCGCATGGCCGTGGTGACCCCGTTCGACAAGAGCGCGCTGCGCAACATCGAGCAGGCCATCCGCGACTCGGACCTCGGCGTCAACCCGAGCAACGACGGCAACATCATCCGGGTGGTGTTCCCCGAGCTGACGCAGGACCGCCGCAAGGAGTACATCAAGGTCGCCAAGACCAAGGCCGAGGACTCCAAGATCTCGATCCGCTCCGTGCGCCGCAAGGCCAAGGAGGCCATCGACAAGCTCGTCAAGGACGGCGAGGTCGGCGAGGACGAGGGCCGCCGCGCGGAGAAGGAGCTCGACGACACCACCGCGAAGTACGTGGCGCAGGTGGACGAGCTGCTCAAGCACAAGGAAGCCGAGCTGCTCGAGGTCTGATGAACGACTCATCCTGGAGGGCCCCGGCCGTCACCGGCTTCGGGGATCCCGACCAGGGGCCTGCCCCGGCGGGTCCCGCCTACGAAGGGCGGCAGGCGGCGCAGACTCGGCCCATGCCCATCGTGTCCGACGTTCCCGCCGGCGACAACCAGGACGATCACGACCGGGGGGCCGCTCAGCCGAGCGGTCCCCTGTTCCGTGACGAGACGCCGCACGAGCATCCGCAGGAGCCCATGTCCAGCCCGTCCCAGCCCGCGCCTGCGCCTTCGCCCCGGCAGAAGCCGCGGCAGAAGAAGAGCGCGGGCCGTGACCTGGGTGCGGCGATAGGAGTCGGTCTCGGCCTCGGCGCCGTCATCATCGCGTCGCTGTTCATCTGGAAGCCGGCGTTCGTCGGCGTGATAGCGGTCGCCGTCGTGGTGGGCCTGTGGGAGCTCACCTCCCGCCTCCAGGAGCGCAAGGGCATCAAGGCCCCGCTGGTGCCGCTGGCGATCGGCGGCGCGGCGATGGTCGTCGCCGGCTATGTGCGGGGCCCGGAGGGCGCGTGGGTCGCGATGGCCCTCACGGCCCTGGCCGTCCTCGTGTGGCGGATGACGGAGCCGCCCGAGGGCTATCTGAAGGACGTCACGGCGGGTGTCTTCGCCGCGTTCTACGTGCCGTTCCTGGCGACGTTCGTGGCGCTGATGCTGACCGCGGACGACGGGCCGTGGCGGGTGCTGACCTTCCTGGTCCTGACGGTGGTCAGCGACACCGGCGCGTACGCGGTGGGCTGGCGTTTCGGCCGGCACAAGCTGGCCCCGCGCATCAGCCCCGGCAAGACCCGCGAGGGCCTGGTCGGCGCGGTCGCCTTCGCCATGGCGGCGGGCGCGCTGTGCATGCAGTTCCTGATCGACGACGGCACCTGGTGGCAGGGCCTCCTCCTCGGCCTCGCGGTCGCGGCGAGCGCGACCCTGGGCGACCTGGGCGAGTCGATGATCAAGCGCGACCTCGGCATCAAGGACATGGGCTCCCTGCTGCCGGGCCACGGCGGCATCATGGACCGCCTCGACTCCCTGCTGCCGACGGCACCGGTGGTGTGGCTGCTGCTGGTGCTGTTCGTGGGCAGCGGTTGAGCAACGCGCTGACCAGCGCTTTCTTACGTGAGGGGCTCGTTGTCCACAGGGCGGCGAGCCCTTCGCCGTAACTCTGCGACACTGGTATCACCATGCCCAAGCCCGGAGAACTCACTTTCGTCGCCCCGCGCGGAGCCAAGCAGCCCCCGCGGCATCTCGCCGACCTCACGCCCGCAGAGCGCAAGGAGGCGGTCGCCGCGATCGGCGAGAAGCCGTTTCGCGCCAAGCAGTTGTCCACGCACTACTTCGCGCGGTACGCGCACGACCCGGCGGAGTGGACCGACATTCCCGCGGCGTCGCGGGAGAAGCTGGCCGGGGAGCTGTTGCCCGATCTGATGTCGGTCGTGCGGCACGTCTCGTGCGACGACGACACCACCCGTAAGACGCTGTGGCGGCTGCACGACGGCACGCTCGTGGAGTCGGTGCTCATGCGCTACCCGGACCGGGTGACCATGTGCATCTCCTCGCAGGCCGGCTGCGGCATGAACTGTCCGTTCTGTGCCACCGGCCAGGCCGGTCTCGACCGGAATCTGTCGACGGCCGAGATCGTGCACCAGATCGTCGACGGCATGCGCGCGCTGCGCGACGGCGAGGTGCCCGGCGGGCCGGCGCGGCTGTCGAACATCGTCTTCATGGGGATGGGCGAGCCGCTCGCCAACTACAAGCGGGTCGTCGGCGCCATCCGCCGGCTCACCGACCCCGAGCCGGACGGCCTCGGGCTGTCCCAGCGCGGGATCACCGTCTCCACCGTGGGGCTCGTCCCGGCCATGCTGCGGTTCGCCGACGAGGGCTTCAAGTGCCGTCTCGCCGTCTCGCTGCACGCGCCCGACGACGAGCTGCGTGACACCCTCGTGCCCGTCAACACGCGCTGGAAGGTCCGCGAGGTCCTCGACGCGGCGTGGGAGTACGCGGAGAAGTCCGGCCGCCGGATCTCCATCGAGTACGCGCTGATCCGGGACATCAACGACCAGGCGTGGCGGGGCGACCTGCTGGGCCGGCTGCTCAAGGGCAAGCGGGTGCACGTCAACCTCATCCCGCTCAACCCGACGCCCGGCTCCAAGTGGACCGCGTCCCGCCCCGAGGACGAGAAGGCGTTCGTCGAGGCCATCGCCGCCCACGGCGTGCCCGTCACCGTCCGCGACACCCGCGGGCAGGAGATCGACGGCGCCTGTGGACAGCTCGCCGCCGCCGAACGCTGACCTTGTAGTCTGAGCTCGAACACATCTGCATATTCCGACAGGGGAGCGCCACAGCGCTGAGAGTGCGGCACGGGCTTGGACGACAAGCACGTGGCCGCAGACCCTCTGAACCTCGCCCAGGTCATTCTGGGTAGGAAGTTCGGTCGTAACTCGAGCTGTTGCGCCCTGCCCGCGCCCGGTGTCCCCGGCCGCGGGCAGGGCCGCGTCTCTTCCTGGTCACCCCAGGAGGAATTCACGTGAACACCAAGAAGGCAGCCGCCGCCGCGCTCGCCGCGGCGCTCGGCGTCACCACCCTCGCCGCCTGCGGCACCGACGACGTGCGGGACGCGGCCGGCAAGTCCGGCGGCCCCGCGCCCAAGACCGTCACCCTGGTCAGCCACGACTCCTTCAACGCCTCCAAGGAGGTCCTGGCGGAGTTCACCCGGCAGACCGGTTTCACGGTGAAGGTCCTCAAGAGCGGCGACGCCGGCGAGGCCGTCAACAAGGAGATCCTCACCAAGGGCGCCCCCCAGGGCGACGTCTTCTTCGGCATCGACAACACCCTGCTGTCCCGCGCCCTCGACAACGGCATCTTCACCCCGTACGAGGCGAAGGGCCTGGACCGGATCCCCGCCGCGCTCCAGCTCGACAAGGAGCAGTACCGGGTCACGCCGATCGACTCCGGCGACATCTGCGTCAACTACGACAAGCAGTATTTCGCCGACAGGAAGATCGCGCCGCCGCAGACCTTCGACGACCTCGCGAAGCCCGCGTACAAGGACCTCCTCGTCGTCGAGAACCCCGAGCGCTCCTCCCCGGGCCTCGGCTTCCTCCTCGGCACCGCCGCGAAGTACGGCGACACCGGCTGGCAGGACTACTGGAAGAAGCTCAAGGCCAACGGTGTGAAGACCGTCGATAGCTGGGAGCTCGCCTACAACCAGGAGTTCTCCGGCTCCGCCGGCGGCAAGAAGGCCAAGGGTGACCGTCCGCTCGTCGTCTCCTACGCCTCCTCCCCGCCGGTCGAGGTGCTCTACTCGGAGCCGCAGCCCAAGGTGGCCCCGACGGGTGTCTCCACCGGCACCTGCTTCCGGCAGACCGAGTTCGCCGGCCTGCTGAACGGGGCGAAGAACCCCGAGGGCGGCAAGGCGCTGATCGACTTCCTGATCTCCAAGAAGTTCCAGGACGACATGCCGCTGCAGATGTTCGTCAACCCCGTCACGAACGACGCGACGCTCCCGCAGCTCTTCACCCAGCACGGCGTGGTGATCGACAAGCCGGAGACCATGGCGCCCGAGAAGATCGCGAAGAACCGTGACCAGTGGATCCAGCAGTGGTCGTCGCTCGTCCTGAAGTAGTCCGCCGGGGCCTTTTCTCCGGCCGCCGCGGGGGAAGCGCGGCGCGGCTGGGGCTGATGCTCCTGCCCGTCGCCTTCTTCGCGGTGTTCTTCGCCTGGCCCGTCGTCTCGATCGTCGAGCGCGGGCTCAGGCCGGAGGGCCACTGGGAGCTCGGCCGGTTCGGCGAGACGCTGACCCGGCCGGACATCCTCGACGTCCTGTGGTTCACGCTGTGGCAGGCGCTCGCCTCCACCGCCCTCACCCTGCTGGTCGCCCTGCCCGGCGCCTATGTCTTCGCCCGGCTGGACTTCCCCGGCAAGCGGATCCTGCGCGCCGTCGTCACCGTGCCGTTCGTGCTGCCCACCGTCATGGTCGGCACCGCGTTCCTCGCCCTCGTCGGCCGGCGCGGGCTGCTCGACGAGCTGTGGGGCGTCCGGCTCGACACCGGCGTGTGGGCCATCCTCCTCGCCCACGTCTTCTTCAACTACGCGGTCGTCGTCCGCACCGTCGGCGGCCTCTGGTCGCAGCTCGACCCCCGCCAGGAGGAGGCCGCCCGCGTCCTCGGCGCCTCCCGCCTGCGGGCCTGGCGGACCGTGACGCTGCCCGCGCTCGGACCGGCCGTCGCCGCCGCCGCGCTCATGGTCTTCCTGTTCACGGCGAGCTCCTTCGGCATCGTGCAGATCCTCGGCGGCCCCGCGTACTCCACCCTGGAGACCGAGATCTACCGGCAGACCGCCGACCGGCTCCAGCTCTCCACCGCCGCCGTCCTGACCCTCGTCCAGTTCCTCGCCGTCGGCACCGTCCTCGCCGTCCACGCCCGGACCGTACGGCGCCGGGAGACGGCCCTGCGGCTCGTCCCGCCGGAGCGGACCGCGCACCGGCCGCGCGGCGCCGGACAGCGGGCCCTGCTCGGCGCCGTGCTGCTGTCCATCGCCCTGCTGATCCTCGCCCCGCTGGGCGTCCTCGTCGAACGCTCCCTCGCCACCCCCACCGGCTACGGCCTCGACCACTACCGGGCGCTCCAGCGCGTCGACGACAACGGCACCTTCCTCGTGCCGATGACCGACACCATCGTCAACTCGCTGCAGTACGCGCTCGCAGCGACCGGCATCGCCGTCCTCGTCGGCGGGCTCGCCGCCGCCGCCCTCACCCGGCGCGCCGGGCGCCTCGTCCGCGGCTTCGACGCGCTGCTCATGCTGCCCCTCGGCGTCTCCGCCGTCACCGTCGGCTTCGGCTTCCTCATCACCCTCGACGAGCCGCCGCTCGACCTGCGGGCCGCCTGGATCCTCGTCCCCCTCGCCCAGGCCCTGGTCGGCGTCCCCTTCGTCGTACGGACCATGCTGCCCGTGCTCCGGGCGGTCGACGAGCGGCTGCGGGAGGCCGCGGCCGTCCTCGGCGCCTCGCCCTGGCGGGCCTGGCGGGAGGTCGACCTGCCGCTGGTGCGGCGGGCGCTGCTCATCGCCGCCGGCTTCGCCTTCGCCGTGTCCCTCGGCGAGTTCGGCGCCACCGTCTTCATCGCCCGCCCCGACAACCCGACCCTGCCGGTCGCCGTGGCCCGGCTCCTCGGCCGGCCCGGCGAGCTCAACTACGGCCAGGCCATGGCCCTCTCGACGATCCTCATGGTGGTGTGCGCGGTGTCCCTGCTGCTCCTCGAACGGCTCCGTACCGACCGGACCTCGGGGGAGTTCTGATGCTGACCCTCCGACAGGCGACCGTACGGTTCGGGGACCGGGCCGTGCTCGACGCGGTCGACCTGGAGGTCGCCGACCACGAGATCGTGTGCGTGCTCGGCCCCAGCGGCAGCGGCAAGTCCACGCTGCTGCGGGCCGTCGCCGGACTCCAGCCGCTCGACGCCGGACGGGTCCTCCTCGACGGCGCCGACCAGGCCGGCGTGCCCGTGCACCGGCGCGGCGTCGGCCTCATGTTCCAGGACCACCAGCTCTTCCCGCAGCGGGACGCCGCCGGCAACGTCGCCTTCGGGCTGCGGATGCGCCGTGTTCCCCGGGCCGAGCGGGACGCGCGGGTCGACGAGCTCCTCGACCTGGTCGGCCTTCCGGGCGCCGGGCGGCGCGCCGTGTCCGCGCTCTCCGGCGGCGAGCAGCAGCGGGTCGCCCTCGCGCGCGCCCTCGCCCCGCGCCCCCGGCTGCTCATGCTCGACGAGCCGCTCGGCCAGCTCGACCGCGGCCTGCGGGAACGGCTCGTGGTCGAACTGCGGCAGCTCTTCGGGCGGCTGGGCACGACGGTGCTGGCCGTCACCCACGACCAGGGCGAGGCGTTCGCGCTCGCCGACCGGGTCGTCGTGATGAACGAGGGGCGAATCGCCCAGTCCGGCACGCCCCTGGAGGTGTGGCGGCGGCCCGCGTCCGAGTTCGTCGCCCGCTTCCTCGGCTTCGACAACGTGGTCGCGGCCACCGTCACCGGCACCGCCGCCGACACCCCCTGGGGCAAGGTCCCCGTCCCCGACGGCTCCCCCCAGGGCGACCGCCGTCTCCTCGTCCGCCCCGCCGGCGTCCACCTCGCCCCCGCCGGCGGCGGCCTGCCCTGCCGGGTCGGCACCCGCACCTTCCGCGGCAGCCACGTCGCCGTCACCCTCCGCCCCTCCGAAGGCCCGGAGCTGGAGGCGGAGTTCGCGCTGCGGGACACGCCGGACGAGGGCGCCGAGGTGGAGGTGGTGTTCCGGGCGGACGACGTGGTGGTGCTGGGTACGCCGTAGGGGCCCGATCCGCGTCCGCCGTCAGAAGCGGCGGTCGTAGAGCGCGCGCAGCCAGGGTTCGCGGACCTCCGGCATCCGGGCCAGTGTTCCGCGGAAGGCCCGGCGGTCCGGCTGCAAGGTCCTCCAGGGATGGTCCGGCAGCGGGTAGTCGTCGCGCAGGACTCCCTCCGGCAGGGTGCCCGACGCCGGGAGGGGCGAGGTCTCCGGCGGCAGCGCCAGCCAGGCCCACACACCGTCCGGCAGCGGCACCGGAACCGCGCCGCCCTCGGGGCGCCAGGGACCGCCCGTCCTCGGGTCGTGCGGTACGAGCGCGATGTCGAGCCCGTCGCCGGGGATCCCCGGACCGGCCGGCCCCGCCGTCCGCACGACCGGGCCCGGCGGGAGCAGCGCGTCCAGCGCACGGCCGAGCACGTCCGCGAGGACCCCGGCGGGCAGCCCGACCCGGGCCCCGCCGGAGGCGACCACCAGACCGGCGAGCGCCGCCCCCATGGCCGCCTCCCAGCGGGGGCTCCAGAAGCCCGGAGGATCGACGGGCGGGACGGCCGTGAACGTGCGGGGCGGAGCGGGGGCACCGGTGGGCACCCGGCGCACCGCGTCCGGTTCGAGCCACACCGTCTGCCAGAGCCCGCAGTCGTCCACCCGGGACGCCACCGGCAGCCCGCACCCCTCGCACTCCAGGTTCGGCTCGTCCCCCGCGGCGATCCCCAGACAGTGGTCGACGCACTTCTCGGGCACGAGCACCGTGCCGCGCACGTCACCGGGAGCGGTCACGATCCGGCCCCGGGCCCCGAAAGAGACCGGCCAGGGCGCGAACACCCCCTGCGCGGCGGCCGCCGCCTCCCCGATGTCCTCCCTGTTCCGGAACGGCGGGCCCGACGGGGCCGGGTCGATCGCGTACGTCCCCGGCTCCATCAGCGCGGGGTACGGCTCGTGCCCGTACCAGAGATGCGCCTCCGGAGGGAGCGGCACCCGTGCCAGGGGCACCGTCAGCACCGCATCGCAGCGCGCGCACACGAAGATGTCCATCGCCCCGGATTCTCACCCGGCCGGTCGCGGCGGCGCGCGCGGTTTTCCGGCGGAGCCGGGGCGGAAAAGGGGTGGGCCCGTGGCGGGCGCGGGCCTACGGTGGGCCGGTGAAGAACGATCGACGCCTCCGCCGGCTCGTCGTGGACGGGACCACCTGGCATTGGGCCGTGCGGCAGCGGATCCGGCCCCGTTACGAGGACTGCCGGCTGACGCTGACGTTCTTCCATGACGGGAGCGGGCGGCGGCTCGTGCTGGTCTTCGCGCCGGACGACGAGAGGATCATCTCGAACTGCTCCTTCGAGTCGGGCACCGTCGTGCGGCTGTCCGACCGGGACTGGCTGAACCTGTACGAGCCGGGGACCGCCCGGCGGCTCCTCGAGGCCGCCGGGTGGTCCGGCGGCCGCAGTGCCCGCGTCGACGGCTGGCCGTACGCCGAGGCCCTCATGGCCGTCACCGACTACGGCGCGAGGCGGGCCAGCGTCTGAGGGACCTCCTCGACGGAGTCCACCAAGGCGATCCGCGCCGCCATCGGGCGCTCCGCCGCCAGGGTGCGCAGCAGCGGCCAGACCGGCAGCCGCTCCGTCCAGTGGACCCGGTCCACCAGGACCATCGGGGTCGGGGCGCCGCGCGAGCCGTAGTAGTTCGGCGTCGCGTTGTCGAAGACCTCCTGCACGGTGCCGGCCGCGCCCGGCAGGAACACCACGCCCGCCGTCGAACGGGCCAGCAGGCCGTCCTCGCGGGTCGCGTTGGCGAAGTACTTGGCGACGTGCGCCGCGAACGCGTTCGGCGGCTCGTGGCCGTAGAACCAGGTCGGGATGCCCACCGAGTCGCCGCCGCGCGGCCGGCGCGCCCGCACCTCGAAGGCGGCGCGGGCCCAGTCCGTCACCGAGGGCGTGTACGACGGCGCCTTCGCGAGGAGCTCCAGGGCCTCGTCCAGGACGCCGTCCGCCAGCGGGGCCGTGTACGCGCCCAGGTTCGCCGCCTCCATCGCCCCGGGGCCGCCGCCCGTCGCCACCGTCAGGCCCGCGCGGGTCAGCGACCTGCCGAGCCGCGCGGCCCCCGCGTACGCCTCCGTGCCCCGCCCCATCCGGTGCCCGCCCATCACCCCCACCACCGGCGCGCCCGCCAGGTGCTCGTCCAGGGCGTCCGAGACGGCGTCGTCGTGGATCGAGCGGAGCATCGAGGAGAAGACGTCGCCGTCCGCCTTCGTCCGCTGGAACCAGGCGTACGCGAGGGCGTCCGGCGTCTGTTCGTACGGGCCCTCGGCGATGCCCGCGTACAGGTCGGCGGGGGAGTAGAGGCGGGCCCGGTACGGGTCGAACGGGAGGTCCGGCACCGGCGGGAACACCAGCGCCCCGTCCGCCCGGACCTTCGCCGCGGCCTCCGGCTGCAGCGCGCAGCCCAGGAAGACGGCGCCGGCGGCCCCGGCGGTGAGCAGGGCGAAGGTCCGGTCGGTGAGGTCGACGGACTGGATCCGGTAGCCGGCGAGGGAGCCGTGCGCGGCGAGCACCGCGTCGAACTCGGCGGGGGAATGGATCTCGCGCTCGTGTCGGTGCGTCGCCATGCGGCCACGATAGGGGGCGGGGGCGGGGTGGTGCCCGGCCGGTCAGCCCCGGAGGGGGACCGCGGCCAGGGCGCCCACGGCCCAGGTGAGGGGGGTGAAGACGGCGATCAGGACGCCGGCGCGGAGCAGGGCCGTGGTGCGCAGGACGGTGGGGGGTGCGCCGAGGCGGAGGAGGGCCTCGGTGGTGGGGGTGCGGGTCTGCCGGGATTCGAGGGCGGCGGTCAGGAGGGTGGCCGTGGTGCAGCCGACGACCAGGGACACGCCCAGCCAGGCCAGGGCGTCGACGGCGCCGCCGTAGAGCGTGTAGCCGGCGACGGCGCCGGAGCCGACCGCGCAGACCACGCCGAGGGGGCGGCCGATGCGGCGCGCGTCGGTCATGAGGACGCGGCCGGCGAGCAGCCGGACCGCGCCGGGCCGGACCGTCTGGAGGAGACGGCCGCAGCCGTAGGTGACGCCCGGGCCCATGGTCGCGAGGCCGATCGCGGTGAGGATCCAGCCGGTGAGGACGCCGCCGCCGTCGCCGCGGGCCGCGTACGTCTCCACGGCGAGGCCGACCGCGAGGAGGGCGACGCCCCAGGGGAGGGCCGAGGTGGGTGACCTCTCGGCGGGGGTCTTCGCGCGGGGGCGGAGGGCGAGGGCCGCGGCCGCCGCCGCGGTGACGGGGACGATCGCCAGGAGGGTCAGGGCGGCCGCCAGGGGGATGGGCTGGTCGGCGGCGAGGAGCTCGGCCGCCGCCCCGTCGAAGGGCAGGCCGGTGAGGTCGCCCCGCAGGTGCAGGTAGAACAGCAGGGCGAGCGCGGAGCCGAGGGTGCAGGAGACGGCCGTGGAGGTCGCCGCGAGGGCGGTGAGCCGGGCCGGGCCGAGGCCGATCGCGGAGAGCCCGGGGCGGGGCCGGGTGCTGGGGTCGGTGCGGGCGACGGCGACCGCGAACTGGACGGTGGCGGCGAGCGGCAGCACGCACCACAGCAGGCGCACGACGGCGGTCGGGGATCCCGGGTGGCCGACGGCGTAGCCGAGGGCGCACAGCAGCAGGAAGCCCACTCCGGCGGCGGCGGAGGCGACGGCGAGCCGGCGGAGCTGGACGACGGGGTGGGTCCCGCGGACTAGACGGAGAGCGAGCACGCCGTGACGCCCTCCGCCCCGGTGGTCGGTGGTACGGAGCCGACGCGGCGTCCGTCGAGCAGGCCGATCGTGCGGTCGGCGACGGCGGCGACCTCGGGGTCGTGGGTCGCGAGGAGCACGGTGATGTCGTGCGAGCGGGCCGCCGCGGCGAGGGTGCGCAGCACCTGGGCGCCGTCCGCGCGGTGGAGGGTGGCGGTCGGCTCGTCGGCGAAGAGCACGGACGGCGTGGTGACCAGGGCGCGGGCGATGGCGATCCGCTGCCGGTGGGCGTGCGGGAGCGCGGCGGGGCGTTTGCGGGCGGCGCCGCCGATGTCGAGGCGTTCGAGCCATTCGGTGGCGGCGGTCCTGGCGGCCCGGTGGGACACCCCGCGCAGCAGGAGGGGGAGGGCCGCGTTCTCCCAGCCGGTGAGTTCGGGGACGAGCCCGGGTTCGGGGTCGATCCAGCCGAAGCGGTCGCGGCGGAGCCGTTCGCGCTGGGCGCGGGTCATGGTGTGGACGGGGGCGCTGTTGAACCAGATCTCGCCCTGCTCGGGGGCGAGCTGCCCGGAGAGGCACCGCATGAGGGTGGTCTTGCCGCTGCCGCGCGGGCCGACGAGGGCGAGGATCTCGCCTTCGCGTACGCCGACGGAGACGCCGGTCAGCACGTCACCGCCGCCCAGGGCGCAGCGCAGGGAACGCGCCCAGAGCACGTCGTTGTCCGGTGGGGCCATCGCGTACACCTCGATGTGGAAGCCAGTCCGTGTCGTTCCCCTGGATGGGGGAACGAACGGGCGGGCCGGTCGGTCACTGGGCTTTTCCCGGCACCGTAAGGATTCAGATCGGTTTGTACGGACAGCACGCGGCCCGGGCCGCCGCCATCCACTCGGATGGCGGCATGCCCGGGCCGGGGTCACGCCGTGAGGGCGGCGTGAGGCCGAGGGACCGTCAGAGCTTCGTCCACGCCTCGGTGAGGGTGGCGCGGAGGATTCCCTCGATCTCGTCGAAGGTGGACTGGTCCGAGATCAGCGGCGGAGCGAGCTGGATGACCGGGTCGCCACGGTCGTCGGCACGGCAGTACAGGCCGTTGTCGAACAGCGCCTTGGAGAGGAAGCCGTACAGGACGCGCTCGGTCTCCTCGTCGTTGAAGGACTCCTTGGTGGCCTTGTCCTTGACGAGCTCGATGCCGTAGAAGAAGCCGTTGCCGCGGACGTCGCCGACGATCGGCAGGTCGTGCAGCTTCTGCAGCGTCGAGAGGAAGTTGCCCTCGTTGTCCAGCACGTGCTGGTTGAGCTTCTCCTTCTCGAAGATGTCGAGGTTGGCGATGCCGACGGCCGCGGAGACCGGGTGGCCGCCGAAGGTGTAGCCGTGCAGGAAGGTGTTGTCGCCCTTGTAGAACGGCTCGGCGAGCCGGTCCGAGATGATGCAGGCGCCGATCGGGGAGTAGCCCGAGGTCATGCCCTTCGCGCAGGTGATCATGTCCGGCACGTAGCCGAACTTGTCGCAGGCGAAGGTGGTGCCGAGGCGGCCGAAGGCGCAGATGACCTCGTCGGAGACGAGCAGCACGTCGTACTGGTCGCAGATCTCGCGGACCCGCTTGAAGTACCCGGGCGGCGGCGGGAAGCAGCCGCCGGCGTTCTGCACCGGCTCCAGGAAGACGGCGGCGACGGTGTCGGGGCCCTCGAAGAGGATCTGCTGCTCGATCTGGTCGGCGGCCCAGCGGCCGAAAGCCTCGGGGTCGTCGCCGAACAGCGGCGCGCGGTAGATGTTGGTGTTCGGCACCTTGTGCGCGCCGGGGACCAGCGGCTCGAAGGGGGCCTTCAGGCCGGGCAGGCCGGTGATCGACAGGGCTCCCTGCGGGGTGCCGTGGTAGGCGACCGCGCGCGAGATGACCTTGTACTTGGTGGGCTTGCCGACCAGCTTGAAGTACTGCTTGGCGAGCTTCCAGGCGGTCTCGACGGCTTCGCCGCCACCGGTGGTGAAGAACACCTTGTTGAGGTCGCCCGGGGCCTCGTTGGCGAGACGCTCGGCCAGCTCGACGGCCTTCGGGTGGGCGTAGGACCACACCGGGAAGAAGGCGAGCTCCTTGGCCTGCCGGGCGGCGGTCTCGGCGAGCTCGGTGCGGCCGTGACCGGCCTGGACCACGAAGAGGCCGGCGAGGCCGTCGAGGTACTTGCGGCCCTTGTCGTCGTAGATGTAGGTGCCCTCACCGCGGACGATGGTGGGGACGGGGTTGTTCTCGTACGACGACATGCGGGTGAAGTGCATCCACAGGTGGTCGTAGGCGGTCTTGGAGAGGTCCTTGCTCACGGCTATCGGGTTCCCCACATATAGGTCTGCTTCTTGAGCTTCAGGTAGACGAAGCTCTCGGTGGAGCGCACCCCGGGGAGGGTGCGGATGCGTTTGTTGATCACATCCAGGAGGTGGTCGTCGTCCTCGCAGACGATCTCCACCATGAGGTCGAAGGAGCCGGCGGTCATCACCACGTACTCGCATTCGGCCATGGCCGTCAGGGCGTCCGCAACCGGATCCAGGTCACCCTCGACGTTGATGCCGACCATCGCCTGCCGCCGGAATCCCACGGTGAGCGGGTCGGTGACGGCGACGATCTGCATGACGCCCTGGTCGAGCAGCTTCTGGACGCGCTGCCGTACGGCCGCCTCGGACAGGCCGACGGCCTTGCCGATGGCGGCGTAGGGACGGCGACCGTCCTCCTGGAGCTGTTCGATGATCGCCAGGGAGACGGCGTCGATCGTCGGGGACGAACCGCTTCCGGTTCTTTGGTGCGTGCTTTGACTGGCCACACCTTCACTGTGCACCGAACCTCGTCTGTCTCGCAACCCCAGAGTGATGAAATCCGTTGTTCAAGGCTCTCGATCTTACTGAATCCGAAGTTCGGGGCGGTCGGGGCTGTTGAAAGCGTCAGTGAACCGATTACCCTGGGGTGTCTCGCCCATCGGGACACCGCACGACGAGGTGCGGAGACAGAACGTGACAGGAGGGGTGGCAAGTGACCACCGAGCTGCGCCGGCTGCGCAACTACATCAACGGGGAGTTCCGGGACGCGGCCGACGGCCGCACGATCGACGTGATCAACCCGGCCACCGGTGAGGTGTACGCCACCTCCCCGCTGTCCGGCCAGGCCGACGTCGACGCCGCCATGGAGGCCGCCGCGGCCGCCTTCCCCGCATGGCGTGACACCACGCCCGCCGAGCGCCAGAAGGTCCTCCTGAAGATCGCGGACGCCTTCGAGGAGCGCGCCGAGGACCTGATCGCCGCCGAGGTCGAGAACACCGGCAAGCCGGTCGCCCTCACCGCGAGCGAGGAGATCCCGCCGATGGTGGACCAGATCCGCTTCTTCGCGGGTGCCGCCCGGATGCTGGAGGGCAAGTCCGCCGGCGAGTACATGGAGGGCATGACCTCGATCATCCGCCGCGAGCCGGTGGGTGTGTGTGCCCAGGTCGCGCCGTGGAACTACCCGATGATGATGGCCGTGTGGAAGTTCGCCCCGGCCCTCGCCGCGGGCAACACGGTCGTCCTCAAGCCCTCGGACACGACCCCGGCGTCGACCGTCCTGATGGCCGAGATCATCGGCTCGATCGTCCCCAAGGGCGTCTTCAACGTCCTGTGCGGCGACCGTGAGACCGGCCGGGCCATGGTCGAGCACCCGACCCCGGCGATGGCCTCCATCACCGGCTCGGTCCGCGCCGGCATGCAGGTCGCCGAGTCGGCCTCCAAGGACGTCAAGCGCGTCCACCTGGAGCTGGGCGGCAAGGCCCCGGTCGTCGTCTTCGAGGACACCGACATCGAGAAGGCCGTCGAGGACATCTCGGTCGCCGGCTTCTTCAACGCCGGCCAGGACTGCACCGCCGCGACCCGCGTCCTGGTGCACGAGTCCATCCACGACGAGTTCGTGGCCGCCCTGGCCAAGGCCGCGGCGGAGACCAAGACCGGTCAGCCGGACGACGAGGACGTGCTGTACGGCCCGCTGAACAACGCCAACCAGCTCAAGCAGGTGGCCGGCTTCATCGACCGCCTCCCGGCCCACGCCAAGGTCGAGGCCGGCGGCCACCGCGTCGGCGACAAGGGCTACTTCTACGCCCCGACCGTCGTCTCCGGCCTCAAGCAGGACGACGAGATCGTCCAGAACGAGGTCTTCGGCCCGGTCATCACGGTCCAGTCCTTCGCGGACGAGGCCCAGGCCCTGGAGTTCGCCAACGGCGTCGAGTACGCCCTGGCCTCCTCCGTCTGGACCAAGGACCACGCCCGCGCGATGCGCATGTCCAAGGCGCTCGACTTCGGCTGTGTGTGGATCAACACCCACATCCCGCTGGTCGCCGAGATGCCCCACGGCGGCTACAAGAAGTCCGGTTACGGCAAGGACCTGTCGGCGTACGGCTTCGAGGACTACACGCGCATCAAGCACGTGATGACCTCCCTGGGCTGACGCCCCGGCCCTCCGGCCCGCCCGACGCGGCCCCGGCACCCTGCTCAGGCAGGGGGCCGGGGCCGCGCCCGTTGTCCGGCGGATGCCGGAACTCCCTCGGCGGGCCACGAGTTGCCGGGGTATGGACACCGCCCCTGACGCCCTCGTCACCTACGGACTCCTCGCCGCCTGGGCTCTGCACGACGCCGAGGAGGTGGCCTTCGGGCCGCGCTGGCTGCGGGACAACCTGCCCCGGTTGCGGGCGCGCTTCCCCGACGTGCCGGAGGCGGTGTGGACGGCGGCCGGCCGGGTCGACGACCGCGAGTTCCGCGCCGCCGTCGCGGTGATGGCCGTGATCGTCGGCTCGGCCGCCGTCGCCGGGCGGCGCAGCGGCGGCCGGTCCGCCTTCTACCAGGGGGCGTTGAACGGCTTCGGTCTGCACGGGCTCGTGCACCTCGCGCAGGCGGCCGCCGTTCGCGGCTGGACGCCCGGCTCGGCCACCTCGCCCCTGATCGTCGTCCCCTTCACCCTCTGGGCGCGGGGCCGGCTGCGGCGGGCCGGGGTGCTGCGGCCGACCCGGGCCCGGGACGTGGTCGCCGGGCTGGCGGTGGCGGCCGGGGCGACGGTCCTCTCGCATGCCGCGGCCCGCGCCCTGACCCGTTTTTGAACGCGTTCATGAGGGGCGTAGGCTGCCCTCATGAACGACACGAACGGGCCGAGAGCCCTTCTCAAGCGCATCCGCGTGTGGCTGGTCGTCTTCATCGTCTGCCTGGTGCTCAGCGGCGCCACCGCCTTTCCGCTGGTCACCGAACTCCACCTGGCCGAGGGCGCCCTGACGTCCTGGGCCGCCCCGGTCGCCGACCTCTTCCCCGGACTGGCGGAGTGGATCGGGCGGGTCCGGGAGGGCCTCGACGCCGCCGACGCCCGGTACCCCTTCCTGCTGTACGGCACCGACTGGCTGGCCTTCGCCCACCTCGTCATCGCCGTCGCCTTCTACGGGCCCTACCGCGACCCCGTACGCAACATCTGGGTCGTCCACTTCGGGATGATCGCCTGCGCCGGGATCATCCCGCTCGCCCTGATCTGCGGGCCGATCCGAGGCATCCCCTTCTGGTGGTCGGTGATCGACATGTCGTTCGGCGTCATCGGGATCCTGCCCCTGCTCGCCGTCCACCGGCTGATCAGGCGCCTGGAGGCGGCGACCGCGGACACCCCCCGCGAGCCCGTCACTCCGACGGCAGGCCGTACGTCGCCAGCATGATGCCGAGGGCCACCTTGTTCATGTCCTGGCCCTTCGCGTCCGTCGAGTTGACGCTGTAGACCAGGGTCCGCTCACCACGGCGGGTCGAGGCGATGGCCGCGTTGTAACCCCAGCGGCCACCCGTCTTGCCCCACACCTCGCGCCCGCCCAGCCTCTTCATCGACAGCCCCACCGAGTACGCGGCCGGATCGCCGGTCTTGAAGTCCGGCACCTTCGGCAGCGTGAACATCTCCTCCAGGAGCGGTCCGCGCACCACCGCCCCCGCGAACAGGGCCCGCGTGAACCGCTCCAGGTCCGCCGTCGTGGAGATCAGATCACCGGCCGCCCAGCCGTCCGTCGTGCCCCACACCGACACGTCCCGCAGCCCGGTCGTCCCGTCGTCGAGCCGCATCGTCTGGTAGCCGTGGTTGTACGGCCCCGCGATCCGCGGGTCCCCGCCCGGAAGGTACGTGTCCCGCAGCCCCAGCGGACGCAGGATCCGCCGCTCCACCTGCCGCTCGAACGAGTCCCCCGTCACCCGCTCCACGATCAGGCCGGCGATCGTGTAGCCGATGTTCAGGTAGTGCTGCCGCGTCCCCGGCCGGAACTCGCGCGGCTTCGCCGTCGCCGACCGGACGATGTCCTCCGGACGGTGCACGTCGAAGCGGTGCGCGTACCACTCCTCCACGGTGGTCCCCGGGAAGTCCGCTGCCGGGATGCCGTGCGTGTGGTTCAGCAACTGGCGGACCGTCACCGTCGCGTACCGGCCCGGGATCAGCTCCGGCAGATACGAGCGGGCCGAGCGGTCCAGGTCGATCCGGCCCTCGGCGGCCAGCCCCAGCACGGTCGCCGCCGTGAACACCTTCGTCACCGAACCGGCCCGGAAGCGCGCCGACGGATCCGCCGGGCCCCTCGACTCCAGATCCCGCACCCCCGCAGCGCCCTGCCACACCCCCTCCGTGCCGCCGATCCGCACCAGCGCGGCCGTTGCGTCGGCGCTCGGCAGCCCCGCGATCACCCCGCTCAGGTCCGGGGCGGGGCTCGACGACGAGCGGGACACGGCCGCCGGGCCGCCGGCGAACGCCGGAGTGAGCACCGGGCCGGCCGACACCCCCAGGGCCAGGGCCGTGGCGAGCAGGACGCGGGTGGACTTCCGCATGGTCAACTCCATCGGTAGAAGCCGTTGTTCTCGACGGCTCCATCCTGCTGACCAGCGGCGATCCGCGGATCGCCCGCACCGGCGGTCCTCGCCCGGTCAGTTCCTCGCCCACGCGGGGGAGGCGCCCGCCGCCCGGCCTCCCCCGGCCGGGGGAACACCGCCCGCCGTGACCAGACCCGTCTCGTACGCGCAGATCACCGCCTGGATCCGGTCGCGAAGGCCCAGCTTCGCGAGCACGTTGCCCACATGCGTCTTCACCGTGTGGTCGCTCACCACCAGCTCCGCCGCGATCTCCGCGTTCGACAGGCCCCGCGCGAGCAGCAGCAGCGTCTCCCGCTCCCGCACCGTCAGCGCGTCGAGACGCGGATCGGTCCGCCGCGGGCCGCCCGAGGTGTACTGCTCCACCAGCCGCCGCGCCACCGACGGGGCCAGCAGCGCCTCGCCCGCCGCCACCACCCGCACCGCGTGCACCAGATCGTCCCGCCGCACGTCCTTCAGCAGAAAGCCGCTGGCCCCCGCGTGCAGCGCCTCGTACACGTACTCGTCGGTGTCGAAGGTCGTCAGGATCACCGTCCGGCACGCCGACGCGGCGCTGATCGTCCGGCACGCCTCGATGCCGTCCATCACCGGCATCCGGATGTCGAGGAGCGCCACGTCGGGGGAGTGCCGGCGCACCGCGGCGACCGCCGCCGCACCGTCCCCCGCCTCCGCGACCACCTCGATGTCCTCCTGGACGTCCAGGATCAGCGCGAAACCGCTGCGCACCAGCTCCTGGTCGTCCGCCACCACCACACGGATCGTCATGACGTCCCCACCTCCCGTCCCGCGCGCGGCTCCGACAGCGGGAGCACCGCCCGCAGCTCGAAGCCCCTGCCGTCCGGGCCGGGCCCGGACCAGGCCGTACCGCCGTGGGCCGCGGCCCGCTCCCGTACGCCCACCAGGCCGTGACCGCCGGACCGGCCCGGCCGCGGGCCGTGCCCGTCGTCCGTCACCCGGACCTCCACCTCGTCCTCCCCGTACACCACCAGCACCGACGCCGAGGCCGCCCGCGCGTGCCTGACCACGTTCGTCAGCCCCTCCTGGGCGATCCGGAAGACGGTCGCCCCCGTCGCCGCCGGCAGCGGGCGCACCGCGCCGGCCGTCCCGTACCGCACGTCAAGCCCCCCGGCCCGCACCCGCCGGACCAGCTCGGGCAGCGCGCCCACATCGGGCTGCGGCTCCCGGGGCGCCGCCCGCGCCGCCTGCTCCTCCTCGCGCAACACGCCCAGCATCCGCCGCAGTTGGACCATCGCGTCCCGGCCGGTCTCCGAGATCGCCTCGAAGGCGGCCTCCGCCCGCTCCGGCGCCGCCCGCACCGCCACCGGACCCGCCTCCGCCTGCACCACCATCAGGCTCACCGCGTGCGACAGGATGTCGTGCATCTCCCGGGCGATCCGGGCCCGTTCCCGGGCCGCCGCCTGCTCCGCCTCCACCCGGTGCGCCCGCTGCCGGGCATCGGTCAGCCGCCCGAAGACGTACGCGGCCCCGAACACGAAGAGCGAGAAGGTCAGTTCGCGCATCGACCGGGTGTTCAGCCACACCGACACCGGCACGGCCAGCGCGACGAGCAGCGCCGCCGCCAGCCGCTTCCGGGCCGGCGACAGCACCGCGATCGTGTAGAGGCTGACCAGCCCCGTGTACGGCAGCGGCTGCCCCGGCCCCTCGAGGGCCAGCCGGTACAGGCCGCTCGTCGCCAGGATCGCCAGCAGGACGGCCAACGGCGCCCGGCGGCGCCACACCAGGGGCACGACGGTCAGGGTGCTGAGCCCGTACGCCGGCCAGGTCGCCGGCTCCAGTTCCGGCGGGCGCGGCACCACGAACGGCATCGTCATCGCCGCCTGCACGAGCAGCGCGATCCCGATGTCCACCGCCCACGGGTTCGCCGCGCCCCAGGCCCGTACCTCCCGCACCCCCGGTATCCGTCCCCCTCCTCCCATTACGGCTTGCGGCCCACCGCACCGAACTGCGCGACCTCGGCCGCCTCCGGCGCGCGCCAGCGCGCGCACGACACGATGCCCGGCTCCAGCAGGTCCAGCCCGTCCAGGAAGGAGGCGAACTCGGCGCGGCCGCGGGCCGTGATCGGCGGGGTCGCGTGGGCGTTCCAGAACTCCATCGCCGCCACGTTCGCCTCGCCGCCCAGGTCGGCGTCGTACGTCGGGTGGGTGAGCACCAGGAAACTGCCGGACGGCACCGCGTCCATCAGGGTCCGCACGATCGAGCGGGCCTCGTCCGTGTCCAGGACGAAGTTGAGGATGCCCAGCATCAGCACCGCGACCGGCCGCGAGAGGTCCAGCGTCCGCGCCGCCTGCGCCAGGATCTTCTCCGGGGCGTGCGCGTCCGCGTCCACGTACTCCGTGACGCCCTCCGGCGTCCCCGTCAGCAGGGCGCGCGCGTGCGTCAGGACGATCGGGTCGTTATCGACGTAGACGATCCGGACGTCCGGCGCCACCCGCTGCGCCACCTCGTGGGTGTTGTCGGCCGTCGGCAGCCCCGTGCCGATGTCCAGGAACTGGCGCACCCCCCGCTCGCCCGCCAGATGGGTCACCGCACGGCCGAGGAACGCCCGGTCCGCGCGCGCCACCGCCCCGATGCTCGGGTGGAACGCCGTCACCTGGTCGCCGACCGCCCGGTCCACCGGGTAGTTGTCCTTGCCGCCCAGCCAGTAGTTCCACACCCGGGCGTTGTGCGCGATGTCGGTGCGGATGCGGTCGTCGAGGTGCTCGGGCGGGGGCAGGTCGGTCATCGACGGGCCTTTCGGAGGACGGCGGCCAAGGCGTCGACGCGATTGGTCGTGATCGAATCGACCCCGTTCCCGATCAGCTTACGCATGGACCGCTTCGTGTCCGGTGTCCACACGGACACCAGCAGTCCGTCCCGGTGCACCCGCTCCACCAGCTCCCGACTCGCCAGCCCGAAGCGGTAGTTCAGCCAGCGCGGCCGCACCGCGTCCAGCAGCACGGGGCGCGGCGGCGCCAGCGAGTTCCAGGTCAGCGCGATCTCCGCACGCGGATCCGCCGCCCGCACGTGGAGCATCGCCACACCCCCCGCGCAGTAGAAGACCCGCTCCGCCGCCCCGCACTCCCGGACCGTGCCGACGACCGTGCGCACCGAACCCTCGTCCCCGCCCGGCAGATCCAGCATCAACCGGTGCGCCCCCGCGGCGAGCAGCGCCTCCCGCAGCGTCGGCACCCCGCCGTCCGTCAGCTCCTTCAGCCGCGCGACGGTGAGCGACGCCAGCGGCCGGTCCTGTCCCCACAGCCGCTTCAGCGAATCGTCGTGCAGCAGGACCGGCACCCCGTCCTTCGTCAGCCGCACGTCCACCTCCACCGCGTCCGCGCCCCGCGCGAGCGCCGACAGGATCGAAGGGACCGTGTTCTCCCGGACGCGGTACGGGTCGCCGCGGTGCGCCACCACGGTGAGGGACGGGGCGGGGGCGGCGGACGGGGGGCGGGGGGTCATGGAGGCCATGCCCCCCATTCTGCTGACGGCTACGCCGACAGCCACCGCTCCGTGTACGTGTCGATCTCCTCGGCCAGGCGCGCCTTCCCCGCCTCGTCCAGGAACGACGCCTCCACCGCGTTCTTCGCGAGCGCCGCAAGACCCCGCTCGTCCAGGCCGAGCAGCCGCGCCGCCACCGCGTACTCGTTGTTCAGGTCCGTGCCGAACATCGGCGGGTCGTCGCTGTTGATCGTCACCAGCACCCCCGCCTCCACCATCCGCCGGAGCGGGTGGTCCTCCAGGCGCTCCACCGCCCGGGTCGCGATGTTCGAGGTCGGACAGACCTCCAGCGCGATCCGGTGCTCGGCCAGATACGCCAGGAGCTCGGGGTCCTGGACGGAGCTCGTGCCGTGGCCGATCCGCTCGGCGCCCAGTTGGCGCAGGGCGTCCCACACCGTCTCCGGGCCCGTCGTCTCGCCCGCGTGCGGCACCGAGCGCAGACCGGCCGCCCGGGCCCGGTCGAAGTACGGCTTGAACTGCGGACGCGGCACACCGATCTCCGGGCCGCCCAGACCGAACGACACCAGGCCCTCCGGCCGCAGGTCGACCGCGAGGCGCGCCGTCTCCTCCGCCGCCTCCAGACCCGCCTCACCCGGGATGTCGAAGCACCAGCGCAGGATCACGCCGAGCTCCGCCTCGGCCGCCTTCCGGGCGTCCTCGATCGCCGCCATGAACGCGCGCTCGTCGATGCCGCGCCGGGTCGAGCTGTACGGGGTGATCGTCAGCTCCGCGTAGCGGATGTTCTGGCGGGCCATGTCCCGGGCGACCTCGAAGGTCAGCAGCCGCACGTCCTCCGGGGTCCGCACCAGGTCCACGACCGACAGATACACCTCGATGAAGTGGGCGAAGTCCGTGAACGTGAAGTAGTCGGCCAGGGCCTCCGGGTCCGTCGGGACCTTGGAGTCCGGGTGGCGGGCGGCCAGCTCGGCGACGATCCGCGGCGAGGCGGAGCCCACGTGGTGGACGTGCAGCTCGGCCTTCGGGAGCCCGGCGATGAAGGAATGCAGGTCGGTCATCAGGTCATCGTAGGCCGGGCCGTTCCCCCGGAAGCGTGAGGTCGTAGCATGGCGTGACCACGATGGGGGAGGCCCATGTCTGAGAACAGCGACCAGCCGGTGGACCCGTGGGCTCCGCCGAACCAGGACGGCGTCGAACTGAGCAAGGGGGCGACGGGCGGGGCGGCGCCGGGTGCGTCCGGCCCGACGGGGACGCCCGGTACGCCCGGTGCGCCGGGTCCGTCGGGTGCGGCCGGGTCGCCGGTGCACGACCAGCCGACCATGGCGTCCGGCGTCGAACTCCCGCCCCCGCCGGCCGCGCCGGGCACCTCGGGCGGCTCCTTCGGCTACCCGACGCAGCCGGCCGCGCCCCAGCCGGGGCTGGGAGCGGGTCCGGGGATGGGCGCCGGGACGGGCTACGGCTATCCGGCGGCCCCGGGATATCCCGCGTACGGCAGCGGCTACGGTCAGCCGGGCTGGCAGCAGACCCCCGCCAACGGCATGGGAACGGCCGCCATGGTCCTCGGCATCATCGCCGTGGCGGGCTTCTGCTTCTACGGGCTCGGCGCGGTCCTCGGCATCCTGGCGCTGATCTTCGGCATCATCGGCCTGAAGAAGGCCAACCGGGGCGAGGCCACCAACCGGGGCATGGCCATCGCGGGCATCGTGCTCGGCGCCGTCGGCACGCTGGTCAGCGCCGCCTTCCTGGGCTTCATCATCTGGGCCGTCGCCAACGACCCGGACGCCTTCGACGACTCCGAGGACCCCTGGGCGACCAGCCTCACCGTCTCCTCCGCCCCTCGCTGACCGACCGGCGTCAGCCCGCCACGGGGGCCGCTCCGGTGGCCGCGGCCCCCCGCACGTCCCCCGCTCCCGTCTCCCGCAGCCTCGCCCGCGCCTCCATCAGCGCGAAGCCGAGCAGGTTGAGGCCGCGCCACCGCTCGGGGTCGAAGGCCCGCGGATCGTCCGCGGCCAGCCCGATGCCCCAGACGCGGTCCAGGGGGCTCGCCTCGACGAGGACGCGGGAGCCCGTTCCCAGCAGGAACGAGCGCAGCGGCTCGGCCGAGAACTTGTGCACGCTGCCCGCGACGACGATCTCGAAGCGCTCCCGCTCCCAGACCGCCTCGTCGAAGCCGCGGACCAGGCGGCCGGCGTTCTTCGCCTGCGCCGGGGTGGGCGCGGCGAGGGCCGCCGCCTCCGCCTCCGGGTCCCCGAAGAGCCGGGCCTTGCGCGCCATCATCCAGTGCTCGGCCGTCGCGTAGCACACCCCCTCCACCTCGAAGGGGGACGGCCACCACTGGCTCAGACAGCTCGCCGAGAGCTGCCCGTCGGGGCGCGGACGGTGGCCCCAGAAGTGCAGCCATTTGAGCTTCGCTCCGGCGCTGACCTGCCGTTTCAGTGTGTCGAGATCCTTCATGCATGGCAGCTTGTCAGGTGCCACGGACAGTCCGTACGGCAATTTCCCGCCGACCTCGACACATTGCTCGACCGATTCCGTCGCGTAACCAAAAGGCAACAACGGAATCACTTGTTGGGCCTGGGGGCCTCTGTCAGGATCGGCACTCAACTCGAACTGGAACAACGGAGAGCGTCATGGGCAACCGCTTCCAGGTGTCGGATCGCTTCGCGGACGGCGCGCAGTACATCGGAGGGCGGCTTCGGGCCGGCACCTCGGGGCAGGACCACAGCGTGATCGACCCGGCGACCGGGGAGAGCGTCCTCACGTACGCGCTGGCCTCCGCCGCCGATGTCGACGAGGCCGTCGCCGCCGCCAAGGAGGCGTTCCCCGCGTGGGCGGGGGCCACCCCGGGCGAGCGGTCCGACGCGCTGCACCGGCTCGCCGGTGTGCTGGCCGAGCGGGCGGAGGACTTCGCCCGGGTGGAGTCCCTCCAGTGCGGCAAGCCGCTGAAGCTCACCACCGAGTTCGACGTGCCGGGGACGGTGGACAACACCGCCTTCTTCGCCGGTGCCGCCCGGCACCTCCAGGGCCAGTCGGCGGGGGAGTACAGCGGGGACCACACCTCGTACGTCCGGCGGGAGGCCATCGGCGTCGTGGGCTCCATCGCCCCGTGGAACTATCCGCTGCAGATGGCGGCGTGGAAGATCCTGCCGGCGATCGCCGCGGGCAACACCATCGTCCTGAAGCCGGCCGAGCTGACGCCGCTGACCTCCCTGATGTTCGCTCAGGCGGCGAAGGAGGCCGGCATCCCGGACGGCGTCGTCAACGTGGTCACGGGGGCCGGCCGGGTCGCCGGTGAGCATCTGGTCGGGCACCCGGACGTGGCCATGACCTCGTTCACCGGGTCCACGGGCGTGGGCAAGCGGGTCGCGGAGATCGCGACCGCGACGGTGAAGCGGCTGCACCTGGAACTCGGCGGCAAGGCCCCCTTCGTCGTCTTCGACGACGCCGACCTGGAGGCCGCCGCCCAGGGGGCGGTCGCCGCCTCGCTGATCAACAGCGGGCAGGACTGCACCGCCGCCACCCGGGCCTATGTGCAGCGCCCGCTGTTCGACGCCTTCGTCGCGCGGGTCGCGGAGCTGATGGAGACCGTGCGGGTCGGGGACCCGTTCGACGGCACGACCGATCTCGGGCCGCTCATCAGCCATGTCCAGCGGGACCGGGTGGCCGGCTTCGTCGAGCGGGCGCGGGCGTACGCGACCGTCGTCACCGGAGGCGAAGCCCCCGGTGGCGCGCTCGAGGAGGGTGCGTATTATCGGCCCACCCTGATCACCGGCGCCCCGCAGGACAGCGAGGTCGTGCAGTCGGAGATCTTCGGGCCGGTCCTGGTGGCCCTGCCCTTCGACGGCGACGACGAGGGCATCCGGCTCGCCAACGACACCCCGTACGGGCTCGCCGCCTCCGCCTGGAGCCGGGACGTCTACCGGGCGAACCGGGCCACCCGTGAGATCAAGGCCGGCTGTGTGTGGGTCAACGACCACATCCCGATCATCAGCGAGATGCCCCACGGCGGCTACAAGGCGTCCGGCTTCGGAAAGGACATGTCCGCGTACTCCTTCGAGGAGTACACGCAGGTCAAGCATGTGATGTACGACAACACCGCGGTCGCCGCGAAGGACTGGCACCGCACGATCTTCGGGGACCGATAGCCAGCCACAGCCGTCCGACCAGCGGCGAAACCATCCCGAAAGGGCACAGCGCATGGAGCAGTACGAGCCCGACAGCCTGTCCGCGGCGCAGGTGGCCGCGATGCGGCGCAGCCTGACGAGCGGCCGGGGCGCCCTCACCCGCCGTTCGATGCTGCGGGCCGGAGGCGTCGGCGCGCTCACCGTCGGCGGCCTCGCCGGCCTGAGCGCCTGTGGCATCCCGCCCGCCAAGCGGGAGGGCGAAGGCCCGGCGTCCACGGACTTCTCGGCCAAGGAGAAGACGCTCGCCTTCTCCAACTGGACCGAGTACATGGACGTCAGCGAGGACGAGAAGACGCGTCCGACCCTGGAGGCGTTCACCAAGCGGACCGGGATCAAGGTCAAGTACACCGAGGACATCAACGACAACGTCGAGTTCTTCGGGAAGATCAAACCGCAGCTCGCGGCCGGCCAGGACACCGGACGCGACCTGATCTGCGTGACGGACTGGCTGGCCGCCCGCATCATCCGGCTCGGCTGGGCGCAGAAGCTCGACCCGGCGAACCTCCCGCACGCGTACGCCAACCTGTCCGCCCAGTTCCGGCGCCCCGACTGGGACCCCGGCCGGGCCTACTCGTACCCCTGGACCGGCATCTCGACCGTCATCGCCTACAACAGCAAGGCGACCGGCGGGAAGAAGGTCGACTCGGTCTCCCAGATGCTGGACGACCCCGCGCTGAAGGGACGGGTCGGCTTCCTGACGGAGATGCGGGACTCGGTGGGCATGACCCTCATCGACATGGGCAAGGACCCCGGCTCCTTCACGGACGCCGACTTCGACGCGGCGGTCGGCCGGCTGCAGAAGGGCGTCGACCGGAAGCAGATCCGCCGCTTCACCGGCAACGACTACACCTCCGACCTCGACAAGGGCGACCTGGCGGCCTGTCTCGCGTGGGCCGGTGACGTCATCCAGCTCCAGGCCGACAACCCGGACATCAAGTTCGCCATCCCGGCCGCCGGCTACATCACCTCCAGCGACAACCTGCTGGTCCCGGCGCAGGCCCGGCACAAGACCAACGCCGAGAAGCTCATCGACTACTACTACGAGCTCCCGGTCGCCGCCCAACTGGCCGCCTACATCAACTACGTCTGCCCGGTCGACGGGGTGAAGGACGAACTCGCCAAGATCGACCCGGCGCTGGCGAGCAACACGCTGATCCTCCCGGACAAGGCGATGGCGGCGAAGTCGCGCGCCTTCCGCTCGCTCAGCAGCGCGGAGGAGACCGCGTACGAGGAGAAGTTCGCCAAGCTCATCGGTGCCTGAGGCCGTCGTCCCTTACCTGAACGAACACCGGGAATCCCTCCATGACTGACAACACAACCGGCGGCGACGTCCGTCTCACCGGCATCAGCAAGACCTACGGCTCCTTCACCGCCGTCCACCCGCTCGACCTGACCGTCCCGCAGGGCTCCTTCTTCGCCCTGCTCGGCGCCTCCGGCTGCGGCAAGACCACCACCCTGCGGATGATCGCCGGCCTCGAGGACCCCACGACGGGCAGCGTCTTCCTCGGCGACCGGGACGTGACGGCACTGCCGCCGTACAAGCGGCCCGTGAACACCGTCTTCCAGTCCTACGCGCTCTTCCCGCACATGGACATCTCCGAGAACATCGCCTTCGGCCTGCGCCGGCGCGGCATCAAGTCGGTGAAGAAGCAGGTCGACGAGATGCTGGAGCTGGTCCAGCTCGGCGACAAGGCCCGGCACAAGCCGCACCAGCTCTCCGGCGGCCAGCAGCAGCGCGTCGCCGTGGCCCGCGCCCTCATCAACCACCCGCAGGTGCTGCTGCTCGACGAGCCGCTCGGCGCCCTCGACCTGAAGCTGCGCCGCCAGATGCAACTGGAGCTCAAGCGCATCCAGACCGAGGTGGGCATCACCTTCGTGCACGTCACCCACGACCAGGAGGAGGCCATGACCATGGCCGACCAGGTCGCGGTGATGAACGGCGGCCGGGTCGAGCAGCTCGGCGCCCCCGCCGACCTGTACGAGAACCCGAGGACGACGTTCGTCGCGAACTTCCTCGGCACCTCCAACCTGATCGAGGCCGAGGTCGCCGAGACCGGCGACCAGGTCGTCGTCACCGCCGGCGGCGGCAGGCTGCGCGTGCCGGCCGAGCGCTGCGCCTCCGCCGTCCGCGCGGGGGAGAAGGTGCTGGTGGGCGTACGGCCCGAGAAGATCTCGCTGGCGCACGCCGACGACGCCGGGGAGATCGCCGAGGGCCGCAACCGGGTCACCGGCCGGATCGTCGACTCCTCCTTCATCGGCGTCTCCACGCAGTACGTGGTGAACTCGCCGGCCGGCGCGGAACTCCAGGTCTACGAGCAGAACATCGAGCGCGACACGCGCCTGGTGCCCGGCGCCCAGGTCGTCCTGCACTGGAACCCGGCGCACACCTTCGGCCTCGACGCCGCCCAGGACATCGACGCGGGTGTGGAGACGGTGGAGGACTCGCTGTGAGCGCGACGCTGACGAAGGACGCGCCGCCGGCCGAGGAGCCGGTGCTGCGCAAGCCCTCCGCACGCAGGCGGCTGGTCCCGTACTGGCTGCTGCTGCCCGGCATCGTCTGGCTGCTCGTCTTCTTCGCGCTGCCGATGGTCTACCAGGCGTCGACCTCCGTGCAGACCGGCTCCCTGGAGAAGGGCTTCGAGGTCACCTGGCACTTCCGGACCTACTGGGACGCCTTCCACGAGTACTGGCCGCAGTTCGTCCGCTCGCTGCTGTACGCGGGCACGGCGACCCTGCTGTGTCTGCTGCTCGGCTACCCGCTGGCGTACCTGATCGCCTTCAAGGCCGGCCGCTGGCGCAACCTCCTGCTGGTGCTCGTCATCGCGCCGTTCTTCACCAGCTTCCTAATCCGCACGCTGGCGTGGAAGACGATCCTCGCCGACGACAGCGTCGTGGTGGACGTGCTCAACGCCCTCCACGTCCTCGACGTCACGAGCTGGCTCGGCTGGACCGAGGGCGAGCGGGTCCTCGCCACCCCCATGGCGGTGGTCTGCGGTCTGACGTACAACTTCCTGCCGTTCATGATCCTGCCGCTGTACACCTCCCTGGAGCGGATCGACGGCCGGCTGCACGAGGCCGCCAAGGACCTCTACGCCTCCCCGGCGACCACCTTCCGCAAGGTGACCTTCCCGCTGTCGATGCCCGGCGTCGTCTCCGGCACGCTGCTCACCTTCATCCCGGCGAGCGGCGACTACGTCAACGCCGAACTCCTCGGCTCGACCGACACCAAGATGGTCGGCAACGTCATCCAGTCGCAGTTCCTGCGGGTCCTCGACTACCCGACGGCCGCCGCCCTGTCGTTCATCCTCATGGCGATCGTGCTGCTCATGGTCACCGTCTACATCCGCCGCGCGGGAACGGAGGACCTGGTCTGATGCAGTGGCTTCGGAAGAACCTGGTGGCCCTCGCGGGCCTGCTCACGCTCGCGTACATGATCCTGCCGAACGTCGTCGTCATGGCGTTCTCCTTCAACAAGCCCAACGGGCGCTTCAACTACGCCTGGCAGCAGTTCTCGCTGGACGCCTGGAAGGACCCCTGCGGGGTCGCCGACCTGTGCGCGTCGCTCACCCTCTCGCTCCAGCTCGCCGCGTGGGCGACGGCCGGCGCGCTCGTCCTCGGCACGATGATCGCCTTCGCGCTTGTCCGCTACCGCTTCAAGGCGCGCGGCGCGATCAACTCGCTGATCTTCCTGCCGATGGCGATGCCCGAGGTCGTCATGGCCGCCTCGCTGCTCACCCTGTTCCTCAACATGGGGGCGGAGCTGGGCTTCTGGACGGTCCTGATCGCCCACATCATGTTCTGCCTGTCGTTCGTCGTGACGGCGGTCAAGGCGCGCGTGATGTCCATGGACCCGCGCCTGGAGGAGGCGGCCCGCGACCTGTACGCGGGTCCCGTGCAGACCTTCCTGCGGGTGACCCTGCCGATCGCCGCGCCCGGCATCGCCGCCGGTGGCCTGCTCGCCTTCGCGCTGTCGTTCGACGACTTCATCATCACCAACTTCAACGCGGGCTCCACCGTGACCTTCCCCATGTTCGTCTGGGGCTCGGCGCAGCGCGGAACCCCCGTCCAGATCAACGTGATCGGCACCGCGATGTTCGTCCTCGCGGTGGTGATCGTCGTGGCCGGCCAGATCATCTCGAACCGGCGCAGGAAAACAGCAACGGCCTGACCGACCGCCGGTCGGGCACCGAAGGAGTTGGAAACCATGGCCCCAGTCGCCATGCGTCTCGCTGCACAATCTCTCTCCGACGCCCAGCCCGTCCCCTTCTGGCTGGAAGACCCCGGCAAGCCCGGAGCCCTGCCCGCCCTCACCGGCACCGAGCGGTGCGACCTGCTCGTGGTCGGCGGCGGCTACAGCGGACTGTGGACCGCGCTCCTCGCCAAGGAGCGCGACCCCTCCCGGGATGTCGTCCTGATCGAAGGCCGCGAGGTGGGCTGGGCCGCCTCGGGCCGCAACGGCGGCTTCTGCGCCGCCTCCCTGACCCACGGCTTCGGCAACGGCCTGGCCCGCTGGCCGGGGGAGCTCGCGACCCTGGAGCGGATGGGCGAGCGGAACCTCGACGCCATCGAGGAGACCGTCGCCCGCTACTCCCTGGACTGCGACTTCGAGCGCACCGGCGAGATCGACGTGGCCACCGAGGCGTACCAGCTCGACGAGCTGCACGAGTGGTACGAGCAGGCCGACCGGCTCGGTCTCGCCGGCGGCCTCACGCTCCTGGACCGCGACGCGGTGCGCGCCGAGGTCGACTCGCCCACCTTCCAGGGCGGTCTGTGGGACCGCCGCGGCGTGGCCATGCTGCACCCGGCGAAGCTGGCCTGGGGCCTCAAGCGGGCCTGTCTGGACCTCGGGGTGCGGATCTTCGAGAACACCCCGGCGCTCGACCTGGTCTCGGCGGGCGGCGCGGGCGGCGGCATGGCCGTGCGCACCCCGTACGGCCGGGTCGCGGCCCGCCGGGTCGCCCTCGGCACCAACGTCTTCCCGTCGCTGGTCAAGCGGGTGCGGCACTACGTCGTCCCGGTGTACGACTACGCGCTGATGACCGAGCCGCTGAGCGAGGAGCAACTGGCGTCGGTGGGCTGGAAGAACCGGCAGGGCCTCGGCGACTCCGCCAACCAGTTCCACTACTTCCGGATCACCGCGGACCACCGCATCCTGTGGGGCGGTTACGACGCGGTCTACCGTTTCGGCGGCAAGGTGGCCGCCGAGATGGACCACCGCCCCGAGACGTACCTCAAGCTCGCCCAGCACTTCTTCACCTGCTTCCCGCAGCTCGAGGGTCTGCGCTTCAGCCACGCCTGGGGCGGGGCGATCGACACCTGCGCGCGCTTCTCGGCCTTCTTCGGCACCGCGCACCAGGGCAAGGTGGCGTACGCGGCCGGCTACACGGGTCTCGGCGTGGGCGCCACGCGCTTCGGCGCGGACGTGATGCTGGACCTGCTGGCGGGGGAGCGGACCGAGCGGACGCGGCTGGAGATGGTCCGCTCCAAGCCGCTGCCGTTCCCGCCGGAGCCGATCGCCTGGGCCGGCATCGGGCTCACCAAGTGGTCGCTGGCCCGCGCCGACGCGAACGGCGGGCGGCGCAACCTGTGGCTGAAGACGATGGACCGGCTGGGGCTCGGCTTCGACAGTTGATCCCGTGGAGTGTGACACAGGTCACACTCCAGGAGGGGGGAACCCGCGTCATAGGCGCGGGGCGGCCCTCTCTCTCCGTACGGACACCGCGACCGCGGGTCCACACGGAGAGAGAGGGCTGTGGCGATGACGGATACGGGGACGGGTACGGGGTCGGACTCGGGCGCTCCGGAGGCCAGGACCGCGGTGGAGTGGCTCGCCTCGGTCGCGCCGGATCCCGACGCCTGCCGCTGGGAGTGGGAGCGCAACCCGCACGGCGTCGCGCTGCTGCCCGCCGGCCGGCGGTGGGACGTGCTGATCCTGCCGGCCGAGCTCGGCTACCCCACCCTGGACGTGCTGACCCGGCTCGTGGACCGGCCCGGCCCGGTCCTGACCGACTTCGGCGACGCCCGGATGGGCTTCTTCGTACCGCCGGGCACCGCCACCCGCTGGCTGGGCACCGGAGTGCGCAGCGCCGGCGCCGGGACCTGGATCGTCGTCCCCTACCCGGGACGGGCCACCGGCGGCGGGGTGCGCTGGCTGGTGGCCCCCGACGCGGCGGGCACGCTCACCGACGCCGCGCTCCTCGAACTCGCCATGCACGAGGCGGCGGGACGGCTGGCGGGGGAGGAGCGGGGACCGGGAGACACCTGAGACGCGGGCGGCCGGCTGCCCGGGGCCGGGGCGCGGTCAGAGGTCTTGACCACCTGATTGGTCTGGACCATGCTGTGGCGCGCGCCACCTCGATTCCCCCATCCCCGGAGGCAGTTGTGGACCGCACCCGACCCCTCACCCTTCTGCTCGCGGGCGTGCTCGCCGCCGGCGGCCTCACGGCGCTCACCCCCCTGGCGCAGGCCGCCGACACCGAACTCGCCCGCAACGGCGGCTTCGAGTCCGGCCTGGACGGCTGGAGCTGTACGGCCGGCAGCGGGGCCGTCGTCCCCTCACCCGTGCACAGCGGGACGAAGGCACTCCAGGCCACCCCCGCCGGCGGCGACAACGCCCGCTGCGCGCAAACCGTGCCCGTGCGGCCGAACTCCACCTACACGCTGAGCGGCTGGGTGCGCGGCACCTACGTGTACCTCGGCGCCTCCGGCACCGGCACCACCGACGTCTCCACCTGGACCCAGGCCGCCCCCGACTGGCAGCGGCTCGCCACGACCTTCACCACCGGCGCCTCCACCACCTCCGTCACGGTCTACACGCACGGCTGGTACGGCACCGGCGCCTACGTCGCCGACGACCTGTCCCTCCTCGGCCCCGGCGGCGATCCCGTCGCCGTACCGGCCACCCCCACCGGCCTCGCGGCCGGCTCCCCGACCTCCTCCTCGGTGCCGCTGACCTGGCCCGCGGTCCCCGGCGCGACCTCGTACAAGGTGTACAGGGACGGCGGCCTCGCCGCGACCGTCACCACCACCGCGTACACCGCCACCGGGCTGGCGGCCGGCACCTCGTACCGCTTCCAGGTGGCGGCGGCCAACAGCGCGGGCGAGTCCGCCCTCTCCACCGCCGTCGCCGCCACCACCGCGACCGGCGGCGGTGACCCCGGCGGCGGCCTGCCCGCCCACGCCCTCGTCGGCTACCTCCACGCGAGCTTCGCCAACGGCTCCGGCTACCTGCGCATGGCCGACGTCCCCGACTCCTGGGACGTCATCAACCTCGCCTTCGGCGAACCCACCTCGGTCACCTCCGGCGACATCCGCTTCCGGCTCTGTCCGGCGACCGAATGCCCCGGCGTCGAGTCCGCCGCCGACTTCAAGGCCGCCATCAAGGCCAAGCAGGCCGCCGGCAAGAAGGTCCTCATCTCCATCGGCGGCCAGAACGGCCAGGTCCAGCTCTCCACCACCGCCGCCCGCGACGCCTTCGTCACCTCCGTGTCGAAGATCATCGACGAGTACGGTCTCGACGGCCTCGACATCGACTTCGAGGGCCACTCGCTGTCGCTCCAGACCGGCGACACCGACTTCCGCCACCCGACCAGCCCGGTCATCGTGAACCTCGTCGCGGCCCTGAAGACCCTCAAGGCCCGGTACGGCGAGGACTTCGTGCTGACGATGGCGCCGGAGACCTTCTTCGTCCAGCTCGGCCATCAGTACTACGGCTCCGGCCCCTGGGGCGGCCAGGACCCCCGCGCCGGCGCCTACCTCCCGGTCATCCACGCCCTGCGCGACGACCTCACCCTGCTCCACGTCCAGGACTACAACTCCGGCCCCGTCATGGGCCTCGACAACCAGTACCACTCCATGGGCGGCGCCGACTTCCACATCGCCATGACCGACATGCTCCTCACCGGCTTCCCCGTCGCCGGCGACACCACCCGCGTCTTCCCCGCCCTCCGCCCCGACCAGGTCGCCATCGGCCTCCCCGCCTCCCCCCAGGCCGGCAACGGCCACACCCCGCCCGCCGAGGTGAACAAGGCCCTCGACTGCCTGACGAGGAAGACGAACTGCGGCACCTACCGCACCCACGGCACCTGGCCCGCCCTGCGCGGCCTGATGACCTGGTCCATCAACTGGGACCGCTTCCACCAGCAGGAGTTCAGCCGGAACTTCGACGCCTACGCCTGGAGCTGACCGGCCGCGGCCTCCCGGTCGAGACCCGTACGCCGCAGCGCCCGGACCATCGCCGGAAGGTCCGGGTCGCCGCGGTCCTCCGCCACGACGTGCGCCGCGAGCAACTCCGGCGTCAGGCGGTGCCCTTCGGCGGCGGTCATGAGGAGCTCCGCCGCCGGACGGTCGTACGCCACGTGGTCGGCCAGCAGGCCCAGGGCCTCGGCCCGGACGGCGAACCGGCTCATCCCGCAGTCCAGGCCGTCGTCGTCGAGGTCCTCCGGGTACGGGGCACGGGCCCAGGCGCCGTCCTCGTACCAGTAGACGCAGCCCAGCTCGTTCCCCGCGAGCCGGTCGCGCAGCTCCTCGTACGGGAGCCAGTCCGGGCCGCCCGCCAGCATGTCCACCGGCGGCTCGTACCACTTGCAGCCGCTCGACTCGTCCTCGCCGAACAGCACGTAACGGCCCTCGCCCGTCCGGGAGAAGGTCCACCAGGTGCAGCCGCAGTCGTCGAGGTGCAGACCCTCGTCGTCGATCCAGACGCCGGTCCGGTGGACGCCGGCGCCCTCCGCCTCGGTGGTGGCCTGCACGACGGCGGCCAGGGCCCAGCGCGTCCACAGGACGTCGGGGTCGGGCAGGTCGGTCGGGAGGCCGGGCCGGTGGATCGTCATCTCTTCTCCGGTGCGGGTGTCGCGGGCGGGGCGACGCGACCGTACCGCGCGGCGTACACCGGCCAGCGCAGCAGGGGCAGGCACAGGGCGATCGAGGCCAGGACGTCCAGGGGCCAGTGGAAGCCGCGCAGGACCAGGCCGGTGGCCGTGAGCGCGGTGAGGGCGGCGGCGACCGGGAGCAGGCGGCGGGAGAGGAGGAGGGCCGCGCCGAAGTAGGCGACCATCGCCGTCGCGGTGTGGCCCGAAGGGAAGTAGCCGTGGGCCCACGGTTCGAGGGGGCCGGGGCGGGCCGTCCATGCCTTGAGGGGGACGACCAGGAGCGGCACGAGGGTCATGGCCAGGCCCGCGAGGAGGGCGGCGGCCCGGCGGCCGCGCCAGGCCGCGTACGCCATCGCGCAGGCCAGGACCGGCACGGCGACGGTGAGGTTGCCGAGGTCGGAGGCGAGCTCGGAGAGCGGGCGCGGGACCGTGTCCACCAGGGTGCGGGAGAGGCGCTCGTCGAGGCGGGCGAGGGGGCCGTGGACCAGGACCTGCCAGGTGCTGACGGCGAGGACGACGAGGGCCCAGAAGACAGCCGACCGCCCCGGAACAGGGGGGGTGGTTCCGGGGCGGTCGCCGTGACCGGGCTGCCGCGCGCCCCGGGGGGTGTGGGGCGGGCGGCCATCCGATCGGTGAGGAGTTCCGGAGCCCAGGGCTCCAGCGGTGTGCGCGAAGGCACGGTGTGGGCGGGGCTGGGGAGGCTCCGCCCGGGGTGTTTCTCTCATCTGCGGAAACCGTACGGCACGAGGAAGGGGGACCGACAGCCGGATCGCCATCCCGCCATCGGCCCCCCACAGCTTCTTCACACAGGGTGTCAGAAGTGGTGCCGCGATCGTCAGATACGGGCCAGTGCGGCCTCGATGACGTCCAGACCCTCGTTGAGGAGGTCCTCGCCGATGACCAGCGGCGGGAGGAAGCGCAGCACGTTGCCGTAGGTGCCGCAGGTGAGGACGAGGACGCCCTCGGCGTGGCATGCCTTGGCGAGCGCGCCGGCGGCCTCCGGGTTCGGCTCCTTGGTCGCCGGGTCCTTGACCAGCTCGATGGCGATCATGGCGCCGCGGCCGCGGATGTCGCCGATGATCTCGTACTTCTCCTGCATGGCGGCGAGGCGGCCCTTCATGACCTCCTCGATGCGCTTGGCCTTGCCGTTGAGGTCGAGCTCCTTCATGGTCTCGATGGCGCCGAGCGCACCGGCGCACGCGACCGGGTTGCCGCCGTAGGTGCCGCCGAGGCCGCCGCCGTGGACGGAGTCCATGATCTCGGCGCGGCCGGTGACGGCGGCGAGCGGCAGACCGCCCGCGATGCCCTTGGCGGTCGTGATGAGGTCCGGGACGATGCCCTCGTCCTCGCAGGCGAACCACTGGCCGGTGCGGCAGAAGCCGGACTGGATCTCGTCGGCGACGAAGACGATGCCGTTGTCGTTGGCGAACTTCACGATCGCCGGCAGGAAGCCCTTGGCCGGCTCGATGAAGCCGCCCTCGCCGAGCACCGGCTCGATGATGATCGCGGCGACGTTCTCGGCGCCGATCTGCTTGGTGATCTGGTCGATGGCCTGGGCGGCGGCCTCGGGGCCGCAGTTCTCCGGGCCGGTGGGCCAGCGGTAGCCGTAGGCGACCGGCACGCGGTAGACCTCGGGGGCGAACGGGCCGAAGCCGTGCTTGTACGGCATGTTCTTCGCCGTCAGCGCCATGGTGAGGTTGGTGCGGCCGTGGTAGCCGTGGTCGAAGACGACGACGGCCTGGCGCTTGGTGTACGAACGGGCGATCTTGACCGCGTTCTCGACGGCCTCGGCGCCCGAGTTGAACAGCGCGGACTTCTTGGCGTGGTCGCCCGGGGTCAGCTCGGCGAGGGCCTCGCAGACCTCGACGTAACCCTCGTACGGCGTGACCATGAAACAGGTGTGGGTGAAGTCCGCGAGCTGGGCGGAGGCGCGGCGCACCACGGCCTCGGCGGAGGCGCCGACCGAGGTCACGGCGATGCCGGAGCCGAAGTCGATCAGCAGGTTGCCGTCGATGTCCTCGATGACGCCGCCGCCGGCCCGCTTGGTGAACACGGGCAGCACCGAGCCCACGCCACCGGCGACCGCCTCGAGACGGCGGGCCTGAAGCTCCTGCGACTTCGGGCCGGGGATGGCGGTGACGACGCGCCGCTCCTGCGGGACAGCGTTCATGCGGGGCTCCTGGGGGTGATCTGGACGCACTTGCGGGTTTCCTCCGCAGGCTAGGCGCGGAGCAGGGGGTCGGGCATGCGCCGATCGGGAGTGTTGCGGGTGTGTCGTTGTCCGTGGTGGACAGGGAGGTGACGGGGGCCTCCGGAACGGGGCCGCATCCCCGGCGGATCCCGGTGGATGCGGGGCGGATCCCGGGCGGATCCCGGCCCCGGCCGCTTCTCGGCGGTGATGGGCCGTACGGGTGGGCGAATCCCCTCCGGCGCGGGCCCGGCGCACTAGATTGACGAGGGCACAGTGGCGGCGACCTGGCTGGTCAGGGGGCAGGGGTTCATGGAGACCGACGGTATGCACGAGTCGAGCGACACCCGAGGAGCCGAGGTGCCGCGCCCGGCCGGCCCGCCGGGCGCGCTGCCGCCGGTGCCACCGGTGCCGGCCGTACCGCCGAAGCCGCCGACGCCCGCGCCGGCACAGGCACCGACGCCGGCACACGCGCCGAGGCCGGCGGACGGGACGGCGGCCGTGGGGCCTACCGCGCCCGCTGAGGCTCCGGCGCCCACCGAGGCTCCGGCGTCCGCTGAAGGTCCGGCGGCCGTGGGGGCTCCCGCGCCTGCTGCGGCTCCGGTGTCCGTGCCCGCACCTCCGGCCGCAGCTCCGCCCGCGCCTCCGGCCGCGCCGCCCCGGCCCGTCGGGGCACCCGGCGCGAGCCCCGTCGCCGCGTGGATGGACGCTCCGAGGCCGGCGGCAGGGCCCGGGATCTGGCGGCTCCGCCACCGGCCCCCCGGCCCCGAAGGGCCCGAGCGGCTGGCCCCCGTCACCATCGCCGGCATGCTCGTCCCGGTGGCCATCGGCCTGCTCGCCTGGTCGGCCTGGCGTTCCGAGGTCTTCCCCTACAAGCCCGAATTCCTCTGGCTGCTCACCCCCAAGGACTGGTGGTACCCCGCCACCACCAGCCCCGTGGACTGGCACGGCCAGGCCGCCCGCGCCATGTACGACGGGGTGTTCCTCCTCGTACTCGTCTCCGCCATCGGCTTCCTCGGCTCCTGGCGCGCGATCGTCCGGCACTACGTGAGCCGCTTCCACCCCGGCGGCCGAGCCGCCGTCGCGGCCGCCATGGCCCTCGGCACCCTCGTCCTCGTGTGGCCGGAGGCGTTCGGGCTCGACTGGGACCCGCTGCCCGTCGTCGCCCCCGTGCTCGCGCTCGTCGCCCTCCTCACGGGCGGATTCGGCGTCTTCGCCTCCCCCTTCGTCGTCTACACCCTCTACGCGCTCATCACCCTCCTCGTCCTGTGGCCCTTCGCCCGGCTCGGCGACTGGAAGGGACTCGTCCGGGCCCGCCGCGCCCGTGCCCGCGCCGCCGCTTCCGCCGCCCCGGCCGCGGCGGCCGGCGAGGCCGTCCCCCCGTCCCGGTGGCCCGAGCTGCGCGAGGCGGGCGAGCGGCAGGCGGCGGACCTGCTGACCGCCGCCGTCGCCGACGGCCGCATGAACGACGTCGACTGCGCCCGGGTGCGCCGCGCCTGGCAGGACGCCGGCCACGACGCCGTACGCCGCGCCGCCCTCGTCCGGCAACTGCTGCGGGAGGGCCCCGGCGCGGGCGCGCACCCGTCCGGCGACCGCGACCTGCCCGGCCGCACGGCCGCCCACGACCTGCTCCTCGGACAGGTGCGCGTCGGGCGCTACCCGGCCGCCGAGCGCACGCCCCGGGACTACCGCGAGGCCGGTCTCGCACTCGACCCCGGACTCCTCGGCACCTCCCTCCTCGCCGTCGGCCCCTCCGGCTCCGGCAAGACCCGCTCCCTCGTGGCGCCGGTCGTCGAGTCGCTCACCCTGCAGGCCCTCTCGGGCGGCTGCTCCGTCGTCGCGGTCGCCGCGGCCGGCGCTCCGCTCGGCCCCGACGGGGCCTACGACGTCGTGATCCGGCTCGGTGACCCGTCCTCCCCGTACGACCTGGATCTCTACGCCGGCGCCGCCGACCCCGACGAGGCCGCCGCCTTCCTCGCCGAGGGCCTCGTCGGTGACATGGAGGGCGTCGAGACCCGCCGCGCCGCCACCGTGCTCGCCCAGCTCATCGGCCCCTACCGCGCCGTGCACGGCCGCTTCCCCACCGTCCCGGTGCTCCGGGAACTCCTGGAGGCCCGCCCCGAGACCCTGAAGGCGCTGGGCGATCGACTGGCCGAGGACACCGCCCCGGCCATGCGGCGGGAACTGGACTCCCGGATCCGCCAGGTCGGCACCGCGACCGACCTCGGCCCCGTCCTCGCCGACCGGCTCGCGGCGCTCGACCGGCCGGTCTTCGCCGAGTTCTTCGGCGGTGGCGGCGCGGACACCCGCTCGTTCTCCCTCCGGGCCGTCGCCCAGCACCCCGTGCGGGTGAGGATCGGCCTGCCCGACGGCGCCCACGAGGAAGCCGCCCGGCTGATCAACCGGCTGCTGCTCGCCCAGTTCCAGACGGTCGTACGGGACCGTTCCCCGCGCGGCCACTTCGCCTGCCTGGTGCTCGACGACGCGGCCGGCGCGCTCACCGCCGGGACCGTACGGGCCCTTCAGCGGCTGCGCCCGCAGAACGCCGGCGTCGTCCTCGCCCTCCGTACCCTCGCGGAGGTGCCGGCCGCGCTGCACGGACCGTTGCTCGCGGTGGTCGGCTGCCGGATGGCCTTCGCGGGCATCCCCAACTGGGACGGCCGGGCCTTCGCCGAGGCGTGGGGCACCGAGTGGGTGCAGAGCACCGAGGTCGCCCACCACACCGTGTTCGCCGACCAGCCGATGACCCGGGCCTTCCACGCCCTGCGCAAGCTGATGACCGGCAAGGCGGTGACCACGGAGGCGGTGACCGTGCGGGAGGTCGAGCGCGAACGCTGGTCCGCCTCCGACCTCGCCCACGCCGTCCCGCCCGGCCACGCGGTCCTCTCCCTGACGCATGTGCGGGGCGAGCAGACGCCGCCGCTCCTCGTCGACCTGCGAGACGCCCCCTGAGGGCCGCCGGCCTGCGAGGCTGAGGGCGGGGCCGGGAACGGACTGGCACAATCGGGGACGCGCCGCCCGACGGACGGCGCGCGCCTCCCCACCCCCCACGCGCCTTCCCTTCCCCTTAAGGTTCCGACGGTCCCCAATGCCGCCCACCCTCGCCTCGCTCGTCCAGCACTCGGCGCTCAAACTCACCGTCCGCGCAGGTGAGGACCGCCTCGACACCCCCGTGCGCTGGGCCCACGTCAGCGAGCTCGCCGACCCCGTCCCGTACATGGAGGGCGGCGAACTGCTGCTCACCACCGCGCTCACGCTCGACGCCGAGGACCCCGAGGCGATGCGGCGCTATGTGCGGCGGCTGCTGGGCGCGGGTGTCGTCGGGCTGGGCTTCGCCATCGGCGTCAATTACGAGGACATCCCGGCGGCTCTGCTCGACGCGGCCCGCGAGGAGCACCTGCCGCTGCTCGAAGTGCCCCGGCGCACGCCGTTCCTCGCCATCAGCAAGGCGGTGTCCGCGGCCATCGCCGCCGACCAGTACCGGGCCGTGACGGCCGGCTTCGAGGCCCAGCGCGAACTGACCAGGGCCGCGCTCGCCGAGGGCCCGGACGCCGTCGTCGCCCGGCTCGCCGCGCACGTCGACGGCTGGGCCGCGCTCTACGACACCTCCGGCACCGTCCTCGCCGTCTCGCCGGACTGGGCGGCACGGCGGGCCGCGCGGCTCACATCCGACGTCGAACGGCTCCGGGAACGGCCCGCGCCGGCCAGTGCGGTGGTCGGCGGCACCGACGACCGGGTGGAGCTGCAGTCCCTGGGCACCGGCCGCCGGGTGCGGGGCGCGCTCGCGGTCGGGACGGGGGCGCCGCTGGGGACGGCGGAGCGGTACGCCGTGCACTCCGCGGTCGCCCTGCTGACCCTGACGACGGAGCGCTCCCGCTCGCTCCAGGCCGCCGAGCAGCGGCTCGGCGCGGCGGTGCTGCGGATGCTGCTCGCCGGGCAGCCCGACCACGCCCGCGCCGTGGCGGGCGGCCTGTACGGCGGGCTGCTCGACGCCCCGTTCCGGCTGCTCATCGCCGAGTCCGTGCCGGGCGAGCCGAAGGAGGGCGGCGAGGCGCCGCTCGCGGTGCTCGCCGAGAACCTGGAGGCCGCCGCCGCCCGCGCGGGCGAGTCCGTCCTGACGGTGCCGGACGGCCCGGAGGGCGGGGAGCGGCTCGTGGTGCTGGCCGGCGACGGGGGAGCGGTGGTCGCGGCCTGCGAGGGCTACACGACGCGGGAGGCGGAGGAGGCCGGCCTGGTCGTGGGGCTGTCCGCACCGACGGGGCCGATCGCGGCGGCCGCCGCGTACAAGCAGGCCGAGCAGGCGCTGTCCGTGGCGCGGCGGCGCGGCCGGGCCCTCGTCGAGCACGAGGAGCTCGCCGCGGGCTCGGTGCTGCCCCTGCTCGCCGACGACGCCGTGCGCGCCTTCGCCGACGGCCTGCTGCGCGCCCTCCGCGAACACGACGCCACCGGCCGCGGCGATCTGGTCGCCTCCCTCCGCGCCTGGCTCTCCCGCCACGGCCAGTGGGACGCGGCCGCCGCCGACCTGGGCGTTCACCGCCACACCCTCCGCTACCGCATGCGCCGCGTCGAGGAGATCCTCGGCCGCTCCCTCGACGACCCGGACGTCCGCATGGAACTCTGGCTCGCCCTCAAGGCGACGGGCGACCCCACGACCGGGACGGCGGGGACACGCCCGGAGTAGCGCCGCGGCCGACGGCACGGCGGCGGGGAGCGGGGGCGCCCGGAGTGCGCACCGGCCCCCGCGCTCACGGAGCCCCGCCCGGCTCCCGTCCCCGACCGGACGGTGCCTCCGCCGCCCGGCCCGGCTTCCGCCGCGACCGGCTTCCGGCCCTCGCGGTGCCGACCCGACGGCCTCAATTCCCCTCCCCCTGCCCGATCCCGGGCAAAATTATTGGTTTCGGGGCTGCGCGTTGCCTACGCTCCTGGGCATGACAACCCCCGCCGTCGACACGGCAGCCGACGTCCAGCCGCCCCCTCCCGCCGTTCGGAGGATTCCCGTCGCCGTGTGGGTGGCGCTCGGGATCGTGTATGTCGTGTGGGGGTCCACGTATCTCGGGATCCGGATCGTCGTCGAGACGCTGCCGCCGTTCCTGTCCGCTGGCGTCCGCTTCGTCATCGCCGGGCTGCTGCTGGCCGGGATCATCGCCTGGCGGCAGGGGGCCGCCGCGCTCAAGGTGAGTCCGCGGCAGCTCGGTTCCGCCGTCGTCGTCGGGCTGCTGCTCCTCCTCGGCGGCAACGGGCTCGTGGTCCTCGCCGAGACCTCCGTGCCGTCCGGGCTCGCCGCGCTGCTCATCGCCGTCGTCCCGGCCTGGGTCGTGCTCCTCAAGGCCGGCTTCGGGGAACGGCCGAGCGGCGGCGGTGTCGTCGGCGTGCTGCTCGGCCTCGCGGGCCTCGCCGTGCTCACCCTGCCGGGGCTCAGCGGCGACGTGAAGGCCGGCGGGGTGGTCCTGGTGATCGTCGCGACCCTGCTGTGGTCGATCGGGTCGTTCTCCTCCTCGCGGATCCCGATGCCCGCGAACCCCTTCACCGCCAGCGCGTACGAGATGATCGCCGGCGGCCTCGGCTGCCTCGCCGTCGGCCTGATCCGCGGCGAGCAGCACGGCCTCGACCTGTCGGCCGTCTCCGGCCGCTCCTGGGCCGCCCTCGGCTATCTCATCGTCTTCGGCTCGCTGATCGCCTTCACCGCGTACGCCTGGCTCCTCCACAGCGCCCCGCTCTCGCTGGTCGCCACCTACGCGTACGTGAACCCGGTCGTCGCCGTCGCCCTCGGCGCGCTGATCCTGAACGAGGCCCTGTCGTGGCCGATCGTGCTCGGCGGCGCGATCGTCGTCGCCGGAGTCTGTCTCATCGTCTCGACCGAGCGGCGCGGGTGACCAGCCGCCCCGGCCCCCCTTCGGCCAAAGCGGACAGGTGAACCCCGCCACCACTCCATCACGGACAAGCCCCCCTTCGCCCGCTTCGCCCTAACGTGGCACGAGAGCGCGAGAGCACCCCCCTCGCACCACCCCCGAAACGGAAAGGGCCGGTACGCAATGACGACCACCCACGCCTTCTGGCTCGCCGGCCGCGAGGCCACCGGCGAGGCCACCTTCGACGTCACGAACTCGTACGACGGACGTCTGGTCGGCAAGGTCAGCGTGCCCACCGAGGCCCAGGTCGAGGAGGCCGTCGCCGCCGCGTACGCCGTCGTCGACGAGTTCGCCGCCACCCCGGCGCACGTCCGCGCCGCCGCCCTCGACCACGTGTCGAAGCGGCTCGCCGAGCGCTCCGAGGAGATCGCCCAGCTCATCTCCGCCGAGAACGGCAAGCCCATCAAGTGGGCCCGCGGCGAGGTCGGCCGTGCCGTCTCCGTGTTCCGTTTCGCCGCCGAGGAGGCCCGTCGCTTCAACGGCGGCGAGGCCCAGCGCCTCGACACCGAGGCCGGCGGCGTCGGCCGCCTCGCGCTCACCCGCCGTATCCCCAAGGGCGTCGTGCTCGGCATCGCGCCGTTCAACTTCCCGCTGAACCTCAGCGCCCACAAGGTCGCCCCGGCCATCGCCGTCGGCGCCCCCATCATCCTCAAGCCGGCCCCGTCCACCCCGATCTCCTCCCTGATCCTGGGCGAGATCCTGGCCGAGACCGACCTGCCGGCCGGCTCCTGGTCGATCCTGACCGTGCCGAACGACCGCATGCCCGCCCTCGTCCAGGACGAGCGCCTCCCGGTCATCTCCTTCACCGGCTCCGACACGGTCGGCTACGCCATCCAGGAGTCCGTGCCGCACAAGCACTGCACCCTGGAGCTCGGCGGCAACGCGGCCGCCGTCGTCCTGCCCGACTGGTCCTCCGAGGCCGACCTCGACTGGGCGGCGACCCGCATCGCCACCTTCTCGAACTATCAGGGCGGCCAGTCCTGCATCTCCGTGCAGCGCGTGATCGCGGACGCCTCCGTCTACGACCGCCTGCTGCCGAAGATCGTCGCCGCCGTCGAGGCCCAGGTCACCGGCGACCCGGCGGACGACGCCACCGACGTCGGCCCGCTCGTCGACGAGAACGCCGCCAAGCGCGTCGAGGCATGGGTGGACGAGGCCGTCGCGGCCGGCGCCAAGCTGCTCGCCGGCGGCAAGCGCGAGGGCGCCACCTACGCCCCGACCGTCCTCACCGACCTCCCGGCCGACGTCACCCTGGCCCGCGCCGAGGTCTTCGGCCCGGTCCTGACCGTCGCCAAGGTCGACGGCGAGGCCGAGGCGTTCGCCGCGGTCAACGACTCCGACTTCGGCCTCCAGGCCGGTGTCTTCACCCACGACCTCCAGGCCGCCTTCCGCGCCCACCGCGCCCTCGAGGTCGGCGGCGTGATCGTCGGCGACGTCCCGTCCTACCGCGCCGACCAGATGCCGTACGGCGGCGCCAAGCGCTCCGGCGTCGGCCGCGAGGGCGTCAAGTACGCCATGGACGATTACACCTACGAGCGCGTCCTCGTCCTCACCGGCCTGGCGCTCTAGCCGCGGCCGCTCGCTCCCGCCACGCGCTCCGGGCGCGCGATCCGGACCCACCGTCCGGCCCCGCGCTCCGGAGCGCGGATCCGGAGCGCGCAGGACAACCCGTACGGACCAACGCGTCCGTACGCACGAGACCGGCGGTCCGGGCCCACTGTGCGGGGGCCCGGGCCGCCTTTCGTCTGCCCGTCAGCCGCCGCGACCGGCACCCGCGAGCCTCCGGAAGCGTCCGGGAGGCAGCCGGAACCGGTCCCGCAGCCGTTTCCGAAACCACGGATTTCGGGTACGACGGACGAGTAGCCACAAGGCCCCCCGACGAGCGGCGAGGTGAGCTCCTCATGTCCGCACCCACCCAGCGGCCGCCCAAGGTCACCGAACGAGAGGCCCGGCAGGTCGCCGAGGCAGCCCGACAGCAGGACTGGCACAAACCCAGCTTCGCCAAGGAGCTCTTCCTCGGCCGCTTCCGTCTCGACCTCATCCATCCGCACCCGCTCCCCGCCGACGAGGACGTCCGGCGCGGCGAGGCGTTCCTCGCCAAGCTGCGCGCCTTCTGCGAGACCCGCGTCGACGGCGCCCGCATCGAACGCGAGGCCCGCATCCCCGACGAGACCGTCCAGGGCCTCAAGGAGCTCGGCGCGCTCGGCATGAAGATCGACCCGAAGTACGGCGGCCTCGGCCTCACCCAGCTCTACTACAACCGGGCCCTCGCGCTCGTCGGCTCGGTCAGCCCCGCCCTCGGCGCGCTGCTCTCCGCCCACCAGTCGATCGGCGTCCCGCAGCCGCTGAAACTCTTCGGCACCCAGGAGCAGAAGGACGCCTTCCTGCCCCGGCTCGCCCGCAGCGACATCTCCGCCTTCCTGCTCACCGAGCCCGACGTCGGCTCCGACCCGGCCCGGCTGGCCACCACCGCCGTCCCCGACGGCGAGGACTACGTCCTGGACGGCGTGAAGCTGTGGACGACCAACGGCGTCGTCGCGGACCTGCTCGTCGTCATGGCCCGCGTCCCCGCATCCGAGGGGCACCGCGGCGGCATCACCGCCTTCGTCGTCGAGGGCGACTCTCCCGGCATCACCGTCGAGCACCGCAACGCCTTCATGGGCCTGCGCGGCCTGGAGAACGGCGTCACCCGCTTCCACCAGGTGCGTGTCCCGGCCGCGAACCGCATCGGCCCCGAGGGCTCCGGCCTCAAGATCGCCCTCACCACCCTCAACACCGGCCGCCTCTCGCTGCCCGCCGCCTGCGCCGGCGCCGGCAAGTGGTGTCTGAAGATCGCCCGCGAATGGGCCGCCGAACGCGAGCAGTGGGGCAAGCCGGTCGCCCGCCACGAGGCCGTCGGCACCAAGATCTCCTTCATCGCCGCCACCGCCTTCGCCCTGGAGGCCGTCGTCGACCTCGCCTCCCAGATGGCCGACGAGGACCGCAACGACATCCGCATCGAGGCCGCCCTCGCCAAGCTCTACGGCTCCGAGATGGCCTGGCGGATGGCCGACGAACTGGTCCAGATCCGCGGCGGCCGCGGCTACGAGACCGCCGACTCCCTCGCCGCCCGCGGCGAACGCGCGGTCCCCGCCGAACAGCTCCTGCGCGACCTGCGGATCAACCGCATCTTCGAGGGCTCCACCGAGATCATGCACCTGCTGATCGCCCGCGAGGCCGTCGACGCCCACCTCGCCGTCGCCGGCGACATCATCGACCCCGACAAGGCCCTCGCCGACAAGGCGAGGGCCGGCGCCCGGGCCGGCGGCTTCTACGCCCGCTGGCTGCCGAAACTCGTCGCCGGCCAGGGCCAGGTCCCCGGCGCGTACGGGGAGTTCGGCGAGCTCGCGACCCACCTGCGGTACGTCGAGCGCACCTCCCGCAAGCTCGCCCGCTCCACCTTCTACGCCATGTCCCGCTGGCAGGGGCGGATGGAGCTCAAGCAGGCGTTCCTGGGCCGGATCGTCGACATCGGCGCCGAGCTCTTCGCGATGAGCGCGGTCTGCGTACGGGCCGAACTGCTGCGCACCACCGGCGACCACGGCCGCGAGGCCCAGCAGCTCGCGGACGCCTTCTGCCGCCAGGCCCGGCTGCGGATCGCCGAACTCTTCGGCCGGCTGTGGGCCAACACCGACGATCTGGACCGCAAGGTCGTCGACGGCGTCCTGGCCGGCTCGTACACCTGGCTGGAGGAGGGCATCCTCGACCCCAGCGACGACGGCCCCTGGATCGCCGACACCACCCCCGGCCCGTCCGACAAGGAGAACGTCCACCGCAAGATCCGCTAGCGCACGGTCGGCGCCGGCCGACCGCGGCGCCGACCCCCGCACGGTCCCGGCCGGTCCCGGTCCCGGCCGCCGCCGTCCACCTGCCGGAACGCCACGGCGACGACGCCGCCCGCACCGGCAGGATGGCCCCCGTGACCGTCATCGACATCCCCGGCTCCAAGTCCGTCACCGCCCGCGCGCTGTTCCTCGCGGCCGCCGCCGAAGGCACCACCACCCTGCTGCGGCCGCTCCGGTCCGACGACACCGAGGGCTTCGCCGAGGGGCTGCGGGACCTCGGTTACGCCGTACGGCAGGAGCCCGGCGCGTGGCACATCGAGGGGCGGCCCGCCGGGCCGGGGGTCGGCGAGGCCGATGTGTACTGCCGGGACGGCGCCACCACTGCCCGCTTCCTGCCCGCCCTCGCCGCCGCCGGACACGGCACCTTCCGCTTCGACGCCTCCGCCCAGATGCGCCGGCGCCCGCTCGGCCCGCTCACCACCGCCCTGCGCGAGCTCGGCGTCGAGCTGACCCACGGCGAGCGCGAGGGCCACCACCCGCTCACCGTCACCGGCCGCGGCATCGAGGGCGGTGCGATCCGGCTCGACGCCGGCCAGTCCTCCCAGTACCTCACCGCCCTGCTGATGCTCGGCCCGCTCACCGCCGAGGGTCTCGCGATCACCGTCACGGACCTGGTCTCGGAGCCGTACGTGGAGATCACCCTCGCGATGATGCGGGCCTTCGGCGCCGAGGTCGCCCGTGCGGACGGTCCCGAAGGACGCACGTACACCGTCGCCCCCACCGGCTACAAGGCAACCGCCTACCCCATCGAGCCGGACGCCTCCACCGCGAGCTACTTCTTCGCCGCGGCCGCCCTCACCCCCGGCGGCGCCGTCACCGTCCCCGGCCTCGGCACCGGCGCCCTCCAGGGCGACCTCGCCTTCGTCGACGTGCTGCGCCGCATGGGCGCCGACGTCTCGGTCGGCGCCGAGGCCACCACGGTCCGCGGCACCGGAACCCTGCGCGGCCTCACCGTCACCATGCGGGACATCTCCGACACCATGCCCACCCTCGCCGCCCTCGCGCCCTTCGCCGACGGCCCGGTCCGCATCGAGGACGTCGCCAACACCCGCGTCAAGGAGTGCGACCGCCTCGACGCCTGCGCCGAGAACCTGCGCCGCCTCGGCATCACCGTCACCACAGGACCCGACCGGATCGAGATCCACCCCGGCACCCCGGCCGGCCCGGTGGAGATCGCCACCCACGGCGACCACCGCATCGTCATGTCCTTCGCGGTCACCGCCCTGCGCACCCCGGGCATCACCTTCGACGACCCCGGCTGCGTGCGGAAGACGTTCCCGGACTTCCACCCCGTTTTCGAGGCGTTCCGACAGGCCCTGTGAAGAGCGCACGGCGTTTGCGGCAAGAATGGGGGGCATGAGCGACCGCCCCTCTCCTCTCGCCGACCCGCACGTCGCCTTCGACGTCTCCGAAGGCCGCCGGGACATCGTCGTCCTCGGCTCCACCGGGTCCATCGGCACCCAGGCCATCGACCTGGTGCTGCGCCACCCCGACCGGTTCCGGGTCACCGCCCTCGCCGCCTCCGGCGGCCGCGTCGGGCTGCTCGCCGAGCAGGCGCACCGGCTGCGGGCCGGCGCGGTCGCCGTCGCCCGCGAGGACGCCGTACCGGCGCTGCGCGAGGCACTGAAGGCGCTGTACGGCTCCGAGCCGCTCCCCGAGATCCTCGCGGGCCCCGACGCGGCCACCGCGCTCGCGGCCTCGCCGTGCCACACCGTCCTCAACGGCATCACCGGCTCCATCGGCCTGGCGCCCACCCTCGCCGCCCTGGAGGCCGGCCGGACGCTCGCGCTCGCCAACAAGGAGTCGCTGATCGTCGGCGGCCCGCTGGTCAAGGGCCTGGCCAAGCCCGGCCAGATCATCCCGGTCGACTCCGAGCACGCGGCCCTGTTCCAGGCGCTCGCCGCCGGCACCCGCGCCGACGTCCGCAAGCTGGTCGTCACCGCCTCCGGCGGCCCGTTCCGCGGCCGCACGAGGGCCGAGCTTGAGGGCGTCACCCGCGAGGACGCGCTCGCCCACCCCACCTGGGCGATGGGCCCCGTCATCACGGTGAACAGCGCCACCCTCGTCAACAAGGGCCTGGAGGTCATCGAGGCCCACCTGCTCTACGACATCCCGTTCGACCGCATCGAGGTCGTCGTCCACCCCCAGTCGTACGTCCACTCCATGGTGGAGTTCACCGACGGCTCCACCCTCGCCCAGGCCACCCCGCCCGACATGCGCGGCCCGATCGCCATCGGCATCGGCTGGCCCGAGCGGGTCCCGGACGCGGCCCCCGCCTTCGACTGGACCAAGGCTTCCACCTGGGAGTTCTTCCCCCTCGACGACGAGGCGTTTCCGTCGGTGAACCTGGCCCGGCACGTCGGCACCCTCGGCGGCACCGCCCCCGCCGTCTTCAACGCCGCCAACGAGGAGTGCGTGGACGCCTTCCTCGCCGGAAGGCTGCCGTTCAACGGAATCATGGATACGGTCACGGCGGTCGTCACCGAGCACGGAGATCCCGGCGCGGGAACCTCCCTCACGGTGGCGGACGTCCTGGAAGCGGAGACCTGGGCCAGGGCCCGGGCCCGGGAACTCGCGGCGAAGGCAATCGCGGAGGCGCGCGCATGACCACACTCCTGACCGTCCTCGGCATCGTGCTGTTCGCGGTGGGACTGCTCGTCTCCATCGCCTGGCACGAGCTGGGCCACCTCTCCACGGCCAAGCTCTTCGGCATTCGGGTGCCGCAGTACATGGTCGGCTTCGGCCCGACCCTGTGGTCGAAGAAGAAGGGCGAGACGGAGTACGGCATCAAGGCCATCCCGGCCGGCGGCTACATCCGCATGATCGGCATGTTCCCGCCCGGCAAGGACGGCCGGATCGAGGCCCGCTCCACCTCCCCGTGGCGCTCCATGATCGAGGACGCCCGCGAGGCGTCCTTCGAGGAGCTCCAGCCCGGCGACGAGTCCCGGCTCTTCTACACGCGCAAGCCGTGGAAGCGGATCATCGTCATGTTCGCCGGGCCGTTCATGAACCTGGTGCTCGCCGTCCTGCTCTTCTTCGGCAGCGCCATGGCCATCGGCTTCGAGACCCAGACCACCAAGGTCGCCGGCGTCACCACCTGCGTCATCGACCAGAGCGAGAAGCGCGACACCTGCAAGCCGAGCGACCGCCCCTCGCCCGCCAAGGCGGCCGGCCTGCTCAAGGGCGACCGGATCGTCGCCTTCAACGGCGAACGCGTCTCCGACTGGAACACCCTCTCCGACCGGATCCGCGCCACCACCGGGCCCGCCACCGTCACCGTCGAGCGCGACGGCAAGGAGCTCGACCTGCACGCGACGCTCCTGGAGAACAAGGTCCTCAAGAAGGACGCGGACGGCAACGTCGCCCAGCCCCTCCAGTACGTCTCCGCCGGCTACCTCGGCTTCGAGTCCGGTCGCGAGGTCGTACCGCTCACCTTCGGCCAGTCCGCGGACCGGATGACCGACCAGCTCCAGGCCGGCGTCGAGTCCGTCATCGCCCTGCCGAGCAAGATCCCCGCCCTGTGGGACGCCGCCTTCGGCGACGGCGAGCGCAAGCAGGACTCGCCGGTCGGCGTCGTCGGCGCCGCCCGCATCAGCGGCGAGCTGATGGCCATCGAGGCCCCGCCGCAGACCAGGCTGGTGTTCTTCCTGAACCTGCTGGTCATGTTCAACGTGTCGCTGTTCCTCTTCAACATGCTCCCGCTGCTCCCGCTCGACGGCGGCCACATCGCCGGCGCCCTGTGGGAGTCGATCCGCCGCAACACCGCCCGGATCTTCAGGCGGCCCGACCCGGGCCCCTTCGACGTGGCGAAACTGATGCCGGCCGCCTACGTCGTGGCGGGCGTCTTCGTCTGCTTCACCCTGCTCGTCCTCGTCGCCGACATCGTCAATCCGGTGAAGCTGACGTAGTGAGCCCGCGGCCGGACACCCCTGCGGTGTCCGGCCTTCCGCCTCCGGGGCGGTAATCTCGGAGACCTGAGCCCGATGAACCACACCTTGGGGTTGTACAGCCAATGACCGCGATCTCTCTCGGTATCCCGTCCGTTCCGACGAAGCTCGCCGAGCGGCGCAAGAGCCGCCAGATCCAGGTCGGGTCGGTGGCCGTCGGCGGCGACGCCCCGGTGTCGGTGCAGTCGATGACCACCACCCGCACCTCCGACATCGGCGCCACGCTCCAGCAGATCGCCGAGCTGACCGCCTCCGGCTGCCAGATCGTGCGCGTGGCCTGCCCCACCCAGGACGACGCCGACGCGCTCCCGATCATCGCGAAGAAGTCGCAGATCCCGGTCATCGCCGACATCCACTTCCAGCCGAAGTACGTCTTCGCCGCCATCGACGCCGGCTGCGCCGCGGTCCGGGTGAACCCGGGCAACATCAAGCAGTTCGACGACAAGGTCAAGGAGATCGCCAAGGCGGCCGGCGACGCCGGCACCCCGATCCGTATCGGCGTCAACGCGGGCTCCCTCGACCGCCGCCTGCTCCAGAAGTACGGCAAGGCCACCCCCGAGGCGCTCGTCGAGTCCGCCCTCTGGGAGGCGTCCCTCTTCGAGGAGCACGGCTTCCACGACATCAAGATCTCGGTCAAGCACAACGACCCCGTCGTGATGGTCAACGCCTACCGCCAGCTCGCCGCCCAGTGCGACTACCCGCTGCACCTCGGCGTCACCGAGGCCGGCCCCGCCTTCCAGGGCACCATCAAGTCCGCCGTCGCCTTCGGCGCCCTGCTCTCCGAGGGCATCGGCGACACCATCCGGGTCTCCCTCTCCGCCCCGCCGGCCGAGGAGATCAAGGTCGGCATCCAGATCCTGGAGTCGCTGAACCTGCGCCAGCGCCGCCTGGAGATCGTCTCCTGCCCGTCCTGCGGCCGCGCCCAGGTCGACGTCTACAAGCTGGCCGAGGAGGTCACCGCCGGCCTCGACGGCATGACCGTCCCGCTGCGCGTCGCCGTCATGGGCTGCGTCGTCAACGGCCCCGGCGAGGCCCGCGAGGCCGACCTCGGCGTCGCCTCCGGCAACGGCAAGGGCCAGATCTTCGTCAAGGGCGAGGTCATCAAGACCGTCCCCGAGTCCAAGATCGTCGAGACCCTCATCGAGGAAGCCCTCAAGATCGCCGAGCAGATGGAGAAGGACGGCGTGACCAGCGGCGAGCCCACCGTCGCCGTCGCCGGCTGAGCACAGCCGCCCGCCCCACCGCACCCCCGAAGCCCCTCCGCCCGACCGGGAACGGAGGGGCTTCGCGCACCCCCCGGCGCCCGGGAAGTGGGGGTACAGTGCGGAGAACCGCAGAAAACGCACCGTGAGGCCCCACGTGTTGACGCAATCATCGACGCGGGTCCTCGAACCCGCCGACCTCGGCGCCGCGCTCGCCGTCCTGGAGAGCGCCCCCGTCGAGAACGCCTTCGTCACGGCCCGCGTCCAGCTCGCCGGGCTCGACCCCTGGCGCCTCGGCGGCGAGATGTGGGGCTGGTACGCCGACGGGGAGCTGCGCTCGCTCTGCTACTCCGGCGCCAACCTCGTCCCCATCTGCGCCGGACCCGAGGCCGTCCGCGCCTTCGCCGACCGGGCCCGCCGGGTCGGCCGCCGCTGCTCCTCCATCGTCGGCCCCGCCGAACCCACCGCCCGGCTCTGGAGCCTCCTCGAACCCACCTGGGGCCCGGCCCGCGACATCCGCGCCCACCAGCCCCTGATGGTGGCCGAGGAGCCGTCCGCCACCGTCGCGCCCGACCCGCTCGTACGCCGGGTCCGCAAGGACGAGATGGACGTGATCATGCCCGCCTGCGTGGCCATGTTCACCGAGGAGGTCGGCGTCTCCCCGATGGCCGGCGACGGCGGACTGCTCTACCAGGCCCGCGTCGCCGAACTCGTCGGAGCCGGCCGCTCCTTCGCCCGCATCGAGGACGGCAAGGTCGTCTTCAAGGCCGAGATCGGCGCCGCCACCCGCCAGGCATGCCAGATCCAGGGCGTCTGGGTCGCCCCCGAACACCGCGGCAAGGGCCTGTCGGAGACCGGCATGGCCGCCGTCCTCCAGTACGCGCTCACCGACATCGCCCCGATCGTCAGCCTCTACGTCAACGACTACAACACCCCCGCCCGCGCCGCGTACCGCCGCGTCGGCTTCCAGGAGGTCGGCGCCTTCATGAGCGTGCTGTTCTGACCGGCTTGTAGGGTGCGCGCATGGATGACACCGAGGTCGTGATCGCGCCGGTCCCGCTCGCCGCACGGGTCGACGAGGCCCTCGCCGTACAGGCCGTCGCCTTCGGACTCGACGAGGGCGAGGTCGCCGTACGCCGCCACATCGTCCTGCGCCACCTCCTCAACCCCGGTGCCCGCGCCTACGGCGCCATCACCCCCGACGACCGGCTCGTCGGCTTCGTCTACGGCATGCCGAACGACCGCACCCACTGGTGGTCCACCGTCGTCGAGCCCTACCTCCGCTCGGAGGGCAACGCCGACTGGCTCCACGACGCCTTCGTCATCACCGAGCTCCACGTCCACCCCGACTTCCAGGGCCGCGGAGTCGGCCGCCGGCTGATCACCACCATCACCGACGGATCCGACCTGCCGAAGTCGATCCTCTCCGCCATCGACACCGAGAGCCCCGCCCGCGGCCTGTACCGCTCGCTCGGCTACACCGACCTCGCCCGCCGCGTCCACTTCCCCAGCGCCCCCCGCCCGTACGCGGTCATGGGCGCGCCCCTGCCGCTGCGGCGCGGGCCCGGCACCGGGAACTGATTTCACCGTCCCGGGGCCGCCCGGCTAACCTCCTAGCCATCACCCTTTGTCCCGGCAGGAGTACGAGAACCATGGCCAACGCACCGGTCCAGCGCATGTCCCAGTTGATGGCGAAGACGCTGCGCGACGACCCGGCGGACGCCGAGGTCCTCAGCCACAAGCTCCTCGTCCGCGCCGGCTACGTCCGCCGCACCGCCGCCGGCATCTGGAGCTGGCTGCCCCTCGGCAAGAAGGTCCTCTCCAACGTCGAGCGCATCGTCCGCGAGGAGATGGACGCCATCGGCGCCCAGGAGGTCTCCCTCCCCGCGCTGCTGCCCCGCGAGCCCTACGAGGCGACCGGCCGCTGGGACGAGTACGGCGCTGAGCTGTTCCGCCTCCAGGACCGCAAGGGCGGCGACTACCTCCTCGGCCCCACCCACGAGGAGATCTTCACCCTGCTGGTGAAGGACCAGTGCTCGTCCTACAAGGACCTGCCGGTGATCCTCTACCAGATCCAGACGAAGTTCCGCGACGAGGCCCGCCCCCGCGCCGGCATCCTGCGCGGCCGCGAGTTCCTCATGAAGGACTCGTACTCCTTCGACCTGGAGGACGAGGGCCTCGCCCACTCCTACGAGCTGCACCGCCAGGCGTACCGGCGCGTCTTCGAGCGTCTCGGCCTCGACTACCGCATCTGCGCCGCCACCGCGGGCGCGATGGGCGGCTCGAAGTCCGAGGAGTTCCTCGCCCCGGCCGAGGCCGGCGAGGACACCTTCGCCGACTGCCCGAACTGCGACTTCGCCGCCAACACCGAGGCGGTCTCCTACGAGCTGAAGCCGGTGGACGCGGCCGCCGTGCCCGCCGCCGAGGACATCCCGACCCCCGACACCCCCACCATCGAGACCCTCGCCGCCTCCCTCGGCGTGCCGGCCTCCGCCACGCTCAAGAACCTCCTCGTGAAGGTGGACGGCGAGATCGTCGCCGTGGGCGTGCCCGGCGACCGCGAGGTCGACATGGACAAGGTCGAGGCGCACTTCGCCCCCGCGACCGTCGAGATGGTCACCGAGACCGACTTCGCCGAGCGCCAGGACCTGGTCCGCGGCTACGTCGGCCCGCAGGGCCTCGACAAGGTGAAGTACGTCGCCGACCCGCGCGTCGCGCCCGGAACCGCGTGGATCACCGGTGCCAACAAGGAGGGCATGCACGCCAAGAACGTCGTCGCGGGCCGTGACTTCGAGGCCGAGGAGTACGTCGACGTCGTCGTCGTCCAGGAGGGCGACCCCTGCCCGAAGTGCGGCACCGGCCTGAAGCTGGACCGCGCGATCGAGATCGGTCACATCTTCCAGTTGGGCCGCAAGTACGCCGACGCGCTCAAGCTCGACGTCCTCGGCCAGAACGGCAAGCCGGTCCGCGTCACCATGGGCTCGTACGGCATCGGCGTCTCCCGCGCCGTCGCCGCGCTCGCCGAGCAGACCGCCGACGACAAGGGCCTGTGCTGGCCGGCCGAGGTCGCCCCGGCCGACGTCCACGTCGTCGCCGCCGGCAAGGCCCTCCAGACCGAGCTGGCCCTCGAGGTCTCCGACCAGCTCGCCGCGGCGGGCCTGCGCGTCCTCGTCGACGACCGCGCCGGCGTCTCCCCGGGCGTCAAGTTCACCGACTCCGAACTCATCGGCGTCCCCAAGATCCTCGTGGCGGGCCGCCGCGCGGCGGAGGGCGTCCTGGAACTGAAGGACCGCCGCACGGGCGACCGCGAAGAACTGACCATCGCCGAGGCCCTCACCCGCCTGACGACCTGACGGCCCACCCCTGGGACCTGGGTCGCCCACCCGGGCGCGGGCGCTAGCCCCGCCGGCGCGCTGCGCGCCGGTCCTTGCCCCTCGCGGGAGCGGTGCCCGCCCGTGCCGGCCGTCGCCCCGGCGGGCGTCCCGCTGGGACGGCGCCCGCCCTTCCCGGCGCTGCGCGCCGGGGCCTTGGCCGCGCTTGGGGCGGTGCCCGCCCTTCCCGGCGCTGCGCGCCGGGGAGCACGCGGGTGCCCGGCTC
>NZ_JBEXQW010000045.1:0-59890 GCF_040612775.1 Streptomyces sp. NPDC006339
GGTGTGTCGCTCCTGGGGCGCACACCTCGCCGGTGCTAGCGTGAAACCGGCGTTCTCGCTGGTCACGACGTTTCTGCTCTGGTGGGGCGGGTGGGCCCCGCCGCGCCCGCACCACCCGGCCCATCACGCGCACGGCGCCCACCACGCGGTGCGCTCCGAGCGCGCTCCGGTCGGTCCGGCCGGCAGCCGCCGTCCGCCGCACTCCCGGCCGGCGACGGGCGGCTGAGCGGGCGCGACGCCCGCCGGTCACGACGGCGGCGCCGTACGGGGGAGGGCCCCGGCCGATGATCGGCCGGGGCCCTCCCCCGTACTGCGCCGCCAGTCCGGTCGGTCCGGTCAGCCGAGCCAGACGCGGGTGACGACGCCGTCCTCGACCTCGAAGTTGATGCGCCCCTCCAGGTACTCCATGGTGACGATCGAGCCCGGCGGAAGGGAGCGGACGACGTTCCAGCCCCGGATCCGGGCGAGCCGTTCGGCGTCGTCGGCGGCGAGACCCACATACGTTTCGGGTGCGTGTTCGGGTGTCATACAGCTCACGTTAGTACCTCGCCGGTCACGCTTGTGTCACAGCTTCTCGACATATGTTTGGCGCACCGCCCGTCGCCGACAGTGGCGATTTTCAGCCGCCGCCCCGGTAATTCCCGGCCTTCCGCGGCGGGTTCCCGCCGGCTTCCCGCGCGGCCTTCCGGAATTCCGTACGACCGCGCCCGGGCGGGAATTCGGGCAGCCGGTCCCGCCCGCACGGCATTCACGATTTCCCCGCATCCCGTCCACACCGTCCGCCGACCGGACGACCTGTCGGTCGGCCTCCACCGCCGTCCGCGCGCCGGAGGTCATCATCCGGGGATGGCTACCGAGACCGAGACCGCGAGCATCGAACCGCCGCCGGAGCGGCACGGTCGGGTCCTGATCGACTGGATGACCACGACCGACCACAAGAAGATCGGCCACCTCTACCTGGTGACCTCGTTCGTCTTCTTCCTGATCGCCGGGGTGATGGCGATGGTGATGCGGGCCGAGCTGGCCCGGCCGGGGCTCCAGCTCGTGACGAACCAGGAGTTCAACCAGGCGTTCACCCTCCACGGCACGATCATGCTGCTGCTCTTCGCGACGCCGACCTTCGCGGGCTTCGCCAACGAGCTGGTGCCGCTGCAGATCGGCGCCCCCGACGTCGCCTTCCCCCGGCTCAACATGCTCTCGTACTGGCTGTTCCTCTTCGGCGGCCTCATGGTGCTCGGCTCCCTGCTCACCCCGACCGGGCCCGCCGCCTTCGGCTGGACCGCCTACGCGCCGCTGAACAGCCTGGTCCGCTCCCCCGGCGTGGGCGTCGACCTGTGGATCATGGGGCTCGCGCTGTCCGGCTTCGGCACCATCCTCACCTCCGTGAACTTCATGGCGACGATCATCGGGATGCGGGCGCCCGGCATGACCATGTTCCGGATGCCGATCTTCACCTGGAACACCCTGTTCACCGCGATCCTGGTGCTCGCCGCCTTCCCGGTCCTCGCGGCGGCCCTGCTGGTCCTGGAGTCCGACCGGCGGCTCGGCTCGGTGGTCTTCCACTCGGAGAACGGCGGTGCGCTGCTGTGGCAGCACCTGTTCTGGTTCTTCGGGCATCCCGAGGTCTACATCATCGCCCTGCCGTTCTTCGGCATCGTCAGCGAGATCATCCCGGTCTTCTCCCGCAAACCGCTGTTCGGCTACACGACCCTGATCGCGGCGACCATCTGCATCACCGGCCTGTCGATGGTGGTGTGGGCGCACCACATGTTCGCGACCGGGGCGGTGCTGCTGCCCTTCTTCTCCTTCTTCTCGTTCCTGATCGCCGTGCCGACCGGGGTGAAGTTCTTCAACTGGACCGGCACCATGCTCAAGGGCTCGCTCTCCTTCGAGACCCCGATGCTCTGGTCGGTCGGCTTCCTGGTGTCGTTCCTGTTCGGCGGGCTGACCGGGGTGATCCTCGCCTCACCGCCGATGGACCTGCACGTCACCGACTCGTACTTCGTGGTCGCGCACTTCCACTACACGGTCTTCGGCACCGTCGTCTTCGCGACCTTCGCCGGCTTCTACTTCTGGTGGCCCAAGTTCACCGGGCGGATGCTCGACGAGCGGCTCGGAAAGGTCCACTTCTGGACGCTGTTCGTCGGCTTCCACACCACCTTCCTGGTCCAGCACTGGCTGGGCGCGGAGGGCATGCCCCGGCGGTACGCCGACTACCTCGACGCCGACGGCTTCACCGCCCTCAACACGGTCTCGACCATCGGGGCGTTCCTGCTCGGGGTGTCCACGCTGCCGTTCCTCTACAACGTGTGGCTCACCGCCCGCCACGGGAAGAAGGTCGACGTGGACGACCCGTGGGGCTACGGCCGCTCCCTGGAGTGGGCCACCTCCTGCCCGCCGCCCCGGCACAACTTCCTGGAGGTGCCCCTGATCCGCTCCGAGGCGCCCGCCTTCGACCTGCACCACCCCGAGTACGTCGCCTACGAGCGGATGCGGCTCACGAGCCCGCCGCCGGAGCGGCGCCGCCCGGCCGGTCGAGGGCCCGGCTCAGCAGGTCCCTGAGCGCCCGCACCCGGTCCGTCAGCTCCGGCGGGTCGATCACCTCGAACTCGAACCCGAGCATCGACACGTGGATCACGAGCAGGTCGAGGCTGTGGGCGCCGGTCCGCAGCAGGCAGGAGGCGTCGCCCTCGGCGGTCAGGACACCGTCGGCGGCGCCGACCGCGGCGGCCGCCTCCGCGAGCGGCACGTGCAGCCGTACCGTCGCCTCGGTCGCGTACGCCGCCGTGGACACGCCCCTCGCCACATAGGCGGCCAGGTCCTCGGCGGGCGGCTCGCGGGGCGGGAAGCGGGGGCCGTGCGGCGGCGTCGGCACGATCCGGTCGGCCCGGAAGGTCCGCCAGTCGGCCCGGTCCACGTCCCAGGCCACCAGATACCAGCGGCGCTCGCTGCACACCAGGCGGTGCGGCTCGACGGTCCTGCGGGTGCCGGTGCCGCCGTGGTCGCGGTACTCGAAGCGCAGCTTCTCGGCGTCCCGGCAGGCGTTGGCGAGCTCGGTCAGGACGGCGGGGTCGATCCGGTCCCGGGGCGTGCGCAGCATCGGCACCGTGAAGGCGTTGAGGGCCCCCACCCGGCGGCGCAGCCGGCCGGGCAGCACCTGCTCCAGCTTCGACAGCGCCCGTACGGAGCTCTCCCCGATGCCCTCGATGCCCTGCCCCGCGGCGGCCCGCAGCCCGACGGCGACCGCGACCGCCTCCTCGTCGTCGAGGAGCAGCGGCGGCAGCTCGGCCCCCGCGCCCAGTTGGTAGCCGCCCCCGGTGCCGGGAGTGGCGTTCACCGGATAGCCCAGCTCCCGCAGCCGGTCGACGTCCCGCCGCACGGTCCGCGCCGTCACCCCGAGGCGCTCGGCGAGAGCGGCGCCGGACCACTCCCGGCGGGCCTGGAGCAACGAGAGCAGACGCAGCAGCCGTGCGGAGGTCTCCACCATGGGCCCGAGTCTGCCAGCCCCTTCTCGGCCCGGCGTCAGCGGAAGCGGCGGACCAGCGCCCCCGCCGTGGCCTTCGCCGTGTAGACCGCGTCGATGACCGTGCCGGCCGTGCGGTGGAGGGCGGCGCGGGCGGGCGGGTGGGTGCGGGGACGCTCGGTGGTCCGGGCGGCCAGGTCGGTCCAGATGGCCTCGTGGCGGGCGGCGATCCGGCTCGGGTCGAAGCGCTCGGAGGCGGCGAGGGCGGCCTTCGAGGCCCGGGCGCGGGCCTCGTCGTCGTTGATGAGGGCGAGGAGGGCGGCGGCGACCGCCGCCGTGTCGTCGACCGGGACGAGCCGGCCGTCGACACCGTCCTCGATGATCTCGGCCGGGCCGTAGGGGCAGTCGGTGGAGACCACCGGCAGTCCGCAGCGCATCGCCTCCACGATGGTCATGCCGAAGGACTCGCGCCGGGAGGTGACGGCCGCGAGCGACCCCTTCGCCCACTCCGGCTCCATCGGGTGGGCGGTGCCCATGAGGAAGACGTGCTCGCCGAGGCCCCGCCGCTCGATCTGCCGGGCCAGGGACTTCTTCAGGTTGTCGGAGGCGTCGCCGGTGCCGTAGATCCGCAGCTTCCAGTCGGGGCGGGCGGCGGCCACGTCCGCGAAGGCGTCGATCAGCAGGTCGTAGCGCTTGACCGGGGTGAGCCGGCCGGCCGCGACGACGATCTTCGAGGCGGGGTCGGCGGGCGGCACGCTCGGCGCGGGCACGCTGTTGGGCACGGCGTCGATCCGCACCCCGGGCAGAGCGATTGCCTTGTACGCGCGGGCGTCGGCCTCGGTGACGGTGGTGACGGCGTCCAGGAGGGCGTAGTCGTGGGCGATGTCGCGGCGCAGCCGGTAGCTGTGCCCGTCGAGGATCAGGTGCTCCTGGCCGACGAGGACGGGCCCGCGCGGGGCCTGCCGGGCGAGCTGCACGTTGAGGCCGGGGCGGGTGGCGACCACCACGTCCGCCTCGACCGACGCCAGATGGGCGCCGATCCGGGCGTCGGTGAGGGCGCTGTACTGCTTCCAGCGGCCGTCGCCGCGCGGGAAGACCCGGGCGGGGCGGTGGAAGTCGGGGTGCTCGCCGTCGTAGCCGGGGCTGTTCTTCCGGATGTCGACCAGGTGACGCAGGGTCACTCCGGCGGGGACGCCGAGGATCGGCTCGTCGCGGTGGCGGAACACCGAGACGATCTCGACCTGGTGACGTGCCGCCAGCTCGGCGGCGAGGGTGAAGGTCGTCCGGATGGTGCCGCCGATGTGGTAGCCGTTGTGGAGCAGGAAGGAGATGCGCATGGGCCGTTCCGGTTCCCCCCGGTGAAATGCGTGGTCGGGGGCGACTGTACTGCCCCGCGCGAGGGCGCCGGTCACGGCCGGTATCCCAACTGGGGGACGGTGGCGCAGTTCCTCGTCATCTCGCCCTGCGAGACCCAGCCCCGGCCGTCCTGCCACCGGGCGACGGACAGGCAGGTGGCGCGGCTCCCCGGCGGCTCGGCCAGGCGCTCGAAGCGTACGGGCAGCAGCAGTCCGCGCGCGGTGTACGGCTCCGGACGTTCGAGGTACGCCTCGACGCAGGCCCGGGTGAGCCGGTCGCCGCAGGACCGGGCCGCGTCGGTGAACCACATGGCGGCCGCCCAGCCCTCCAACTGCCACTGGGACAGCGGCCGGCCGCCCATCGCGGCCCGGAACTCCCGTACGGCGGGGAAGGCGGTCTCGTCGTGGTTCCTGCTCGACCCGGTCGCGAAGAGCGCGGCCCGGCAGCCCGGCGAGCGCGCGTAGTCCCGCGGCACGGACGAGGACCAGTTCTGCACGTTGGTCACCTTGGCCGCGACCCGCACGCCCGACGCCTCCATCGCCTCGCACAGCCGGGCGTTGCCGTGGGTGTCCATCGCGTCGAAGACGAGGTCGGCCTTCTGGGCCCGCAGATCGGCGGCGACGGCGCGGAAGTTGGGCAGCGCGAAGTCGACCTGCTCCTCGACGACCCGGTAACCCTCGGCCCGCAGCCCCTCGGCGACCAGCCGGGCGTACGCGGCGGAGGCGGCCTGGTTGTAGGAGACGACGGCGGCGGTCCGGGCGCCGAGGTGGGTCTTGAACCAGCGGTAGACCTCGGTGCCGCCGTACAGCACGCCGTTCCAGCCGGGTGCCTCGCCGGTGCGGGGGGCGGAGCTGCCGTAGATCCCGTAGAGGTGGGGGTACGTGTCGTAGGCCGGGGTCAGCGGCTGCCCGCCGACGTCGGGGACGCCGGCCCGGGCGACGCGCGGGGCGCCGGCATAGTCGAGGGCGGTGGTGGCGACCAGGGCGAAGACCCTGCGCTCGTCGACCAGCCGGTGCACGCACGCCTGGTTGCCGACGCCGCTGCCGCCGTCGTCGCAGGTGACGACCTCGATCCGGCGGCCGTCGAGGCCGCCGCGGGCGTTGAGGGCGTCGAAGTAGGCGCGGGCCCCGTCGCGCGGGCCGGTGAGGCTCGCCCCGCCGACGGGGCTGGTGGCGCTGGTGATGATGCCGACGCGGAGCGGCTCACCGCCGGAGGGGGTGACGGTGGGCCGCGTCTCGAAGGCGCTCTCCGGAAGCCTGCTCCCGCAGCCCGTGGCGAGCAGGGCCAGGGCGGCGAGGAGGGCGGTCAGGAGAAGTGCCGCGGCCGCGTCAGCAGCCCGGGACCTGGGTCGCACCGCTGAGCTGGACGAGGCCGCAGAGGGTCCGCACGGAGACCTTCCAGGTGTCGTCCTGCAGGACGGAGGTGCCCTTGGCGTCGGGCAGGGCGGGGTTGCCGCCGACGAGCAGGTCGTAGGTGACGTCGGCGTCCGACGGCGAGGTGAACTGGATCCCCTTGACCTTCGCGGAGCTCGCGGCGGCGTTCTCGTCGCCGGCGAAGGCGGCGAGGACCGGGGCCATCCGCGCGCCGTTCTCCAGGAGCTTGATCCGCTCGGCGGTCGGGGTCTTCGGGTCGAAGAAGGCCGTCCAGTTCCTGGTGATCTCCGCCTCGGCCGCTGCCGGGTCCACGGGCTGGGCCGCCATGGTGGGCAGCGTGGTCGTCGGCGGTTCCGTCCTGCCTCCGTTGCCGCCGTTGTCGTCCCCGCAGCCCGCGAGGGCCGGCGTCAGCGCCAGTACGGCGGCTGCCGCGAGCGCGGCGGCGCGTCTCTTCAGAACCATCTGGCTCACCACCGGATGTCCGTGCAGGCCGGGCGGCCTGATGATTCCAGGGTGTGCCGGTTCGGGGCATAGTGCAAGGAAGCGGATGAAGAAGACATAAAGACCGGATGGTGGTCTGGAGGCCAGGGAGGCGCCGTGCCGTCGACACCCCGGATCCTGCTGTGGGGAGGGCTCGCGGCGGCCGCCGGGGGCGCGGTGCTGTGCGTGCTCGGCTGGTACGGGATCTCGGGCGAGCGGTTCGCGGAACGGCAGCTCCCGTATCTGGCCTCGTGCACCGTGCCCGGGGCGGCGCTGATCGTGGCGGGCGCAGTGCTGTGCGCGGCGGCCCTCCTCGTCCCCGGACCGCCGGCGTCGGATCGGCCGCAGGAGGAACGGGACGCGGGCGAGGAACCGGCGACGCCCTCCTCGCAGGAGCCTCCGCTGCGGGTCCCCGGCGGGACGCTCGCGCACCGGCCGGACTGCCCGCTGGTGGCCGGACGGCCGGAGGCGGTCCCGGCGGGCGACGACGAGCTGTCCCCCTGCCCGGTGTGTGAGCCGTGGCCTCGCTGACCTACGACCTGGTCCTCGCCGGCCTCGCGGTCGGCAGCGCGGGGGCGCTCACCGGCATCGGACTGATCGTCACCCACCGGGCGACCGGCGTCCTCAACCTGGCGCACGGCGCGATCGCCATGCTCTGCGCCTACGTGCTGCGCCAGCTCGTGGTGGAGTGGGGCTGGCCGCTGCCGCTCGGGGCCGCCGTCACCCTGCTCGTCGTCGCGCCGGGCATCGGTCTGCTCCTGGACCGGGCGGTGTTCCGGCCGCTCGCCCTCTCCGCCGCGGGCCCGGCGCGGACCCTGGTGGCCTCCATCGGCGTCTTCGTGCTGCTGGTGGGCGCGGCGGCGCTGCTCTGGGGCGGCGGGGCGCGGGACGACGCGCCCGTGCTGCTCGGCGACGACCCGTGGGCGCAGCTCGCGGCGGTGGTGGCGCTGGCCTGCCTGGTGGGGGCGGTGACCCGGTGGACCCGGTTCGGGCGGGAGCTGCGGGCGGTGGTGGACAACCGGCCGCTGGCGGTGCTGTCCGGCATCCCCGCGGACCGGGTGGCGGCGGCGGGCTGGGCGTTCGGCGCGGTCACGGCCGGTCTCACGGGCGTGCTCCTCGCGCCGTACGTGCGGCTCGACCCGTACGGGATGCCGCTGCTCGTGGTCGAGGTGATCGCGGTGGCGGTGGTGGCCCGGATGCGGAGCCTGCCGGTGGCGGTCCTGACCGCCCTCGCGCTCGGCGTGGCGCAGGCGCAGCTCACCCGGCTGCACCCCGGCGGCTGGGCGGGCGAGCTGCTCCAGGCCGCCGCGGCGAACCTGTTCGTGGTGGCGCTCCTCGTGGCGGCGCTGGTGCTGCCGGGGGTGGGCGGCGGGGACGCGCTGCCCGCGCCGCGGGCCGCGCCGCGGGTGCCGGCCGGGGTGTGGCCGGTGGTGGCGGTGCTCTTCGCGCTGCCGCTGGGCTTCGCGGGCGAGGACCTGACGACGGCGGTGCAGGTGCCGGCGCTCGCGGTGATCCTGCTGTCGCTGGTGGTGGTCTCGGGCCGGGGCGGTCAGATCGCGCTGGGCCAGGCGGCGTACGCGGGGCTCGGCGCGCTGTTCACGGGCCTGCTCGCGGCGGCCGGTCTGCCGGAGCTGGTGGCGCTGGCGGCGGCGGTGCTCTGCGTGGCGCCGCTGGGCCTGCTGACCGGCTGGCCCGCGATCCGCCGGCACGGGCTCGCACTGGCCCTGGTGACGCTCGCGGTGGGGGTGGCGGTGAGCCGCTTCGTCTTCGCGCAGCCGTACGCGACGGCGGGCGTGGCCCTGGAGCGCCCGGCCGGCTTCGAGGCGGACCGCCGCTACTACGTCCTGGAGCTGGTGGTCCTGGCCTGCTGCCTGCTCCTGGTCGGCGCCCTGCGCCGGGGCCGCACGGGCCGCGCGCTCGCCGCGCTGCGCGACCACGAGCGGGGCGCGGAGGCGGCGGGTGTGCGCGTGGCGGGCCTGAAGGTCTTCGCCTTCGTCCTGGGCGCGGCCCTCGCGGCCCTCGGCGGCGGCCTCCTGGGCATGGGCGTCCGCGCCTTCGACCCGGACGCCTTCGACCCGGTCCGGGGCCTGCTCTGGTTCGCCGCCGTCCTGGCCCTCGGCGCCGACCTCCTCCTCACCCCGCTCCTCGCCGCCACCCTCCTCGTCGCCCTCGACGCCGGCGCCCACGCGGGCGTGGCGGCGGCCCTGATCGGTCTCCTGGCCACCTTCACGGGCCGCGTCCCGCCCCTCCTGACGACCGTGTTCCGACGGTCGGCGCCCCCGGTTCGGGCGGGTCGGCCCGCGCCGACCCCCGCCCCCGCGCCCGGACACCCACCGGGAACGCGCACAAGCGGTGCGGGCGCTGCCGAGCCCTCACCGGTGAGCGGCGCGGGCCCGGCCGCCCGCCCGGAGCCCGGCCGCCCACCCACGGCCGTCCACCCGGCGACAGACCGGCCCGGCGCCCGCAGGGGCGGTACGGGCGAGGACGACCACCCGGCGGCGGGCGGTCCCATGCCGCGGCCCGGCCCGCTCCGGGGCGCGGGCCACGGCCCCGCCGACGCGCGCCCCGCCCGGCCGGGCGGTACGGTCACCCGCCCCGCCCGTACCCCCCGGCTCGTCGCCCAGGGGCTGCGCCTCACCTACCCCGGCGGGCTCACCGCCCTCGATCGCGTCGATCTCGCGCTGCGGCCGGGGCGGGTGACCGCGGTCGTCGGGCCCAACGGGGCGGGGAAGAGCACGCTGTTCGACTGTCTCGCGGGGACCCTGCGGCCCACCGCGGGGCGCGTGGTGCTCGACGGGACGGACATCACCCGGCGGGCGGCGCACGTCCGGTGCCGGCTCGGGATCGGGCGGACGTTCCAGCGGCTCGCCGTGTTCCCGTCCCTCACCGTCGAGGAGAACGTCCTCGTCGGCGGCGGGGGCGCGGCCGCCGAGCAGGCGCTGCGGCTGCTCGGGCTCGCCGGGAGCGTGCGGCACGTGGCCGCCGCCGGGCTGCCGACCGGCACGCTCCGCAGGGTGGAGCTCGCCCGGGCCCTCGCGGGCGGCCCGCACACGCTCCTGCTCGACGAGCCCGCCGCGGGGCTCGACGCCGACGAGACGGCCGCCCTCGCCCGTGTCCTCGCCGCGCTCGCCGCCGACGGCCTCACCGTGCTCGTCGTCGAGCACGACCCCGATCTCGTCGCCGGCATCGCCCACACCGTGCACACCATGGAAGGCGGCCGGATCGTGTCATGACCGTCGAGATCGCCCTCCGCCGCGCCCGGGTCCGCTACGGCCCCCTGGAGGCCCTGCACGGCCTCGACCTGCCCCTGCCCGCCGCGACCGTCACCGTCCTGCTCGGGCGGAACGGCTCCGGCCGCACGACCGCCCTGCGCGCCCTCGCCGGGACGGTGCCGCTCGCCGCCGGGCGGGTGGAGTGGCGCGGCACGGACGTCACCCGGCTGCCCGCCCACGTACGGGCGCGGCGCGGCCTGTGCTTCGTACCGGACCTGCGGGCGGTCTACCCGACCCTCACCGTCGCGGAGAACCTGGACCTGGCCGCGCCCGGCCGCCGGGACGAGGCGCTCGCCGCGTACCCCGAGCTCGGGCCCCTGCTCGGCCGCCGCGCCGCGACGCTCTCCGGCGGCGAGCGCCGGATGCTCGCGCTGAGCCGCGCCCTGCTCGCCCCGGCCCGCGTGGTGCTGGTCGACGAGCCGTCCCTCGGCATGGCGCCGGCCGTGGCCTCGCGTACGTACGCGCTGCTCGCCGCCCTCGCCCGGCCGCCCCGCGCCGCGGCCGTGGTGCTGGCCGAGCAGCGCGTGCCGCGCGGGCTGCCGCCGGGCTCCCTCGCGTACGAGCTGCGCCGCGGCTCCCTCGCGGGCGGGCGCGAGATCACCGCGCCGTGGACGTGAGCCTCAGCATCGTGCCGACCGTCAGCCGGTTCGGGTCCGGTCCGACCACCGCCCGGTTCGCCTCGTACAGCGCCTGCCAGCCGCCCCGGATCTTGAAGCGGCGGGCGATCGAGCTCAGCGTATCGCCGGCCTGGACGACATGGGCGCGCCCGCTCAGGCCGTACCGCCGTGAGCAGACCGGCCAGGCGCCCCAGCCCTGGACGCGCAGCACGTCCTCGGCGACGGTGATCTGCTGGGCGCGGGTGGCCAGGTCGGCCCGGCGGGCGTGGCGGAGCCCGCCGAACTCCTCCCAGGTGGGCTGCCAGAACTGCAGTCCGCCGTAGAAGCCGTTGCCGGTGTTGGCGTGCCAGTCGCCGCCGCTCTCGCACTCGGCGACGCAGCCCCACGGCCACTGGTCCTTCACGCATGCCTCGACGGGCGTGGGCGCGGTGCCCGCCGCCCGGACGGCCGCCGCCCGCGGGGCGGCCGACGCCTCGGCGACCGGCGCCGGGGACAGCAGTGACGCCGCCAGGACGACGGCACCGGCCGTCGCATATCGGATCTTCGACATCGGGGCAGGCTAGGCAGCGGCTCCGGGCGCCGGCCCCGTGCCGCGCGGAACGCCGTTCACATGCCACCCGGTCGGAGTCACCGGCGGCCCGCCCAACTTGGCGGGGCTCCGCGCGTGACCCCGGCCGAGCCTTCCCCGTTGAACTCGGCATGAGACGACCGGGAACCGCCCGTCGTCGCACGCGAAGAGTCCAGGGAGTCCCCCGTGCCGCGCATGCTCGACGTCAGCGAGGACGTACGCGCCGAGATCGGCGACGAAGAAGCCGAGCGGCTGCTCGCCGGCGAGAACGCCCCCGGCAGCTACGACTGCACCTCCTGCCGCACGCCCGGCGACTCCGAGCAGGAGCGGACCAGCACGGTGCTGTTCGTCGGCGAGGAGACCGCCGTGCTCGCGTTCGCCCATGCGAGCTGCATCCCGTCCCAGGTCGTCCGGGTCGCCGAGGAGCAGCTCCAGGGCGCCGTCGCCTCCATCACCGCGGCCGACGCCGCCGACTCCCTGTCCGCCGCGCACCCCCGGCAGGCGGTCCTCGGCGTCACGAGCGGTCTGGTCCTGATCGAGGGCGAGCTGCACCCGGCGCTCGTGGTGGAGCCGACGGCGCCGGTGGCCCGCCCCGGCTCGGACGGGCTGACCGACGAGTTCCTCACGCTCCTGGTCGAGCAGGGCTTCCAGCCGGTCTCCGACGTCAACGTCAAGCCGGCCCCGCTGCCCGGCTGGTCGGTCCTGGTGGCCATGGGCCAGCTCCACTCCGTCCTCCAGCCCGGTGCGGGCGGCGTGGGCCAGGCCGCCTGGTGGCAGGCGCACCAGCCGCTCCAGGTCACCGAGGGCTGGCGGGCCGCCGCCAACAAGTCGCACACGGTGCTGGTCTTCGCCGCCCCGGTGGGCTCCATCGGCCAGCAGCCGCGCGAGGACCTGCTGCGGGACGCCCTGGAGAAGGCCGCGGCCAACGGGCGCCTGGTGGCCGCCGCGATGCCGCTGGCCGGTACGTGATGGCGGACACGCGACCCGGCATAGGGCCGGCCCGCGTCCCGGGGGTGCCGAGCGTTCCGCGGCCCCGGCGGGCTGCTCTTTCCGAGAGCCGCCCGCATCCCACGGACCCCGGGGTCGTTGGCACCTATGTGCACGCATACGACCCCTTCCGCCAGCAGTATCCGAGTCCGATCCCGTCCATGCGCCCGGCGCAGGACGTCCCGGCGGGTCTGTCCCCGACGCCGATCTACGACGCCCTGTACTCCGAGTACCGCCGGACCTTCCGCACGCTGCCGGGCGACCGCAGCGGCGAGGAGGAGCTGAGCTTCCGGGCCTTCGGCACCGGGGCGGCGGGCACGACGGGCTCGACGGGATACCGGCAGCAGGCCAGATGGTCGGCGTACGCGCTGCCACCGGGCTCACGGAGCGGTGTCTAGCGACGACGCGGACCCGCCAGGCGCAGACGGCCGAGGGCCGGGGCTCATCGCCCCGGCCCTTTTCCGGACTGGGGGGGTTGTCAGCCCGCGAGCCCCTGACCTGCGGTCGAGCGGCTTCGGGACCACGTGCCTCAGCGATGCTCGTAGGCGGTGAAGGGCCGGGACCCGGTCGAGTAGGCGTCATAGCGGGCGACGACAAGCCGGTCACGGTACCTGAAGATCGCGTCCACGGAGCCCATGCTGTCCGGGAGGTCGCGGATCTCGCGCTGCTCACCCGTGGCCGGGTCGAGGACACGGACGCGGTAGGGGTCCTCGCGGTGGGAGGTGAGGACGGTGAGCTTCCCGTCCTGGACGAGGAGGCGGTACCCGCTGTCGCCGTCGAGGCGGTCGTCGTCGGGGGTGCCGCCCCAGACGGGGGTCCCGGTGGCCAGGTCGAAGGCGGTCAGGTGGTTTCGGCTGTCACGAGACCTCAGCGTCGGCAGGTCGTGCACGGCATAGAGCCTGCGGTCGTCCGCCACCGCCATGCCCAGGCTGTGGCGGTAGTGGATCTTTCCGTACGGGCCGCTGAAGTCGATCGGAGGGTTCGGGCGGCCGTTCCCGCCGAAGGAGAAGTACGCCCCCTGCTCGCCGCCGTCCTCGGAGGCGGCCACCACTATCGGATCGGCCGACAAGAAGTCCGTGAAGGTGTCATGCTCGAGGGGGCGCCGGCCTCCGAGCGGGGTGGACCACCTGAGCGCGCCGGTGGCCGGGTCGAAGGCGGCGGTGTGCAGTTCGGCGTCCTCCGCGATCTTCTCGTCCCACAGGTTGTCCTCGCCGCCGCAGGCGAGGAAGGCGGCGATCTGGTGCTCGGCCGCCGCGGTCCGGCCCGGGACGCACTCCTTCGGCAGGGCCGCCTTCCAGCGGGGCTTCCCGGTACGGACGTGCACGGCGCGCAACTGGTCTTGCTGGAGGAGCACGGCGACGCCGCCGCCGGCGGACACCGAGGAACCCTGAAAGAGAGGCGGATCGGGCTCGCTGAGCCGAGCCTGCCAGAGCTCCCGGCCGTCCTGCATGTCGATGGCGACGACGGTGGTGCACGACTTGTCCTTGGCCGGGGAGGAGGCGCCGTCCCCGTCGCGGACGAGGACCAGGACCGAGCGGACGGTGTCGGCCGTGGCGTGGCATACCGACGAGCGGCCGGGTGGCACGTACTCCCAGCTCCGCTCGCCGGTGGCGGCGTGGAACCCGGTCACCGCGTCGAAGCGGCTGCGGACCAGCGTGTCGCCGGACAGCCAGGCCCCTGTCCCCTGCGGTTCGGCCTTGCGGTCGGCGGGGGTGTCCCAGACCACGCTCATGGTCTCGTTGCCGGACCCGAAGAGGCCGCATCCGGTAGCGAGCGTGCAGAGGGCGACCAGGGCCGCCCCCAGTGCCCACGTTCTCCGTCCGCTCCGTCCGCTCCGTCCGCCGGACGGCATCTCGTTCACCCTCATGGTCTTGTCCCCCCGAACCCTTCGCCGTCGACGGTCCACGTGCGTTCCCGTGTCGCTCGGCGGAGATCATCAATCAGCCCCCTACCAGCGGAGAAACCGCCGGTAGAGGGCTTGATCACGTGTGTTACTTCTTCTTGCCGCGCTTCTCGCGCACCCGCACCGAGATGTGGATCGGGGTGCCCTCGAAGCCGAACTCCTCGCGCAGCCGGCGCTCGACGAAGCGGCGGTAGCCGGCCTCCAGGAAGCCGGAGGCGAAGAGCACGAACCGGGGCGGCTTGGTGCCCGCCTGCGTGCCGAAGAGGATGCGGGGCTGCTTGCCGCCGCGGATCGGGTGCGGGTGGGCGGCGACGAGCTCGCCGAGGAAGGCGTTGAGCCGGCCGGTGGGGACGCGGGTCTCCCAGCCGGCGAGGGCCGTCTCGATGGCCGGGACCAGCTTCTCCATGTGGCGGCCGGTCTTGGCGGAGACGTTGACCCGGGGCGCCCAGGAGACCTGCTGCATCTCGGTCTCGATCTCGCGCTCCAGGTAGTAGCGGCGCTCCTCGTCGAGCTCGTCCCACTTGTTGTAGGCGATGACGATGGCGCGGCCCGACTCGACCGCCATCGTGATGATGCGCTGGTCCTGGACCGAGATGTGGTCGGTGGTGTCGATGAGGATGACGGCCACCTCCGCCTTCTCGACGGCGGCGGCGGTCCGCAGGGAGGCGTAGTAGTCCGCGCCCTCCTGGAGGTGGACCTTCTTGCGGATGCCCGCGGTGTCCACGAACTTCCAGGTCTTGCCGCCGAGCTCGATCAGCTCGTCGACCGGGTCGCGGGTGGTGCCGGCCAGCTCGTTGACGACGACCCGCTCCTCGCCGGCCACCTTGTTGAGGAGGGAGGACTTGCCGACGTTGGGGCGGCCGATGAGGGCGATGCGGCGCGGGCCGCCGACGGCGTTGCCGAAGCGCTGCTCGGGGGCCTCGGGGAGCGCCTTGAGGACCTCGTCGAGGAGGTCGCCGGTGCCGCGGCCGTGCAGCGAGGAGACGGGGAACGGCTCGCCGAGGCCGAGGGACCACAGGGTGGCGGCGTCGGCCTCGCCGGCGGGGCCGTCGACCTTGTTGGCGGCGAGGACGACCGGCTTGCCGGCCCGGCGGAGCAGCTTGACGACGGCCTCGTCGGTGTCGGTGGCGCCGACGGTGGCGTCCACGACGAAGAGGCAGGCGTCGGCGGCCTCGATGGCGTACTCGGCCTGGGCGGCGACGGAGGCGTCGATGCCGAGGACGTCCTGCTCCCAGCCGCCGGTGTCGACGACCTTGAAACGGCGGCCGGCCCACTCGGCCTCGTAGGTGACGCGGTCGCGGGTGACGCCCGGCTTGTCCTCGACGACGGCCTCACGGCGGCCGATGATCCGGTTCACCAGGGTCGACTTGCCGACATTGGGACGGCCGACGACGGCGAGGACGGGGAGCGGGCCGTGCCCGGCCTCCTCGATCGCGCCTTCGACGTCCTCGATGTCGAAGCCCTCTTCCGCGGCGAGCTCCATGAACTCCGCGTACTCGGCGTCGCCAAGTGCCCCGTGGTCGTGCTGGTCGTTCATGAAGTCCGTTCCTTGATCATTCGTGGTCGGTGGGTCCCCGGACTCCGGGGCCCACTACTGAGAGTGTCGCTCAGCGCCCGGTGAGGCGCCTGGCGTTTTTCAGGTGTTCGGTGAGCCGGGCCTGGATGCGGTGGGTCGCCTCGTCCAGTGCCTTGCGGGTGCGCCGGCCGCTGCCGTCGCCGGCCTCGAAGGGGTCGCCGAAGACGACGTCGACGCGGCCGCGCAGCGGCGGCAGTGCCTTGATCAACCGTCCGCGCCGCTCGGAACTTCCCAGGACGGCGACGGGGACGATCGGGGCGCCGCTGCGGACGGCGAAGTAGGCGAGGCCGGAGCGGAGGGAGGCGAAGTCGCCCTCGCCGCGGGTGCCCTCCGGGAAGATGCCGAGGACGCCGCCGTGCTCCAGGACCGCGAGGGCGTCGGATATCGCCGTGCGGTCGGTGCTGTGACGGTCGACCTCGAGCTGCCCGATGGCGGTGAGGAAGGGGCCGAGCGGCCCGACGAACGCTTCCTTCTTGACGAGGAAGTGGACGGGCCGGGGTGCGGTGCCCATGAGCATGGGGCCGTCGATGTTGTGCGCGTGGTTGACGGCGAGGATGACGGGGCCGGCGGCCGGCACCCGCCAGGCGCCGAGGACGCGCGGCTTCCAGAGGCCGTACATCAGCCCGATGCCGATGCCCCGGCCGACGGCGGCGCCCTTCTCGGAGGGCTGGGTCACAGGGCGGCCGCCCGCTTCTGGCCCCGCTTCTCCTCCACCAGGGTCACGACGCACTCGATGACCTGGTCGAGCGTGAGGTCGGTGGTGTCGACCTCGACGGCGTCGTCGGCCTTGGCGAGCGGGGAGGTCTTACGGCTGGAGTCGGCCGCGTCCCGCTTGATCAGGGCCTGCTGCGTGGCGTGCACGTCGGCGCCCTTGAGCTCGCCGGAGCGGCGGGCGGCGCGGGCCTCGGGCGAGGCGGTGAGGAAGATCTTGAGGTCGGCGTCGGGCAGGACGGTGGTGCCGATGTCCCGGCCCTCGACGACGATGCCGAGCGCGGCGTCCTTGGCGATGGACCGCTGGAGCTCGGTGATCAGGGTGCGCACCTCGGGGACGGCGCTGACGGCGCTGACCTTGGAGGTGACCTCCTCGGTCCGGATGGGCCCGGAGGCGTCCACGCCGTCCACGGTGATGGTGGGCCTGGCGGGGTCGGTGCCGGAGACGATGACGGGCTTGCCGGCGGCGTTCGCGACCGCGTCGGCGTCGGTGACGTCCACGCCGTTGCTGATCATCCACCAGGTGATGGCCCGGTACTGGGCCCCGGTGTCGAGGTAGCTCAGCCCCAGCTTGGCGGCAACCGCCTTCGAGGTGCTCGACTTGCCCGTGCCGGAGGGGCCGTCGATGGCGACGATCACGGTTTCCACGGTGGGGAACGCCTTCCTGGGTGAGCGGGAGCCCCCGTCATACATGCGGGGACCCCCACAAGGTTACCGAGTCCCCCACCCCCATTCGGCCCAGCGCCCGTGTGGACCCGCATCCCACCGGGGCGGCGCCCCGCCCCCGCCCCCTCAGCTCGTGCGCAAGGCCCAGCCCCGCTCCTTCAGGGCCGCGCTCAGGAGCGGGGCCGACGCGGGGGTCACCATCAGTTGGACGAGGCCGGCCTGCTGGCCCGTCGCGTGCTCGATGCGGACGTCCTCGATGTTGACGCCGGCGCGGCCGGCGTCGGCGAAGATGCGGGCCAGCTCGCCGGGCTGGTCGCTGATGAGGACGGCGACGGTCTCGTAGACCGTGGGGGCGGCGCCGTGCTTGCCGGGGACGCGGGCGCGGCCGGCGTTGCCGCGGCGCAGGACGTCCGCGACGCCGGACGCGCCGTCGCGGCGCTTGGCGTCGTCGCCGGACTCCAGCGCGCGCAGGGCCCGGACCGTCTCGTCGAGGTCCGCCGCCACGCCCGCGAGGACGTCGGCGACGGGCCCCGGGTTCGCGGAGAGGATCTCGACCCACATGCGGGGGTCGGACGCGGCGATCCGGGTGACGTCCCGGATGCCCTGCCCGCACAGCCGTACCGCCGTCTCGTCGGCCTCCTCCAGGCGGGCCGCCACCATCGACGACACCAACTGCGGGGTGTGCGAGACCAGCGCGACGGCCCGGTCGTGGGCGTCGGCGTCCATGACGACGGGGACGGCCCGGCACAGGGCGACCAGTTCCAGGGCGAGGTTGAGGACCTCGGTGTCGGTGTCCCGGGTCGGGGTGAGCACCCACGGCCGGCCCTCGAAGAGGTCGGCGGTGGCCGCCAGCGGCCCGGAGCGCTCCTTGCCGGACATCGGGTGCGTGCCGATGTACGCGGTGAGGTCCAGGCCCAGCGCCTCCAGCTCCCGCTTGGGTCCGCCCTTCACGCTGGCCACGTCCAGGTAGCCCCGGCCGAGCCCCGACCGGATCGCCTCGGCGAGGGTGCCGGCGACGTGGGCGGGCGGCACGGCGACCAGGACCAGGTCCACCGGCCCCTCGGGCGGCTCGTCGGTGCCGGCGCCGAGCGCGGCGGCGGTGTGGGCCTGGGCGGGGTCGTGGTCGCGCAGGTGGACGGTGACGCCCCGGCCGGCGAGGGCCAGCGCCGCCGAGGTGCCGATCAGGCCGGTTCCGATGACGAGCGCGGTTCTCACTGGGCGATGTCCTTGCGCAGGGCGGCCGCGGCGCCGAGGTAGACGTGCGCGATCCGGGACTTGGGCAGATCCGACTCGACGTGGGCGAGGAGCCGTACGACCCTCGGCATCGCGCCGGCGATGTCGAGCTCCTGGGCGCAGATGAGCGGCACGTCGACGATGCCGATGCGGCGGGCGGCCGCGGCCGGGAAGTCGCTGTGCAGATCGGGTGTGGCGGTGAACCAGATGCTGATCAGGTCGTCCGCGCTCAGGCCGTTGCGTTCGAGCACGGCGGTGAGCAGCTCCTCGACCTGCTCGTGCATGTGTCCGGCCTCGTCCCGCTCCAGTTGGACGGCGCCTCGGACGGCTCGTACCGCCACCTCGTACTCCTTCGCCTGCGTCAGTGCTCCGACCAGCCTAGTCAGCTCGGCGGGCGCGCGGTCGCGACGCCCGCCCTGCGAGACGGGGCGGGGACCGCGTACGCCGGGGTACAGCGGGGGTACAGCCGGGGTGCAGCCGGGGTACAACTGTCGGATGCTGCTCCACGTCGTACCGCTGGACGAATGGTCCGCCGACCCCGACCGCCCCTATGCCCCGCCGTCGCTCGCCGCCGAGGGTTTCGTCCACTGCTCCCCGGACGAGACGGCCGCCCTCGCGATCGCCGACGGCCACTACCGGGACGCGGCGGGACCGCTCCTGGTCCTGGTGATCGACGATGCGAAGCTGGCCGGCGAGGTCCGCTGGGAGGGTTCGGAGGACATGCTCTTCCCGCATGTGTACGGGCCGATCGAGCGGGCCGCGGTCACGGCGGTCCTGGAGGTGCGGCGGGACGCGGACGGCCGTGCGAGGGAGCTGACGCCCTGGGCGTAGGCGTGTTGCCGTACGGGCGCGGGGCGCGCGGCCAAGCTGGTCGGCATGACGACTGCTGACGCCCTTGCCGCCGCCCTGCCCCGCCGTACGGCGCTCCTCGCCGGTGCGGTCCTGGTCTCCGGCTGCGGCGGCGGATCGGACGGTACGGAGGAGGAGCCCGCGGCCTCGACGCCGGCCCCGCCCTCCTCCCCCGCCGGATCGCCCGCCCCGCCCTCCTCCCCCGCCTCCCCCGCCTCCCCCGCCACGCCCTCCGCGCCCGGTGACGTACTCGCCCGCACGTCCGAGATCCCGGTCGGCGGCGGAAAGATCTTCAAGGAGGAGAAGGTCGTGGTGACCCAGCCCGAGGCCGGGCGGTTCAGGGCCTTCTCGGCGGTCTGCACCCATCAGGGCTGTCTGGTGGCCACGGTCGCCGACGGCACGATCGACTGCCGGTGCCACGGCTCCCGGTTCCGCGTCGCGGACGGCTCGGTCGCCGCCGGTCCGGCGACCCGTCCGCTGCCGGCCGAGACGATCAATGTGTCGGCGGACACGATCACTCTGGCCTAGCCTGTCGCGCATGACTCCCGAGGAACTGGTGCGCGACCACACGATCTACTCCTGTGTCATGGGGTCGCGCGCGTTCGGTCTGGCCACCGAGGACAGCGACACCGACCGCAGGGGCGTGTATCTCGCCCCCACCCCGCTGTTCTGGCGCTTCGACAAGCCGCCGGCCCATGTGGAGGGCCCGGCCCCGGAGCAGTTCAACTGGGAGCTGGAACGGTTCTGCGAGCTCGCCCTGCGCAACAACCCGAACGTCCTGGAGTGCCTCCACTCCCCCGTCGTCGAGCACGCCGACGCGATAGGCCGCGAACTGCTCTCCCTGCGCGGCGCGTTCCTCTCCCGCCGCTCGCACGCCACCTTCGTCCGTTACGCGGGCGGGCAGCGCCGCAAGCTCGACGCCGACGTCCGCCAGTACGGCGCCCCGCGCTGGAAGCACGCCATGCACCTGCTGCGCCTGCTCACGAGCTGCCGGGACCTGCTGCGCAGCGGCGAACTCCGGATCGACGTGGGCGAGGACCGCGAGCGTCTGCTCGCGGTGAAGCGCGGCGAGGTGCCCTGGCCGGAGGTGGAGTCCTGGATGAACCGCCTCCAGGACGAGGCCGACCACGCCCACACCACCAGCCCCCTCCCCGAGGCCCCGGACACCGCCCGCATCGAGGACTTCCTGACCCGCGCCCGCCGCGCCTCAGCCCTGCGCGTGCTGGAGGCGGACCCGCACGACGAGGTCGTCCAGGGCGCCGAGGGCGTCCGTCTCGGCGCGGAGTCCTGAGGCGGCCTGCGCCGCGTCCAGGACACCGTGGAGCCGCTCCACCTCCCCGCGTACGTCCTCCGTCACCACCGCCGCCACCTCGTGCTCGGCGGCCGCCTTCGCCTCGATCAGCTCCGGCAGCCGCGCGGGTGCCTCGGGCACCTCGGCGGCGAGCGTGGGCAGATGGGCCTGGATCTCGCCGGACCGCATGAGGTGGATGCCGGTGAGCAGCGCCCGGTAGGTGTAGAGCAGCGGTTTGAGCTCACCGCTCTTCTCGAACAGCCGCCACTGGGTGCCCGCGAAGCCGCGGTAGTGGTGGGCGTGGTGGGAGGTGACCACGTCCGGCACGTGCGCGCACAGCTCGGCGTGCGCGGCGGAGGTGTGGGCGACCAGCGGCGAGGTGAGCTGTTCCAGGACGTAGCCGTTGCGCCGCAGCATGAGCCGGACGAACTTCCGCAGGTCGTGGGTGACGAGGTCCATCTCCACCCCGTCCCGGCCCCACATCCGGGTCCGGGTCTCCTCCGGCTCGCGCAGGCCGATCAGTCCGGCGACCGGCAGCAGGTGCGCGCCCCGCAGGTCGACGTCGGAGTCGCGGGAGGGAAAGCCGTAGAGGTGCGCGCCGGAGACGGTGGCGAAGAGCAGGGGGTCGGTCTGCTCGGCCACGACGGCGGACAGGTCGAGCTCGGGAAGTCCGGCCTCGGACAGGGTGGTTCCGGGCGCGTGGGTGCTCGGGTGCGTCATGGGCTCACGCGTCCCAGAGCGCGCCGAAGGCCAGCAGTTCCTCGCGGTACTCGACGCGCTCCGCCCACTCCTTCGGCCACGCGTCCGCGCCCAGGTGCGCGCCGGCGAAGGCGCCGGCGAGGGCGGCGATGGAGTCGGAGTCGCCTCGGGTGCAGGCGGCGCGGCGCAGGGCGGTGAGGGGCTCGTCGGGGAAGAGCAGGAAGCAGAGCAGGCCGGTGGCGAGCGCCTCCTCGGCGATCCAGCCGTCGCCGGTGTACGTGCAGGGGTCGAGCTCCGGGTCGGCGGTGCGCTGGACGGCGTCCAGGCGTTCCAGGACGGCCAGGCACTCGTCCCAGCCGCGCCGGATGAAGTGCAGGGCGCTGGGGTCCTGGGAGCGGGTCCACAGGTCGCCGAGCCAGCGCTCGTCGTAGCGGGAGCGGTTGTCCAGGGCGTACGAGCGGAGCTGCCCGACGAGCCCGGTCGGGTCCACGCCCCGCGCGAGCAGGTGCACCGCGCGGGCGGTCAGGTCGGAGGCGGCCAGGGCGGTGGGGTGGCCGTGGGTGAGGGCGGACTGCAACTGGGCGGCGCCGGCCCGCTGCTCGTCGCTCAGGCCGGGGACGAGGCCGATGGGGGCGACCCGCATGTTGGCGCCGCAGCCCTTGGATCCGACCTGGCTGGCGTCCTGCCAGAGCCGGTCGCTGTCCAGGAGCCGGCAGGCGACCATGCAGGTGCGGCCGGGTGCCCGGTTGTTCTCCGGGGAGTGGTACCAGTCGACGAACTCCTCCCGCAGCGGCCGGGCGAGCCGCAGCGGGGTGAGGGCACCCCGGTCCATGGCGGTGCGGATGCCCCGGGCGAAGGCGAGGGTCATCTGGGTGTCGTCGGTGACCCGGCCCTTCTCGGGGAGGGCGAGCTCCCGCCAGGGTCCGTACCAGCTCATGATCCTCGCCACGTCGATGAACTCCGTGGGCAGCCCCAGCGCGTCCCCCAGCGCCAGCCCGATCAGCGCCCCCGTCGCCGCCCTCTTGGTGGTGCCGTGCGTCATGCCGTCCGTCCTTCCGGTCGCAGCAGTGGCGGGTGGAGGGCCGTGGCCTCTCCCGCCCGGTAGAGAGCGGCCGGTTTCCCCCGTCCGCCGGTGCGGCGCGGTGGTGCCTCGACGGGCCGGACGAAGCCGGGGGTGGCGAGGACCTTGCGCCGGAAGTTGGGGCGGTCGAGTGCGACGCCCCAGACCGTCTCGTACACCTGCCGCAGCTCGCCGAGGGTGAACTCGGCCGGGCAGAAGGCGGTGGCGAGACAGGTGTACTCGAGCTTGGCGCCGACGCGTTCGCGGGCGTCGGCGAGGATGCGGTCGTGGTCGAAGGCGAGGTCGCGGACGTCCTCGTACGGCAGCCAGCGGGCCTGCGCCGCGTCGCCGCCGCCGCGCGGCTCGGGCAGGTCGGGCACGAGCGCGGTGAAGGCGACGGAGACGACCCGCATCCGGGGGTCGCGGTCGGGTTCGCTGTAGGTGCGGAGCTGTTCGAGGTGGAGCCGGGCGGCGTTGGCCTCGGACAGGCCGGTCTCCTCGGCGAGTTCGCGGCGGGCGGCCTGCTCGGCGGACTCGTGGGGCAGGACGAAGCCGCCGGGCAGCGCCCAGGCGCCGGCGTAGGGTTCCTGGCCGCGCTGGACGAGCAGGACGTGCAGGCGCTGCTCGCGGACGGTGAGGACGGCGAGGTCGGCGGTGAGGGCGAAGGGCTCGAAGGCGTACTTGTCGTAGCCGTCGGGCGCGCCGGGTGCGTCGGGTGCGGTGCTCATCGGCGTTCCGGGAGGGGGTCGGTGAAGTGCCAGCCCTCGGCGAGCAGCGCGTCCACGGCGGCGACGGCGGTCGCGAGGCGCTCCTCGTGGGGGCCGGTGAGGACGACGGTGCGGCGGCCGGTGTGGGCGAGCTGGGCGAGGAAGCGCGCGGTCATCCAGGGCCGCAGGTGCTCCCCGTCCCGCAGTCCGTCGTCCTCGAAGGCGACGCCCCGGTGGTCGGTGAGCAGCCACAGGTGCTGCCGGCCGCGGGCGGCGATCTCGCCGGTGCCCGGGCTGCTGGTGCCCATGTAGCGCTCGTGCCAGATGGTGGTGGCGAAGGCGTCGGTGTCGCAGAAGAGGACGGGCGATCCGTCGCGGGCGGCCTCCTCCTCCGTCTCGGCCTGGCGCAGGGCGATGACGGGGAAGTCGGCGGAGTGGAAGGTGACGTCGGCCCAGGTGGCGTCCGGCCGCTCGGCCCGGAGTTCGGCGAGCTTGAGCTCGCTGTACGCGCGTCCGTACTCGGGGACGCAGCGGGTGCGGGCCCACACGCCGCCGCGCCGCCGGTAGTGGTCGGCGAGGGCGAGCGCCATGGTGGTGGTGCCGGTGGACTCGGCGCCGAGGACGACGATCCGGCGGGTGAGGGCGGCCCGTACGGGGGCTTCCAGGTGGTCCCAGTGGGCGACGGGATCGGCGCGCACGGCCGTGCCGGAGACGGGGTGGCGGCGCCGGTCGGGGTCGACGAGGACGGAGGCGGCGCCGAAGCGGCGGCCGAGCTCCTCCCCGTACGGCTCCGAGGTGAAGACGGCGTCGACGGCCTCGGGCACGGCGGCCCGGAACACCGCCATGTGGGCGTCCCACACCTCGGGGTCGTGGAGGTCGACGGGGTGGTCGTCGACGGCGCCCACGACGAGGGCGTCGGGGTGGATCTCGCGCATCCAGGCGACGCGGTCGGCGAGGGGCACGGACTCGACGGAGGAGGCGCAGACGAGCACGGTGAGGCGGTCGCACCGGGCGCGTGCGGTGCGGACGAGGTGGTGGTGGCCGGCGTGCGGCGGATAGAACTTGCCGAGGACGAGGCCGTGTCCGTAACGGGTCATGCCGTGGCCTCCCGGACGCGGAGGGGGCCGGACGCGAGGTCGCGGTGCCAGCCGCGCAGGCCGAGGACGCAGAGCGTCATGAAGCCGACGTACAGCACCGAGGTGAGGTAGAGCTCCTTGTACGCGTACAGGGGCACGTAGACGAGGTCGGCGGCGATCCAGAGCCACCAGGACTCCAGCCGCTTGCGGCACTGCCCGTAGGTGGCCATCAGGGACAGCGCGGTCGTCAGGGCGTCCCAGAAGGGCACGGTCGAGTCGGTGGCCCGGTCGAGGAGCAGGGTGAGGGCGAGGGTCCCCACCGCCCCCGCCGCGATCAGCCAGGTCCATTCGGTGCGGCTGGTGCGCCGGACCGGCAGGGCCTGGGTGACGGAGCCCGGTCCACCCCCGTGGGTCCAGGTCCACCACCCGTAGGCGGCGAGGGCGATGAAGACGATCTGGAGGCCGGCGTCGGCGTAGAGACCGCTCTGGGTGAAGAGCAGGACGAAGAAGACGTTGTTGGCCATGCCGATCGGCCAGTTGGCGATGTGCTGACGGGCGACGAGCCAGACGCAGAGCGCCCCGCTCCCGAAGCCCAGCACCTCGGTCCAGGAGACCGGGGTGTCGAGGAGCGTGAAGAGCGGCTGCTGGAGCGGGTCCAGGACGTTCGCGAGACTCATGCTCGCCTCCCTTTGAGCCCTTAAGAGTCAAGGTGACTATAAAAGGTGGCGCGGCTCGACCACAAGTACGAAAAAGGCCCGTGACCGCCGCACTGGCGGTCACGGGCCCTTCGGGGGTGGTGGCCCCCCGGGTGGCTACAGGCCGACTTCCTTCATCAGCATGCCGACCTCGGTGTTGCTCAGGCGGCGCAGCCAGCCCGACTTCTGGTCGCCCAGGGTGATCGGACCGAAGGCGGTGCGGACCAGCTTCTCCACCGGGAAGCCCGCCTCGGCGAGCATGCGGCGGACGATGTGCTTGCGGCCCTCGTGGAGCACGACCTCGACCAGGTAGTTCTTGCCGGTCTGCTCGACGACCCGGAAGTGGTCGGCGCGGACGTAGCCGTCCTCCAACTGGATGCCGTCCTTCAGCCGCTTGCCGACCTCGCGGGGCAGCGGGCCGGTGATGGCGGCCAGATAGGTCTTCTTCACGCCGTACTTGGGGTGGGTGAGACGGTGGGCCAGCTCGCCGTGGTTGGTGAGCAGGATGATGCCCTCGGTCTCGGTGTCGAGCCGGCCGACGTGGAAGAGCCGGGTCTCGCGGTTGGTGACGTAGTCACCGAGGCACTGGCGGCCGTCCGGGTCCTCCATGGTGGAGACGACGCCGGCCGGCTTGTTCAGCGCGAAGAACTGGTACGACTGGGTGGCGACGGTCAGGCCGTCCACCTTGATCTCGTCCTTCTCCGGGTCGACCCGGAGGCCCTGCTCCAGGACGATCTGGCCGTTGACCTCGACGCGGGCCTGCTCGACCAGCTCCTCGCAGGCACGGCGCGAGCCGTAGCCGGCGCGCGCGAGCACCTTCTGCAGGCGCTCGCCCTCCTGCTCGGCGCCCGGGAAGGTCTTCGGGGTCTTGATCTCGGGCTTGTTCGCGTACCGCTCGCGGTTGCGCTCCTCGGCGCGGGCGTCGTACTCCCGCGAACGCGCCGGGGCGGTACGGCCGCCTCCCCGCTTGGGCGACTGCTTGGGGCCGCCCTTGGCGCCGCCGCGGGCGGCGTCGCCGCGACCGCGCTTGGGGCCGTCGGAGGGGCGGCCGGCCAGGCCGTCGACGTCGTAGGACCGCTCCTCGGGACGGGGGCGGCGCGCCGGACGGCCGGCGCTCTGGCCCCGGTCGTCGCGGCTGTTGCCCGCACCCCTGTAGTTGCCGCGGCCGCCGCTCTTGGCACCACGGCTCCCGCCGTTGTTTCCGCTGTTCCTGCCGCTGCTGCTTCGCATCAAACTTCCGTCGTCTTCTCGTTCTCGTCTGCGTCCGGGTCGAACGACGGAACGCCTTCCAGGGAGTCCGGCTCGACCGCTTCCGCCTCGGGCAGGAAGGGGGCGAGCTCCGGGAGCTCGTCCAGGCCGCGCAGGCCCATCCGCTCCAGGAAGTAGTTCGTCGTCCTGTACAGGATCGCACCTGTTTCGGGTTCCGTGCCCGCCTCCTCCACCAGACCGCGCTGGAGGAGGGTCCGCATGACCCCGTCGCAGTTCACCCCGCGCACGGCGGAGACGCGGGACCGGCTGACCGGCTGGCGGTACGCGACGACCGCCAGGGTCTCCAGGGCCGCCTGGGTGAGCCTGGCCTGCTGGCCGTCCAGGACGAACGCCTCGACGGCGGGTGCGTACGCGGCGCGGGTGTAGAACCGCCAGCCGCCGGCGACCCGGCGGAGCTCGAAGCCGCGGCCCTGGACGGTGTACTCGTCGGCGAGCTCGCGCAGGGCGTCGGCGACCTCGCGCGGGGTGCGGTCGAGCACCTTGGCGAGGTGGGCCTCGGTCGCGGGCTCGTCGACGACCATGAGGACGGCTTCGAGGGCGGGCTTGAGATCGCTCATCGGGCGTCCTCTCCGGGGGTTTCCTGATCGAACTCGTCGGTGACGGCGGTGGCGGCCGCGTCCGTGTCGCCGCCCGTCCAGGAGACGGTGAGGTCGCCGAGGGCGGTCTCCTGGTCGAGGGCGACGGCCTTCTCGCGGTAGAGCTCCAGGAGGGCGAGGAAGCGGGCGACGACGGTGAGGGTGTCGTCGGCGCCCGCCACGAGCTCCCGGAAGCTCAGGGTGCCGCGCTCGCGCAGCAGGGCGACGACGATCCCCGCCTGCTCGCGCACGCTGACGAGCGGGGCGTGGATGTGGTCGACGTACACCTGCGGCTCGGCCTTGGGCCGCATGGCCTTGACGGCGAGCTTGGCGAAGCCCTCGGCGCCGATGGAGATGACCACCTCGGGCAGCAGCTCGGCGTGGTGCGGTTCCAGGCCGACGGTGCGCGGGTGGCGGCGCCCCTCGGCCTCCCACCGCTCGGCGAAGATCTCGGCGATCCGCTTGTACGCGCGGTACTGCAGGAGCCGCGCGAACAGCAGGTCCCGCGCCTCCAGCAGGGCCAGGTCGGCCTCGTCCTCCACCTCGGCGGCCGGCAGCAGCCGGGCGGCCTTCAGGTCGAGCAGCGTCGCCGCGACCACCAGGAACTCGGTCGTCTGGTCGAGGTCCCAGTCGGGCCCCATGGCACGGATGTGGGCCATGAACTCGTCGGTGACCTTGGAGAGGGCGACCTCGGTGACGTCCATCTTGTGCTTGGCGATCAACTGCAGCAGCAGGTCGAACGGCCCCTCGAAGTTCGCCAGCCGCACGGTGAACCGCCCGTCGGCCCCCACGGGGGGTGCGGGCGCGGGCGCGGCGGGCCCCGTCGGACCGCCGGGGTCGGCCAGCGGCGCGCCACCGGACCCGACTGCCTCCAGCGTGGCGCCCGGGACGGCGTCCTGCTGGGCCCTGTCCGACACGGCGTCCGGCATGGCGTCCGGTACGCCGTCCTGCCGGGCCGTGTCCGACACAGCGTCCTGCCGGGCCCTGTCCGACACAGCGTCCTGCCCGGCCCCGCCCGGCACAGCGTCCGGCTCTGCTCCCTGCTGCGCCCCGTCCAGGAAGGGGCCCGGCTCTGCGTGCGGCGCCTCGCCCGCCTCGTACAGGCCCTCCAAGCCCTCCGAGCCGCCTGGACCGGCGTCCGGCCCCGCATCGGCCTCCGTGGCCGCCCTGGCGGCCTCCAGACGCTTCTGCGGCGCTTCAGGCCGCTCAGGGCCCTCGGAGCCGCCCAGGCCGTCCCCACGCCCCGCGCCGACCGCCGAGTCCGCCGAGGCCCCTGCGGCCGCCGACGCAGACCGCACGGGCGCATCCGGCTCCGGCCGCTCCCCCGCCGTCGGTGACGCCGGTGACGGCGACGCGCCGGGGCCCCGGCCCAGGGCGCGGCGGCGGGGAGGGCGGGACGTTTCGGCAGGGGGTGGGGGCATGGGGGTGGTCCTGGTGGAGCGGGGGTGGCGGGAGCCCGCAGGCTACCGTCAGCGGCCGCGCAGGCGGCGCACGAGGATGCTCGCGTCGCCGCGGGACTCCAGGTCCGCCAGGACCACGGCGACCGCCTCGCGGACGATCCGGCCGCGGTCGACGGCGAGGCCGTGCTCGCCGCGCAGCACCAGGCGGGCGTGCTCCAGGTCCATCAGCTCCTCGGCGGAGACGTAGACCGTGATCTTCTCGTCGTGGCGCTCGCGCCCGCTGGGGCGCCGGTTGGTGGTGCGGCCGCCCCGCCGCCGGGCGGCGGCCGGGGCCGCGCCCTTCGCGGCGTCCGGCTCCGGCGTCCGGGCGCGCGGCTCCGCCGCCTCCGCGTCCGCCGCGGCGTGCTCGTTCGGGCCCGAGCCCTCCGCTCCCGCCCCCGCGGCCGAGTCGCTCTCGCCCGCGGGTGCCGGAACGGTCCGGCGCGGCGAGGACGCCTGGAGCGCCGTCCCACCGGTCGTACGGAACAGTTCGTCGGCGCCGGGGAGACTCACTCGGCGTGACACCGGGCGAGCACCTCCCTGGCGAGCTGACGGTAGGCGGCGGCGCCCACGGAGTTCGAGGCGTACGTGGTGATGGGCTCACCGGCGACCGTGGTCTCCGGGAAGCGCACGGTCCGGCCGATCACCGTGTGGTACACGTGGTCGTCGAACGCCTCGACGACGCGCGCGAGGACCTCGCGCGAGTGCACCGTCCGCGAGTCGTACATCGTGGCGAGGATGCCGTCGAGCTCCAGCTCGGGGTTGAGCCGCTCCTGGACCTTCTCGATGGTCTCCGTCAGCAGGGCCACTCCGCGCAGCGCGAAGAATTCGCATTCCAGCGGCACGATGACCTTGTGAGCGGCCGTCAGGGCGTTCACGGTCAGCAGGCCGAGCGAGGGCTGACAGTCGATCACGATGTAGTCGTAGTCGTTCATCAGCGGCTTCAGGGCGCGCTGGAGCGTGGACTCGCGCGCGACCTCGCTGACCAACTGCACCTCGGCGGCCGAGAGGTCGATGTTGCTCGGCAGCAGGTCCATGTTGGGCACGGCGGTCTTGAGCAGCACCTCGTCCGCCGACATGCCCCGCTCCATGAGCAGGTTGTAGACGGTGAGGTCGAGCTCCATCGGGTTCACGCCGAGACCGACCGACAGGGCACCCTGCGGGTCGAAGTCGACGAGCAGCACCCGTCGTCCGTACTCCGCGAGCGCGGCGCCCAGGTTGATGGTCGACGTGGTCTTGCCGACGCCGCCCTTCTGGTTGCACATCGCGATGATCTTCGCGGGACCGTGGTCGGTCAGCGGGCCCGGGATCGGGAAGTACGGCAGGGGCCGTCCGGTGGGGCCGATCCGCTCGCGACGCTGCCGGGCGGCGTCGGGCGCGAGGGTGGCCGCGTACTCCGGATCGGGCTCGTACTCGGCGTCGGGGTCGTAGAAGTGCCCCTCGGGCACCTCGTCATAGGCGGCGAAGTGGGTGGACTCTCGGCCCATCTCGTTGCCGGCCGTGGCGTTCACGTGTAGGCCGTCCGTCATCTTCATCGTATGGGCTGGCGTCATGGGCTGGTGCGTCGCGAAGGTCCGCACCGCGACGGAGCCGATCGGGGCCCCTGGCTCCGCACCCCCGGGAGTAAATGTCGACTCATTCACAAGTCGTCTTACCTCCTTGGATGTGACCAGGAACATTTATCGATAGGTCAGCGTGGCACCATGCCGACGGTTGGCGACTCTATGGCGTGTCACCGCTCCGCAGCAACACAATCCGCCGGACCCGGCCCGATGTGTCGGCGGCCGAACACCCCGCTGTCAAGGGTGCGCACGCAGAGAACCGCACGTTTCGGGGCTGCGCGAAACGGTTAAAGAGTTACGTTCGAGGCGAGTTGACCAGGCGTCGGAACGTGGCCGGACACACATCGGGCCGGACCTTGCGTGACAAGGTCCGGCCCGGTGCATGAGGTTGACGGTACGGGTTGACCGACCGTTTCTGCGGCCGCGCCGCAAGCCTCGAGGGGTCAGCCGATGAGGCTGCTCAGCTCGACGTGGTCGTAGCCGTGCGCCTCGGCGACCTCCTTGTAGACGACCTTGCCGTCGTGGGTGTTGAGACCCTTGGCGAGCGCGGCGTCGCGGCGCAGCGCCTCGGCCCAGCCGTTGTTCGCCAGCGACACGATGTAGGGCAGCGTGGCGTTGGTGAGGGCGTAGGTGGAGGTGTTCGGGACCGCGCCCGGCATGTTGGCGACGCAGTAGAAGACCGAGTTGTGGACCTGGAAGGTCGGCTCGGCGTGGGTGGTCGCGTGGGAGTCCTCGAAGCAGCCGCCCTGGTCGATGGCAATGTCGACAAGGACACTTCCGGGCTTCATCTTGGCGACGAGCTCGTTGGTGACCAGCTTCGGGGCCTTGGCGCCCGGGATGAGGACGGCGCCGATGACGAGGTCGGCCTCGATGACGGCCTTCTCCAGCTCGTAGGCGTTGGAGACGATCGTCTTCACCTTGGTGCCGAAGATCTTGTCGGCCTCGCGGAGCTTGTTGATGTCGCGGTCGAGCAGGGTCACGTGGAAGCCCATGCCGACGGCGATCTGGGTGGCGTTCCAGCCGGAGACGCCGCCGCCGATGACGACGCACTCGCCGGCGTGGGTGCCGGGGACGCCGCCGGGGAGCACGCCGCGGCCGCCGACCGAGCGCATCAGGTGGTAGGCGCCGACCTGCGGGGCCAGGCGGCCCGCGACCTCGGACATCGGGGCGAGCAGCGGGAGCGCGCGGTTCGCGGTCTCGACCGTCTCGTACGCGATGGCGGTGGTGCCGGACTCCAGGAGGGCGTCCGTGCACTCCTTGGAGGCGGCGAGGTGCAGGTAGGTGAAGAGCGTCTGGTCCTTGCGGAGGCGGTGGTACTCCTCCGCGATGGGCTCCTTGACCTTGAGCAGCAGGTCGGCGGTCTCCCAGACCTCGTCGGCGGTGGGGAGGATCCGGGCACCGGCGGCGACGTACTCCTCGTCGGTGATCGAGGATCCGACACCGGCGTTCTGCTCGATGAAGACCTGGTGGCCGTTGCGGACGAGCTCGTGGACACCGGCGGGGGTGATGGCCACGCGGAACTCGTTGTTCTTGACCTCGCGGGGGATGCCGACCTTCATCGTCGATCACGGTCCTTGAATCAGGGGGATAAACGGGGGGTGCTGCGGAGTGGCAGGGCCAGGAGTCCTGACAAAGCCATACATACCCGGAAGCACTGCGGCGCACCGGGACAGACCGCGATCCAACGCGGCGCACCCAGTCTAATGAAGGAGTTCCCCCTGTCTAGCCTTTCAAAGTATTAATCTTCGGCGAACCCACTGCGGATTTCGTAGGCGGAGGGGTCGCTTCCAAGGAGTCTTTCCGCAGCGGACCGGTGCAGCCGGGCCGCCGCCGGGTCGCCGAGCCGGTCCAGGGTGTCGGCCAGCCGCAGTTGCAGCGCCGCCTGGAGCCGTACGTCCCCGGCCCTGCGGGCCCAGTCCACCGCCTCCTCGCAGGTGCGCAGGCACTCCTCGGGCCGTCCCGCGTACTCCTGGACCCGGGCCGCCTCGCTCAACGCGCGGGCGTAGCCCGGGAGATCGGCGAGCCGCCGGTAGCCCGAGGCCGCGGCCCGCCAGTTCCGCAGCGCCTCCCCGTAGCGGCCCGCGTAGGTGTGCACCGCGCCGAGGCGGCCGTAGAGCCGGGCCTGGTCGGCGCGCTCGTCACGGGCCAGCCGCTGGGCCAGGGCGCGCCCATACCAGTCGCCGGCCCGCTGCCAGTCCCCGAGCTCCTGATAGGCCCCACCTACGGATTCCATTGCGCGACCCGTCGCGTACGGATCATTTGCTTGCCTTCCGGCGTCCAAAGCCGACCGATATCGCAGCAATGCGTCCTTGGTGCGACCGGTCCTCGCATCGAGGTCGGCGAGGTTCAGCAGGGCGGCGGCCCGCTCGCGGTGCAGCCCGCGCCGCTCGGCGACGTCCAGGACCAGCCGGTGCAGCCCGTACAGATCGGGAGCGGCGGCCTCGGCGCCGCGGTGCGCGGCCAGCGCCCGCACCAGGGCCGCGATCAGCCGGCGGGCCAGGGTGTCCAGCTCCCCGTCGGCGACCGCGAGCCGGGCGGAGGCGAGCAGCACGGGCCGGCGGCTGTCCAGCCAGGCCCCGGCGGTGGCGGCGTCGGGGAAGCGCAGCGCGCGGGGCAGCCCTGCGAGCCGGCGACGGGACGGCGAGCCCTCGGGCTCGGTGACCGCGCGGCCTGACTGCAGGAGCCGTACGGTCCGCTCCAGCATCCGGGCCCGGGCGAGCTGCACCTCGGCCGGCCGGTCGCGCTCCTCCAGCTCGGCCCGGAGCAGCGGCACCAGGTGCCCCGGCACCTCGTACTGCCCGTCGCCGCCGGGGATCTCCCGGACCAGGCCCAGCGCCGTGAAGTCGGCGAGGGTGGTCGCCGCGGCCGAGACCGAGCAGCCGGCCAGGGCGGAGGCGGTGTGGGCGTCGGCCCGGCCCAGGGGGGCCAGGGCGAGGTGGCGCAGTATCCGGGCGGCGGGCTGCGGCAGGGACTCGTGGACCAGGGTGAAGGCGCGGGAGACCGGGTCGCCGGACAGGGCGCGCAGCCGCTTGGTGAGATCGGCCACCGACGCCTTGGGGCGGGCGGCCAGCCAGGCGCCGGCCAGGACGAGGGCGCCGGGCAGCCCGCCGCACTCCTCGGCCAGGCTCTCGGCGGCCTGCGGATCGACGGTGACGCGGACAGAGCCGGTGAAGCCGGTGAGCAGGTCGATCGCGGACTTGGGGTCGAGGCCGCCGACGGTGCAGGGCCGCACGTCCGGGATGCCGGTGAGCGGGCCGCGGGCCACGCCGACGACCAGGGCCTCCGGGTTGTCGGGCAGCAGCGGGTCGACCTGCTCGGCGTCGACGGCGTCGTCGAGGAGCAGCAGCGCCCGGCGGTCGGCGAAGGCCGCGCGGACCAGGGCGGTGAGCTCGTCCTCCGCCGCGCCGGGCGGCTCGGCGACGCCGAGCGCGGCGAGGAGGTCCTGGGCGGCGCGGGCGGTGGGGACCGGGCCGCCGCCGGGTTCGGTGAGCCGGGTCCGGAACACCCCGCCGGGATAGCGGTCGGCGAGGGAGGCGATCAGTTCCTCGGCGAGCGCGGTCCGCCCGGAGCCGGGCTTGCCCGCGATCAGCAGGACCCGGGCGCGGGGTGCCTTGCGGCCGGTCAGGGTGTCGAGCCCGGTGCGTTCGATGTCCGCCCGCAGCGCCTTCAGCTCGCGCTGGCGCCCGTAGAACTGTGAGGCGCCGACTGCTGCCACCGCCTGATCCGTCACGGGCCACGCTCCCGTCCACCTGCGCACGACGATCCCGCGGGGGGCTCCGCACGGGCGATTCCGAGCGTAGTTCAGCGGGCACCGCGGACCCGGCGGAGCGCGGCGGACGAATCCCCCGATCGGATCAGTGGATTGTCGGACCGGCCACCCACCGCCGGGTCCGGCCACGGCCCGAGCCCCCGAAGTTACCGGGCTACGCCTCGAAGGGCCGCGCCGGCCAGGGAGCGTCGGCCGGGCGCAGTGCGTCCAGACCGTCGCCGGCGCGGGCCGCGACCAGCGACAGCACACCGACGACCAGGCAGTTGTTGTGCAGCTCGCCGGCGAGCACGCCGCGGACGAGCTCGTCGAGCGGGACCCGGGCGTCCTCCATGTCGGCCTCCTCCTCGGAGACCTCGAAGCGGTCGCCCTCCGCCGCGGACAGATCGCGGGCGAGGAAGATCCGTACGGCCTCGTCGCAGCCGCCCGGCGTCGTGTACACGTCCGTGAGGACGCGCCAGTCCTCGGCCTTGACGTGCGCCTCCTCGTACAGCTCGCGCTGCGCCGCGTGCAGCGGGTTCTCGCCGGGCACGTCCAGCAGACCGGCCGGGATCTCCCACAGCTTCTGCCGCACCGGGTGCCGGTACTGCTTGATCAGCAGGACCCGGTCCTGCTCGTCGAGGGCGACGACCGCGACCGAGCCGGGGTGGACCTGATAGTCGCGGCGGACGACCGAGCCGTCCGGCATCACCACGTCGTCCGTGCGGACACTCGTCTTGTTGCCCGTGAAGGGGGTGGTGGTGGCGACGACGCGCCACTCCTCCGGGGTGTCCTGCACCTGCATCAGCTTTCCTCCCACATACACGGAACCGGGGTACCGGCCCCGAACGGGACCCGTACCCCGGCAACGTTAACAAGGAGCGCTACTTCGCCAGCTTGCGCTCGACGGCCGCCTTCACCAGGCCCGCGAAGAGCGGGTGCGGGCGGGTCGGGCGGGACTTGAGCTCCGGGTGCGCCTGGGTGGCGACCAGGTAGGGGTGGACCTCACGCGGGTACTCGACGAACTCGACGAGCTTGTTGTCCGGGGAGGTGCCCGAGAAGACCAGACCGGCCTTCTTCTCCAGCTCCGCGCGGTAGGCGTTGTTCACCTCGTAGCGGTGGCGGTGGCGCTCCTCCACGTACGGCTCGTCGCCGTAGACCTCGCGGACGACCGAGCCCTCGGCGAGCTTCGCCGGGTAGAGGCCGAGGCGCATCGTTCCGCCCAGGTCGCCGGCGCCCTCCACGTACGCGAGCTGCTCCTCCATCGTCGAGACGACGGGGTGCGCGGTGGCCGGGTCGAACTCGGTGGAGTTGGCCTCGGGGATGTCGGCCAGGTTGCGGGCGGCCTCGATCACGATGCACTGCAGGCCGAGGCAGATGCCGAGCAGCGGCACCTTGTTCTCGCGGGCGTAGCGGATGGCGCCGACCTTGCCGGACACACCGCGGTCGCCGAAGCCGCCGGGGATGAGGACGGCGTCGCAGTCGCCGAGCTGCTTCTCGGCGCCGGCCGGGGTCTTGCAGTCGTCGGAGGTGACCCACTTGACCTTGACCCGCGCCTTGTTCGCGAAGCCGCCGGCCCGCATGGCCTCGGTGACCGACAGGTAGGCGTCGGGCAGGTCGATGTACTTGCCGACGAGCGCGACCGTGACCTCGTGCTCCGGGTTGTGGACGCGGTCCAGGAGGTCCTCCCAGACGGTCCAGTCCACGTCGCGGAAGGGCAGGTCGAGCTTGCGGACGACATAGGCGTCCAGGCCCTCGGTGTGCAGCACCTTCGGGATGTCGTAGATCGACTTGGCGTCGATGGCGGCGACGACGGCGGCCTCGTCCACGTCGCACATCAGCGAGATCTTGCGCTTGATGGCGGTGGGGACGTCACGGTCGGCGCGCAGCACGATGGCGTCCGGCTGGATGCCGATGTTGCGCAGGGCGGCGACCGAGTGCTGGGTCGGCTTGGTCTTCAGCTCGCCGGAGGGGCCGATGTAGGGCAGCAGCGAGATGTGGACGACGAAGACGTTGTCGCGGCCGACCTCGTGGCGGACCTGGCGGACGGTCTCCAGGAACGGCAGCGACTCGATGTCGCCGACCGTGCCGCCGACCTCGGTGATGACGACGTCGACGTCGTCGGTGGCCATGCGGCGGATGCGGGACTTGATCTCGTTGGTGATGTGCGGGATGACCTGGACGGTGTCGCCCAGGTACTCGCCGCGCCGCTCCTTGGCGATCACCTGCGAGTAGACCTGGCCGGTGGTGACGTTGGCCGAGCCGTCGAGGTCGACGTCGAGGAAGCGCTCGTAGTGGCCGATGTCCAGGTCGGTCTCGGCGCCGTCGTTGGTGACGAACACCTCACCGTGCTGGAAGGGGTTCATCGTGCCCGGGTCGACGTTCAGGTACGGGTCGAGCTTCTGCATCGTGACCCGCAGGCCCCGGGCCTTGAGGAGCGCACCCAGGCTGGAGGCGGTCAGGCCCTTGCCGAGGGAGGAGGCGACACCCCCGGTGACGAAGATGTGCTTGGTCGTCGTGGTGTTGGGCGGCATCGCCAAGAGGGGGCTCCCGTGGTCGCGTTCTGGAGGTGCGTTCCGGCAGCCCCTCGGGAAGAATCGGGGGGTGCCGTCGCTGCGGTTTCGGGGTCTTCGGCTGTCGCCGTTTCCCACCGGTCCACGGGGTACCAGGGTATCAGCGACATCGGGAGACCGCTTCCGGCCACACGGGGCAAGCGGGTGCACACGCACCGCGACACGCCGGGTCGGGAACGGCTCCCACCGGGACCACGACCGGGGCGTCGGCCGGCACCGAAGCCGGTGCCGGCGGCACCGACTGGGCTGTGCACGGCTCAGGTCAAGACCCTTTCACCCGATCGGGTCAGGGCCGTTACAAGATCGGCGCCACCGGTCACTAGGGTGCGTCGTATCCTGCTCGGACACGCGCTGCCGAGCCGGACCGGCACGGCACCACCCCCGCCCGTCAACCGGACCAAGAGCTCGTCAACGATCCCTTGACCCGCTGACCTGTAGGAAACGCCCCGCGGGGCGGACGTGGCCGTTCGATCTGGAGTGAAGCACGTGGCCGGGCGCATCGAGGATTACGCACTCATCGGAGACATGCAGACCGCTGCCCTGGTCTGCCGGGACGGCAGTGTCGACTGGCTCTGCCTGCCCCGCTTCGATTCGCACGCCGTCTTCGCCGGACTGCTCGGCACCGAGGAGCACGGCTTCTGGAGAGTCGGACCGGCCGGACCCGAGGGCGCCCCGGCGCCCCAGGCCGACCGGCGCCGCTACCGGGGCGACTCGCTCGTCCTGGAATCCGAGTGGGACACCCCGCGCGGCACGGTCCGGGTGACCGACTTCATGCCGCCGCGCGACGGCGCGCCCCAGTTGATCCGCATCGTGGAAGGGGTCAGCGGCCGGGTGCCGATGCGCTCCGCGCTGCGGATGCGCTTCAGCTACGGGCGGATCGTGCCCTGGGTGCACAAGGTCGGCGACCGCACGGTCGCCGTCGCCGGCCCCGACTCGGTGTGGCTGGACACGGACGTCGAGACCCACGGCGAGCACCTGACGACCTACTCCGAGTTCACCGTCTCCCCCGGCGACCGGATCACCTTCACACTGTCCTGGCAGCCCTCGCACAAGGAGCCGCCGCCGCTGCCGGACCCGGAGGGCTCGCTGGAGGCGACCACGGATTTCTGGCGCGACTGGGTCGAGCACTGCACGTACCACGGCCCCTACCGCGAGGCGGTGGTCCGCTCCCTGATCACCCTGAAGGCGCTCACCTACGCGCCGACCGGCGGGATCGTGGCCGCGCCCACGACCTCGCTGCCGGAGGAGATCGGCGGCGTACGCAACTGGGACTACCGCTACACCTGGCTGCGGGACGCGGCGATCACCCTGTCCTCGATGCTGCGCACCGGCTACCGCGAGGAGGCCCGCGCCTGGCGGGACTGGCTGCTGCGGGCGGTCGCGGGCGACCCGGAGAACCTGCAGATCATGTACGGCATCGCCGGCGAGCGCGAGCTCGGCGAGGCGGAGCTCGACTGGCTGCCGGGCTACGAGAACTCCGGCCCGGTCCGGGTCGGCAACGGCGCCGCCAACCAGCTCCAGCTCGACGTGTACGGCGAGGTCACCGAGGCCCTGCACCTGGCGCACATGACGGGCCTGTCCCGCAACGACTACGCCTCGCTGCTCCAGATCAAGCTGATCAATTACCTGGAGACCCACTGGGACCAGCCCGACGAGGGCATCTGGGAGGTGCGCGGCCCGCGCCGGCACTTCGTGCACTCCAAGGTGATGGCCTGGGTGGCGGTGGACCGCACGATCAAGCTGATCGAGTCCGGGGACGCCGACGGCCCGCTGGAGCGCTGGAAGGACCTGCGCGACCAGATCCACCGGGACGTCTGCGAGAAGGGCTACGACCCGGAGCGCAACACCTTCACCCAGTCCTACGGCTCCCAGGAGCTGGACGCCTCGCTGCTGCTGATCCCGCAGATGGGCTTCCTGCCGCCGGACGACAAGCGGGTGATCGGCACGATCGAGGCGATCCAGCGGGAGCTGTCCACCGAGGACGGCTTCGTGCTGCGCTACCCGACCGCCGGCGAGGAGGCGGGCGTGGACGGCCTGGAGGGCGACGAGGGCGCGTTCCTGGCCTGCTCGTTCTGGCTGGCCGACGACCTGGCGATGATCGGCCGGGTCGACGAGGCCCGCCGCCTCTTCGAGAAGCTGCTCGCGCTCCGCAACGACCTGGGGCTGCTCGCGGAGGAGTGGGACCCGAGGCTCCAGCGGCAGGTGGGCAACTTCCCGCAGGCTTTCAGCCACGTCCCGCTGATCGACACGGCGCTGCGGCTGACCGCCTCGGGCGCGTACGGCGGCTGACGCCCCGGGCGGCGGGCGCGCCGGTGACGGCGGTGGTTCCGACGGCGGGCACGGGGGGCCGGATCTACGATGAAAGGGTCCGTTCCCCCCTGGCGTACGAAAGGGGGGTGCTCCCATGGCCTCCCCCACCACCACCGTTCCGGACCGTGCCCTGGCAGGACTGCGCGAGGATCTGGCGGGCGAGGTGTTCGTGCCCGGCGATCCCGGGTACGAGGAGGCGCGGACGATCCACAACGGCATGATCGACCGCCGTCCCGCGGTGATCGCCCAGTGCGCGACCCCTGAGGACGTCTCCAACGCGGTCCTGTTCGGCCGTGAGGCGGGGCTGCCGATCGCGGTGCGCGGCGGCGGCCACAGCGTCGCCGGCACCTGTGTGATCGACGGCGGCCTCGTCGTGGACCTGCGCCGGATGCACGCCGTCGTCGCCGACCCCGAGCACATGACCGTACGGGTCGAGGGCGGGGCGACGATGGGGCACCTGGACCGCGCCTGTCAGCCCTTCCACGTGGCGACCACCGGCGGACGGGTCTCCACCACGGGTGTGGGCGGCTTCGTGCTCGGCGGCGGGTCGGGCTGGCTGGAGCGGAAGTTCGGGCTGGCCAGCGACAATCTGCTGGCGGCCGACCTGATCACGGCGGAGGGGAAGCACGTCCGCACCGACGCGGAGGAGCGTCCGGAGCTGTTCTGGGCGCTGCACGGCGGCGGCGGCAACTTCGGGGTGGCGACCTCGCTGACGCTGCGGCTGCACGAGCTGCCGCGCATGAGCATGGCGATGCTGTTCTTCCCGCCCGACGACGCGCCCGCGATCGTGCGCGCCTTCCGGGACATCGCGGCCGACGCGCCGGACGACGTGGGCGGCGGCGCGCTCTACATGCCGGCGCCGCCGGAGCCGTTCGTCCCCGAGGAACTGGTCGGCAGGCTGGTCTGCGGGACGCTGTTCACGTACGCCGGGCCGGTCGCGGAGCTGCGCGAGCTGGCCGCGCCGCTGTTCGCGCGCGGGCCCGTGATCGAGATCGTCACGGACATCGCGTACGCGGATCTGCAGTGCATGCTCGACGACCCGCCGGGGCTGCGGAACTACTGGTCGGCCGAGTATCTGACGGCCTTCCCCGACGAGGCCGTGGAGCTGTTCTGCGAGCGCGGCGCGCTGATCCCGCGGGGGACGGCCATCCAGCAGGTGGCGTTCATGATGGGCGGGGCGGTGGCGGCCGGGCCGAGCGGCTATCCGCAGCCGTGGCGGACCGCGCCCTGGGTCGTGCACCCGTTCGCGACCTGGGAGGACCCGGCGGACGACGAGCGGGCGCGGCGGTGGGTCCGGGACGCGCGGGCCGATGTGCGGCCGTGGGCCCTCGACGCCACGTATCTGAACTTCGTGGGCGCCGAGGGCCGGGAGCGGGTGGTGGCCTCCTTCGGCGAGGAGAACTACCGGCGGCTGGGCGCGGTCAAGGCCGCGTACGACCCGGACAACGTCTTCCGCTTCAACCACAACATCGAGCCGGCCGCCTGACGGGCGGTCACCGGAGGGCGTCGATCACCTCCCGCGCGGCCCGCTCGCCCTCGGTGGCGCCGCCCTCCATGAAGCCCTGGAAGTCGTAGCTGCAGTGCTCGCCGCCGATGTGGACGTTGCCCTGGGCGGTGCCCTCGTAGCCGGCGTAGCGGTGGAGGTAGCCGACCGGCCAGCAGGAGTAGGCGCCCAGCGTGTACGGGTTCTTGTGCCAGGCGGAGAGCTGGGCGCGGCCCGTGTACGCCTTGGAGGTGCCGGGGAAGAAGGCGTCGATGCCCTTCAGGTGGCGGGTGACCAGGTCCCGTACGTACGGGTCGGACTCGGTGGAGAAGGGCCCGGCCGGGTTGAGGGCCCGGGCGAGGCTGCCGCCGTGGTACTGGATGAGGATGCCGCCGGTGCCGCCCTGGATCTTGGTGGTGTCCCAGGTCTGCTGGACCTCGCTGTCGGTGAAGCAGTCGCCGGCGGAGACGCCGGGCCAGGCGCCGGTGCCGCGCCAGGGGCGGGTGGCGAACTGCATGTTGAGCTTGGTGCAGTGGCCCATCCGCGCGTCGCGCAGCAGGTTCGTCATGAGCGGGTCGAAGCCGGCCCGGCTGACGTCGAGCTGCTTGAGGATCGGCAGCGGGACGCACAGGATCGTGTGGTCGGCGGTGACGGTCCGGGTGGCGCCGGCCTCGGTGAAGGTGAGCGTCTGGGTGCCGTCGGCGTTGGCCCGTACGGCGTCGAGCGACCAGCCCATGCGCAGGGTGCCGGGCTTGAGCGCGCCGGCGATGGCGTTCGGGAGCCGGTCGTTGCCGCCGACGACGTGGTAGCGCTCGTTGGACAGGCCCCAGACGTTGAAGTTGCCCGGATTGGTCTGATAGCCCATCAGCAGGACCAGGGCGAGCGAGGACTGCTCGGTGGTGTCGGCGCCGTACTCGACGTTGTAGGCGACGTCGATGAAGCGGCCGAGCGGGGAGGAGTGGCCGCCGGGGACGCGGCTCTCGATCCACTCGTATATCGACATGTTGTCGAGGGCGGTGCCGGTGGGGGTGGTCTGGTTCCACTTCACCTCGCCCGCCTCGATCAGGTCGCGGTGGAGCGACTGGTAGACGGCGTTGAAGTCCTCGTCGGCCTGGTGGCGGGGGTAGTAGGCGCCGCCGAACCAGAGGACTTCCTCGGCGCCGTTGGGCCCGCCGCCGAGGAAGTCCTCGACGGCGAGGTCGAAGCGGCGGCAGAGCTCCAGGATCTTCTTGTGGCTGGTGTCGATCAGCTCGCCGCCGATCTCGGAGGTCTGCCCGTAGGCCCAGTGGGAGCGCTGGGTCCACATCCGGCCGCCGACCCGGGAGGGGTTGGCCTCGTAGAGGACGGGGCTGAGGCCGGCGTCCTGGAGGGTGAGGGCCGCGGTGAGGCCGGCGATCCCGGCGCCGACGACGGCGACGCGGGCGGTGCCCCTCGCCTTCGGGTCCGGGGCGGCCGCCGCTGCGGGGACGGCCGCACCGGCGGAGACCGCGGCACCGGCGGAGACGGCGACGCCGGCGGCGGCCGCGTACTTGAGGAGGGACCGGCGCCCGACGTCGTCGGCGCGCATCTCGCGCAGCTCCCCCACGGGGAGGTTCAGCCGTCGGGCGTCGGCGTGCTCGGCGGCCAACTGCTTGAGGAGGTGCATCGGGTTGGTGCGTGCCATGGAGGACTCCCGGGGGGAAGGGGGATCAGCTCTGGGATACGGCGGTGGGGGCGGGCTCGCTGTGGCCGTCGGTGCTGGCGCCGCCGCTGTCGTCGGCGCGCTCGGTGGCGTCCTCCAGGACGATGCGGCCGATGATCTCGTAGCGCTCGGGACGTCGGGCCTTGAGGTAGAGACCGAGGCCGAGGCCGCCGAAGAAGACGAGGCCGACGATCCAGGGGATGGCCTTGAAGAAGAGGGAGTCGGCGGCGAGCCCGGCCGCGGTCTCCATGTTCATGATCAGCAGCACGACCACGGCGGTCATGCCGATCCCGCCGAGGAGCGGCGCGGTCAGCGTCTTGAACCAGTGCCGGTCCTCGGGGTGGTTCTTGCGGAAGTAGCCGATGACGGCGAAGGAGCAGAGGGTCTGCACGATGAGGATCGCCATCGTGCCGAGGATCGCGAGCAGGGTGTAGAGGTGGATGTACGGGTCCTGGCCGGTGAGCCAGAAGGCGCCGACGAGGACGACGGCGATGGCGCTCTGCGTGAAGGAGGCGATGTAGGGCGAGCCGTGCTTCCGGTGCGTCCGGCCGAGGGCCGGGTGGAGGAAGCCCTCGCGGCCGATGGCGTAGAGGTAGCGGGCGGCGCACTGGTGGAAGGCCATGCCGCAGGCGAAGGAGCCGGTGAGCAGCAGCCACTGGAAGGCGTCCACGGCCCAGGCGCCGATGTAGGACTCGGTGGGGGCGAAGAAGAGGTCGAGCGGGCTGGCCGAGGACGACAGCTTCACCGATCCCGCCAGGCCGTTCCCGGCGATCGTCATCCACGACACGTAGATGTAGAAGAGGCCGACGCCGATGACGGAGATGAGGGTGGCGCGCGGGATGACCCGCTTGGGGTCGCGGGACTCCTCCCCGTACATCGCGGTCGACTCGAAGCCGACCCAGGACCAGAAGGCGAAGAAGAGGCCGAGGCCGGCCGAGGCGCCGGTGAAGGCGTTCGCGGGGTTGATCGGCTCGGCCGGGATGCCGTCGGGGCCGCCGCCGGAGATCAGGACGGCGGTGGCGACCGCGAACAGCACCGCGATCTCGGCGATCAGCATCACGCCGAGCGCCTTCGCGGTGAGGTTGATGTCGAAGTAGGACAGGACGGCGGTGACGGCCAGCATGACGGCCGCGTACAGGACCCAGGGCAGATCCACACCGAGCTGGTCGGCCACGGTCGTCTTCGTGAAGTAGGCGAAGACGCCGACGATCGATGCCTCGAAGACGATGTACGCGAGGACGGCGAGCATCCCGGAGGCCATGCCGGCGATCCGGCCGAGGCCGTGCGAGATGTAGCCGTAGAAGGCGCCGGCGGCGGTGATCCGCTTGGCCATGGCGACATAGCCGACCGAGAAGACGGTCAGGACGACCGTCGCGAAGAGATAGCCGGCGGGGGCGCCGGTGCCGTTGCCGAAACCGACGGCGATGGGGAGGTTGCCGGTCATCGCGGTGATCGGGGCCGCGGTGGCGACGGCCATGAAGACGACGCCGACCAGACCGACCGAGTTCGCCTTCAGCCGGTGGACCTCTGGGGTGGAGTTCTCTGCCATGGCGCGAGAGCATCCTCCGGAGTGACGTAGGCCACAATCGACATCCGGTCGCACAAAACCCGCCAGGGGGCGACGAGTTGTCGCCCCTCTGTACGAACTGTCCGGTCCGGTGACGCGCCGGTGATGTCGTCGGGGCGCGGCCGGCCGGTAGCGTCCGGCTCCATGGAGAGTCAGGGCGGGATCACCGTGCAGCGGGCACTGGACCTTCCGGGACTGCGCGGCGGGCTCCCGGAGGTCGTCGCCGGCGCGGACAGGCTGCACCGCACGGTGCGCTGGGTGCACGCGGGCGAGGTGCCCAACATCGCGTCGCTGCTGAAGGGCGGGGAGCTGCTGCTCACCACCGGCCTCGGGCTCGGCACCCGGCCGGCCGAGCAGCGCGCGTTCGTGCGGCGGCTCGCGGACCGGGGCATCGCGGCGCTGGTGGTGGAGCTCGGCCCGCGGTTCGCCCGGCTGCCGGCCACGATCGTGGAGACCGCCCGGGCGGCCGGCCTGCCGCTGGTCCAGTTGCACCGCGAGGTGCCCTTCGTCGCGGTCACGGAGGAGATCCACACCGAGATCGTCAACGGGCACTACGCGCTGCTGCGGCAGGCGGAGGAGGTGCACCGGCAGTGCACCGAGGCGCTGCTCGGCGGCGGCGGGGTGCCGCAGGTGCTGCGGATCCTGGCGGACTTCTCACTGAACCCGGTCTTCCTGGAGACCGCCGACGGCCAGCTCCTGTACGCGGCGGGCACCGAGTCCGGGCCCGCCGACCCGCTCCAGGTGTGGGACGGGCTGCGCGGGCAGCGGGCGGCGCGCGAGTCGGGGCCGCCGACGGGCGCGGTGCTGGTGGACGTCCCCGGCGGCGGCCCCGGCACGTCGTCCGTACGCGCCCGTCTGGCCCTGCTCGCGGTCTCGTCGCCGCTCTCCCCCGTGCACCGGATGGCGGCGGAGCGGGCGGCGGGGCTGCTCGCGGTGGTCCTGATGCAGGCCCGGCAGGAGGAGGAGCTGGCCGCGCGCGGCCGCGGCGACTTCCTGACGGACCTGGCGGAGGGCCGGATCGCGGCCGAGGACGCGCCGGCGCAGGCCCGGGTCCTCGGCTTCAGGCCGGGCGACGGCCCGCTGCTGCCGGTCGTGATGCGCCTCGCCTCCGAGTTGTCCCCCTCGGGCAACTGGGCGCTGCTGGCCCGCGCCGTCCTGGAGGAACTCGCCTCCGTCGGCGTCCCGGTCCTCCTGGGCGTCCGCCCGGTGGAGGGCCGGGTGCCGCTGCTCCTGGGCCTGCGCTCGGAGTCGGAGCGCACGGCGGTCGCCGACCGGGTCGCGGCGGCGCTGCGGGCCGGCGTCGAACGGGCCGGCCTGGAACGGGCCGGCGTCCACCCGCCCGTCGTCGTGGTCGGCGTCGCGGGCGGCTGGGCGGCGGCCTCGGCGGGCCTGCGGCACGCGGCCGAGACGGCGACGGCGGCGCAGGGCCTGTCGGAACTCCCCTGGTACGACGCCCGCCGCCTCGACACGGACCTCCTGCTGTGGCGCCTGCGTGACCACCCGGACCTGGCCGCCTTCGTGGACCGCGCCATCGGCCCCCTCCGCGACCACGACCGCACCTCCCGCCCACCCCTCCTCCCCACCCTCGAGACCTACCTGGCCCACGCGGGCCGCAAGGCCGAAACCGCCCGCGAACTCCACCTCAACCGCCAGACCCTCTACAACCGCCTGGCCCGCATCTCCGAACTCCTCGGCACGGACCTGGACGACCCCCAGACGGTCCTGGCGCTGTCCCTGGCCCTGCGGGCACGGCGGCACACGGGGTAGGGCGGCGCGGTCGGCACGGCCAGGCGGGCGGGCGGGGTGCTCGCCGCTGCGGGCCGGCGCGGCGCGGAAACGGTACGAAAACGCGCGCGTGGCGCGCAGCCGCGACAAGCCGGGGCGCGGGCGAATCCCCGCAGCCCCCTGCCCTGCCAACGGGCAGGGCGGCCCGGGACTTCCCCGCCGGTCGGCCTGCAGGCCCGGGGGCAGGGGCACACCCCCGGGGGCAGGGGCACACCTCCCCGGGCGGCACAGCCCCGGGGTTCGGGGACGACCCCCGAGGGGTTCCCGGGGCGCAGCCCCCGGGGATTCGGGGGCTGCGGCGCAGGGGGCGGGGCGGAGCCCCCCGGGGGGTTCGGGGGCGCAAGCCACCGGTCTCGTCAGAGTTTCGGGGAGGGGCGGGGTGGGGGAGGAAGCGCCCGTCCAGGGGCGGCGGGGCGCGGCACGGGTGGGCCGGGCCGCAGCCGCCGTCAGCGGCGTCCCGACAGCTCGTCGTACACGCTCAGCACGTGCGCGATCGTCTCGTCCTCCGTCGGCCACGTACGTGCCTGCACCCGGCCCGCCGCCGCCAGGTCCATCCGGCGGTCCGCGTCGGCCAGCAGGCCCCGGACCGCGTCCGCGAGCGCGCCCGCGTCCCCGTAGGGGACGAGTTCCGCCGCGTCGCCGACGAGTTCGGGCACGCCGCCGACCGCCGTCGCGACGAGCGGCACGCCGAGCCGCAGGGCCTCCTGCGCGAGCAGGGAGCGGGCCTCCCAGCGGGAGGGGAGGACGGCGATGTCGGCCGCCGCGAGCAGCTCCGCCACGTCGTCCCGGCGCCCGATGAGCCGCACGGCGAGCCCCTCCGTGTCGATCCGCCGCTGCAGCGCCGGCCGTTCGGGGCCCTCCCCCGCGATCACCAGGAGCGGCTGCGGGTCGAGGTCCCGCCACACCCGCGCCGCGTCGAGCAGCGTCCGGTACCCGCGCCCCGGCTCCAGCGCCCCGACCGCCATCAGCAGCGGCCGGTCCACGGCCCCGAGTTCGGCCCGCGCCTTGCCGTCGTGGAGGCAGACCGGCGCCCGCGAGGCCGGCACGGTCACGGGCGCGAGGCGCGCGTCGCGGGCGCCGCGCCGCCGGGCCCGGTCGACCAGTTCGGAGGAGGTGCCGAGGACGACGGCCGCCGCCCGCACGGTCCTGCGCTCCAGGAGCCGTACGAGCCCGGCGCGCGCCCCCGCCACACGGCTGCGGGTGTGCCAGGTGGTGACGAGCGGGGTGCGCGGCCCGGCGCCGCCGGACAGCGCGAGCGAGGCCCGCACCGAGGCGTCGAGACCGTGCGCGTGCACCACGTCCGCGCCGATGCAGGCGTTGCGGAGCACGGCGACCGCCGCGGGCCCGCCGCGCCGCGGTACGGGCACGACGTGCGCGCCGGCGCCCGCGAAGTCGTAGGCGCGGTCGAGTTCGGGCGGGGCGCACACGGTCACCCGCACGCCCCTCGCCACGAGCCCCGAGGCAAGCGACCTGACGTGCGCGCTGCTTCCCGCGCTGCCGCCGCCCAGCACTTGGACCGTACGGAGCTGTGTCACGCGCCAAGGATGCCAGCCCGTCCGCACGTTTAGGCACGATCCGGCACTGAAGTGACGACGTTGTCGTGTCTGCCGCGCCAACGTGCCGACGGGGATCACCCCCACGGGTGAGCGGACCGCTCAGCCCATGGCGCCCGTGCCCCGCGCGAGTTCGCTGACCTTCTCCCCGTACACCGCCGCCGCGACCACTCCCGCCGCGTGGACGGCCAGGCCGAGCCGGCCGTTGCCCGCGGCGACGGCCGTGCCGAGCGCCGCCCCCAGCGCGTGCGCGCCCAGGTCGCCGAGCATGGTCCGCTCGGCCAGGTCGTCGGCGAGGACGGCGGCCGCGGCCCCCATGGGCGCGGCGGCGAGCGTCCCGCGCACCAGCCCCGGCGCCCCGAGCCCGAGCACCAGCAGTCCCGCCCGGCCCGGCCGCACGTCCACCAGGTTCACGAGATGGGCCGTCCCGGCGATGACGACCCCGGCGAGCAGCCGGTCGACGGGCCGCTCCTTCAGGAGCGCCCCGGTCACGAGTCCGGCCGCGCCGATCCCGAACAGTTTGACGGCCCCGCTGGTCACCTCGCCGTCCCGCAGCGCCGTCAGATGCGCCCGGAAGCCCCGCCGTTCGTCCCCGCGCAGGTCGTCGTACGCCCCGCACGCCGCCGCCGCGAGCACGGCGAACGCGCCGGGCCCGCTCCCGGCCGCCAGGGCCGCGACGGCCGCCCCGGCCGCGGTCGCGGGCCCCGCGTACAGGTCGACGCGCCGCCCGGCGTGGTTCGTCCGCTCCCGGCGGGGCGCCCGGAACCGCCGCAGCCCCTCGTACACGGCCCGGCTCACCCCGGCGGCCACGACGAACGAAGCGGCCCTGCCGGGTGCCCTGTCTGTCCTGATCATGCCGGTCAGCCTAACGACCGGTCAGCGGCCGCTGCGTCGCCATCGACACGAGGGGAGCCGCCGGCGCCCGGCGAGCCGGGCCCGGACGAGGGGGCCGTGCCCCACCTACCGGCCTCTTTACCGCGGTACGGTCCCGGCCGGCCTGCCGCTCGCGTACCCCTCGGGCCCCGGCGGACAGCCGGTCCGCCGGGCCGGCCCGTACGGAGCGGAGCGCGGCCCCGATCCGTACGCCCTCCCCGGCCCCTCGGCCGCCCTCACCGTCCACCGCCGACCCGCGCCCGCTCCCCTGAGCTCCCGCCCCTCGGCCTTCGGCTTTCTCAGCCGTCCGCCCGCGCCGTCGCCAGCAGCTCCTCCGCGTGCGCCCGCGCCGTCTCCGAGTCCTCCTGGCCGGCCAGCATCCGGGAGAGCTCGCGGACCCGGTCCTCGCCCTCCAGGACGGTCACGCCGGAGCGGGTGACCGAGCCGTCGTTGGTCTTCTCCACCAGGAGCTGACGATCGGCGAAGGCCGCCACCTGGGGCAGGTGGGTGACGACGACGACCTGGGCCGTCTTGGCGAGCTTGGCGAGCCGGCGGCCGATCTCGACCGCCGCCTTGCCGCCGACGCCCGCGTCGACCTCGTCGAAGAGATAGGTCGGCACCGGATCCGTACCGGCGAAGACCACCTCGACCGCGAGCATCACCCGGGACAGCTCACCGCCGGACGCGCCCTTGGCGATGGGCCGTGGCGGGGCGCCCGGATGCGGGGCGAGGAGCAGTTCGACCTCGTCGGCGCCGGACGGGCCGTAGGCCACCCGGCGGCCGCCGACCTCGACGCCGTCGGGGTCCTCGGTCTGCCGGATCGCGAAGGACACCCGCGCGTGCGGCATGGCCAGCGAGGCCAGCTCGGCGGTGACGGCCTCGGCGAACCGGTCGGCGGCCTCGGTGCGGGCGTCGGTGAGCCGCTGGGCGAGGACCGACAGCTCGTCACGCAGCCGGTCCCGCTCGGCGGTCAGTTCGCCGATGCGCTCGTCGTCGCCGTCGAGCTCGGTGAGCCGGGTCGCGCTCTGTTCCGCCCAGGCGAGGACGGCGGTGATGTCCTCGCCGTACTTCCGGGTGAGCTGGGTGAGCGCGGCCCGCCGTTCCTCGACGGCGGCCAGCCGCAGCGGGTCGGCGTCGAGGTTGTCGGCGTATCCGGCGAGCTCCCCGGCCACGTCGGCGAGCAGGATGGAGATCTCCCCGATCCGGTCGGCGAGCGCGGCCAGCGCCGGGTCGTGCGCCCGTACGGCCTCCAGGGCCCGGCCCGCGCCCGCGACGAGCGTCGTCGCGTCCACGGCCTCGGGGTCCTCGGGCTGTCCGGCGAGCGCGGCGTGCGCGAGCGCGGCGGCGGAGGCCAGGGACTCGGCGTGCCCGAGCCGCTCCGCCTCCGCGGCGAGCTCGACGTCCTCGCCCGGCCTCGGCTCCACGGCCTCGATCTCGCTGAGCCCGAAGCGCAGCAGATCGGCCTCCTGGGCCCGCTCCCGGGCCCGGGTGGTGATCTCCTCCAGCTCGGCGGTGACGACCCGCAGCCGCTGGTACGCCTCGCCGTAGGCGGCCAGCGGCGCGGCGACGGCCTCGCCGGCGTACCGGTCGAGCGCGCCGCGCTGCCGGGCCGGCTTGAGCAGGCCCTGCTGGTCGGTCTGGCCGTGCACGGCGACCAGCTCGTCGGCGAGCTCGGCGAGCAGCCCCACGGGCACCGAACGCCCGCCCAGGTGGGCGCGGGAGCGGCCCTCTGCGGAGACGGTACGGCTGACCAGCAGCGCGCCCTCGTCGAGCTCGGCGCCCGCCTCCTCGGCGCGCACGGCCGCCGGCGCGCCCGGGGGCAGCGCGATGCGGCCCTCGACGACGGCGGACCCCGCCCCGATCCGTACCAGGGCCGGGTCGGCGCGCCCGCCGAGCAGCAGCCCGAGGCTGGTCACCACCATGGTCTTGCCCGCGCCGGTCTCGCCGGTCACCGCGGTGAAGCCGGGCGACAGCTCGACCACCGCGTCGTCGATGACACCCAGCGACCGTATCCGCATCTCCTCAAGCACGGAGAAGACCATACGAGGTCGGGGCGCCCCCGTGCGACGGCCCCTGCCGACCGGGGGTGAACCCGCAGGTCGGGGGGGCCTGTGTCACGCGCTTGTCACCCGCTAGTGGGGCGCTCCGCGCCACCCCGACACCGGCAGCGCGAACTTCGCGACCAGCCGGTCGGTGAAGGACGCGTGGTGCAGGCGGGCGAGGCGGACCGGCACCGCGCCGCGCCGCACCTCGACCCGGGCCCCGGCCGGGAGTTCCACCGTGCGCCGCCCGTCGCACCACAGCACCCCGTGCGGGGTGTGCGGCTCGACCTCGACGGCGAGGACGGAGTCCTTCGTGGTCACCAGCGGCTTGGCGAACAGCGCGTGCGCCCCGATCGGCACCATGAGCAGCGCCTCGACCTCGGGCCAGATCACCGGCCCGCCGGCCGAGAAGGCGTACGCGGTCGAGCCGGTCGGTGTCGCGCAGATCACCCCGTCGCAGCCGAAGCCGGTCACCGGCCGGCCGTCGATGGCGAGGACGACCTCCAGCATCCGTTCCGGCGACACCTTCTGCACGGCGGCCTCGTTGAGCGCCCAGTCCCGGTGCAGCACGTCGCCGTTCTGGTACACGGTCACGTCGAGGGTCATCCGCTCCTCGACCTCGTAGGCGCGGGTGACGACCCGGTCGACGACCTTGTCGAGGTCGTCGCGCTCGGCCTCGGCGAGGAAGCCGACCCGGCCCAGGTTGACGCCGAGCATCGGCACGCCCGAGGCGCGGGAGAACTCGGAGCCGCGCAGCAGGGTGCCGTCGCCGCCGAGGACGACGAGGAGTTCACAGCCGTCGAGGGCGTCGGAGCAGGCTTCCGGCACCTTCTCGACGGACGGCGGCAGCGGCAGGTCGGCCGCCTCCGCCTCGAGGACCCGCACCCCGATGCCGCTGCGCAGCAGTCCCAGGACGACGAGTTCGGCGCTGCGCACGGCGGCCGGGCGGCCGGTGTGCGCGAGCAGGAAGACGGTGCGGGTGCCTCCGGAGGTCGTGCTGCTCCCGGAGGCCGTGCGGCTTTCGGTGGTCGTGGTGCTTTCGGTGGTCGTGCTCGAACCAGTGCTCAACGAGGTCCTTCCGCCACGGCGCGGTCGACTTCCGCGGGATCGAGGGCGGGCGCGCCCGCCCGCAGCCACAGAAAGTACTCGACGTTGCCGGACGGGCCGGGCAGCGGGCTGGCCGTGACGCCCAGCACGCCGAGTCCGAGCTCGCCGGCCCGCCGGGCCACGTTCTTCACGGCGTCGGCGCGGAGTTCGGCGCTGCGCACCACTCCGCCGGTGCCGAGCCGTTCCTTGCCGACCTCGAACTGCGGCTTGACCATGAGGACCAGGTCGGCGTCGGGCGCGGTGCAGGCGACGAGGGCGGGCAGCACCAGCCCGAGCGGGATGAAGGACAGGTCGCCGACGACGAGGTCGACGGGGATGCCGTCGATCGAGTCGAGGGTCATCTCGCGGACGTTGGTGCGGTCCTTGACGGTGACGCGCTCATCGCTCTGCAGCGACCAGGCGAGCTGCCCGTAGCCGACGTCGACGGCGACGACGTGGGCGGCGCCGGCGCGCAGCAGGACGTCGGTGAAGCCGCCGGTGGACGCGCCCGCGTCGAGCGCGCGCCGGCCCTCGACGCGCAGGCCCTGCGGCACGAACGCGGCGAAGGCGCCGGCCAGCTTGTGGCCGCCGCGCGAGACGTAGTCGGGGTCGCTGTCGTCCTGGGCGACGACGATGGCCGCGGCGGTCTCGACCTGGGTGGCGGGCTTGGTGGCGACGGTCTTGCCGACCGTCACCCGGCCCGCGGCGATGAGCTGGCTGGCGTGCTCGCGCGAGCGCGCCAGCTTGCGCCGTACCAGCTCGGCGTCGAGACGGCGGCGTGCCGGTCCTGCCACGTTCGGTTCAGCTCCTGTTGTCGTACGGACGGGGTCCGGGCCGCTCGTCGAGCGCGGTGAGCTCGGCGCGCAGTCCCTGGTGTACATCCTCGTACACGTCGAGGTGTCCGTCCGCCGTGAGGTGGTCGACGTCGCCGAGCCGCTCCAGGAGCGCGTCGACGGCGGGCCGCCCGGTGGGGGTCCGTACGACGCCGAGCGGAGCGGGCTCGTCGGCCGCGAGCGGGTCGGGGCGTGCGGCGTCGGCGCCTTGGTCCGGGGTGCCTCGGCCGGGGGCGTCCGGGCCGGGGGTGCCTCGGCCGGGGGCGTCCGGGCCGGGGGTGCCTCGGCCGGGAACGTCCTGGTCCGGGGTGCCTCGGCCGGGGGCGTCCGGGCCCGGGGCGTCCTGGCCCGGCGCCTCCCCGTCCGGGGCCTGGCCCGGCGGGTGGTGCGGGAGCCGCTCGCCGGGCTCCGCCGGATCTTGGCCGGCCCGGTGGGCGGCGGAGGCGTTCGGATACGCGTCGCTCATGCCCCGACGCTACCGCGAGGGCCTGGGGTACGGTCGACCCGATGGCGACGATCACGGAGTGCCGCGAGGCACTGACACGACTCTCGGACGACCTGGCCCGCGCGGAGGGCGACGTGCGCGGCGCCGCCGCGCTCGACCGGACCCTGAGCTGCCACCTCACGGACCTCGACACGACCTTCACCGGCCGCCTGTCCGACGGCCGCGTCGAGATCCACGACACCCACCCCGGTCCGCCCGCCACGAAGGCCCAGATCCGCCTCCGCATGACCGGCGACGACCTGATCGCCCTGGTCGACGGCCGCCTCCACTTCGCGAAGGCATGGGCCTCCGGCCGCGTTGTTCTGGAGGCCGGCTTCCGCGACCTCCTGCGCCTGCGGTCCCTGCTGTAGGACGGCCCCGCCAGAGCCGTACGCCGCAGGGCAGCCGTACGCCGCGGGGCCCAAGCCGTACGTCAAGGCGGCCCGCCCCGTACGCCAGGGGCGCACGTCCCCGCGAAAGCCCGGGGCGGACCCGGACCGGACCGGTCGGTCCCGCCCGTCCCGCCGCGCTCACGCGTCCAGCGTGGCCTTGCGTTCCGGGGTCGTCGGGGCGGGGCGGCGGGTCTTGCGGCCGGCGGGGACGACCAGGGGGGTGCCGGTCTCCGGGTCGTCGATGACCTGGCAGCGCAGGCCGAAGACGCGCTCGACGAGCTCGGCCGTGACGACCTCGCTCGGCGGGCCCTCGGCGACGACCTCGCCGCCGCGGCAGGCGATGAGGTGGGTGGCGTACCGGGCCGCGTGGTTGAGGTCGTGGAGGACCGCGACGAGCGTGCGGCCCTGCGTCTCGTGAAGCTCGGCGCACAGGTCGAGGATGTCGATCTGGTGCTGGATGTCGAGGAAGGTCGTCGGCTCGTCGAGGAGCAGCAGCGGGGTCTGCTGCGCGAGCGCCATCGCGATCCAGACCCGCTGGCGCTGACCGCCGGACAGCTCGTCGACGTACCGCTCACCGAGTTCCGCGACGCCGGTCGCGGCCATCGACTCCTGCACGATCCGCTCGTCATCGGGCGACCACTGCCGCAGCAGGCCCTGGTGCGGGTAGCGGCCGCGGGCGACCAGGTCGGCGACGGTGATGCCGTCGGGCGCCATGGAGGACTGCGGCAGCAGCCCGAGCGTCTTGGCGACCTTCTTCGCGGGCATCGAGTGGATCGCCTGCCCGTCGAGCAGCACCCGACCCTCCGTCGGCTTCAGCATCCGGGAGAGCGCGCGCAGCAGCGTGGACTTGCCGCAGGCGTTCGGGCCGACGATGACGGTGAAGGAGTTGTCGGGGATCGCGACGCTCAGGTCGCGGGCGATGACCCGCTCGTCGTAGGCGAGCGTGACCGACTCGGCGCTCAGCCGCTGGGCCTGCTGCCCGTTCATACCCTTGCTCCTGATCTTGTCGTTCGTGGGGTGCGGGGTGCTCGCGGTGCTCGCGGTGCCCGTGGTGCCCGTGGTGCCCGTGGTGCTCGCGGTGCTCGCGGTGCTCGCGGTGCCCGTGGTGCTCGCGGTGCTCGCGGTGGTCGTCATATCCGGCCCGCCTTGCGTTCGCTGACCAGCAGCCACAGCAGGTAGCACCCGCCGAGCACGCCGGTGACGACGCCCACCGGGAGCTGACGCTCGCCGAAGGCGTTGGTGGCGACCCAGTCCGCGACGAGCAGCAGGGCCGTGCCCATGAGCGCGGAGGCGGCGAGGTTCGGGCCCGGCGAGCGGGTGAGCCGGCGGGCCAGTTGGGGCGCGCTGAGGGAGACGAAGACGATGGGGCCCGCCGCGGCGGTGGCGACGGCCACGAGCAGCACGGCGGAGCCCATGAGGAGGATCCGGGTCCGCTCGACCTTGACGCCGAGCGCGTACGCCGCGTCGTCGCCCATCTCCAGCATCCGCAGCGCCCGCCCGTGCCCGAGGACCAGCGGCAGCAGCACGCAGCTCACCGCGAGCAGCGGCCAGAACTGCGCCCAGTCCCGCCCCTCCAGCGAGCCCGTCATCCACACCGTGGCGCGGGTCGCGTCGACGAGCTGCGCCTTGGTGATGAGGTAGTGGATGGCGGCGGTCAGCATGGCGGCGGCGCCGATGCCGATGAGCACGAGCCGGTAGCCGTGCACGCCGCGCTTCCAGGCGAGCAGGTAGATCACCGCACCGGTGACCAGACCGCCGACGACGGCGCCGGCGGCCGCGGCGGCCGCGCTGCCCTGGAAGAGGACGATGACGGCGAGCGCGCCGACGGTGGAGCCCTGGCCGAAGCCGATGACGTCGGGGCTGCCGAGCGGGTTGCGGGACACCGACTGGAAGACGGCGCCGCCGATGCCGAGCGCGGCGCCGACGAACACGGCGACGAGCACGCGCGGCAGCCGCAGGTCCATGACGGCGAACTCCTGTACGGGAGTGCCGTCGCCGAGCAGGGTGGCGACCACGTCGCCGGGCGCGATGGGGAAGTCGCCGCTGCCGATGAGGACGACGGCCGCGGCGAGCGCGACGACCAGCAGGCCGAGGACGGAGAAGAGGGCGCGCGGCTCGTAGCGTACGGAGAGGCCGCCGCCGGTCCGCAGGGTCTTGGTGCTCACAGCTTGGCCATCCTCTTGCGGCGGACGAGACGGATGAAGACCGGCCCGCCGACGAGCGCGGTGATGATCCCGACCTGGAGTTCGGCGGGCCGGGCGATGACCCGGCCGATGACGTCGGAGCCGAGCAGCAGGACCGGCGACAGGACCGCCGCGTAGGGCAGGATCCAGCGCATGTCGGGGCCGGTGATCGACCGCACGATGTACGGGACCATCAGGCCGATGAAGACGATCGGCCCGCAGGCGGCGGTCGCGGCGCCGCACATCAGCGTGACGGACGCCATCGCGATGATCCGGGTCCGGTTGAGGTGGGCGCCGAGGGCGCGGGCCGTGTCCTCGCCCATCTCCATGGCGTTGAGCGGCCGGGCGATGAGCAGCGCGAGCACGGCGCCGACGACGATGAAGGGGGCGACCCGGACGACGGTGTCCATGTTCGCGTCGGCGAGGGAGCCGACGGTCCAGAACCGCAGCCGGTCCAGGGCCGCCGAGTTCAGCAGTTGTACGGCGTTGACGTAGCCGTACAGGGCGACGGTGGCCGCGGTCCCGGCGAGCGCCAGCCGCACCGGCGTGGCGCTGCGGCTGCCGCCGAGGACGTACACGAGGACGGAGACGACGGCCGCGCCGACGAAGGCGAACCACACGTAGGCGGAGGTGTCGGTGATGCCGAGGAAGGCGATGGCCGACACGACGGCCGCGGCGGCGCCGGCGTTGACGCCGAGGAGCCCGGGCTCGGCGAGCGGGTTGCGGGTGAGTCCCTGCATGACGGCTCCGGCGAGGCCGAGGGCCAGGCCGACGAGCAGTCCGAGGAGGGTGCGGGGGACGCGGACGTCGTGGACGATGACGTCGTTGCGGATTCCGCTGTTGTGGAACAGGCCGTGCCAGACATCGCCGAGCGGCACCGGCTTGGCACCGATCATGATGCTCAGGACACAGATCAGCAGCAGGACTCCGAGGGCCGCGACCAGTCCGACGGCGCGCAGGGAATTGCGGCGCGCCGGCTTCTGGGCAGGGCCGACCGGCTCCGCGCTTGCACGGGAGGGACTCTCGACCAACACGAGGTTAGGTTATCCTACCCTCCGATCGGTGATCGATCCCGTGTACGAACGGGACGGCAGCGAGCCCGGCAGCGGGCCGCCCTCGGAGTCCCCGCAGCCCTCAGAGCCCCAGCCGCCCCAGCCGCTCCAGCGCCTTCCCCGCGTCCAGGCCGCACGTCCCCGCTCCCGCGTCCGTCCACGCCGCCGCGCACAACGCCCGTACGCCGTCCAGCGGATCGAGCGCGCCGCCCTCGCCCTCGCCCTCGCCCTCCAGCAGCAGCGCCCCACCGCTCACCGACGCCGTCCAGCCACCGCACCCGAACGCGCCGCCCCCGGCCTCGACGATCTCCGGCTGGGGCGCCAGCAGCCCCCGCAGGTCCGCGGCCACATACGTGGGCCGGTGCTCCGGGACCGCGGCGAGAAGCCGCGCCACGTCCGTCACGCCGGTCAGCACCAGCAGCGAGTCCACCTCCCCGTTGAACGCCCCCTCGATGTCGGTGTCCAGACGGTCACCGACCACCAACGGCCGCTCGGCCCCCGTCCGCAGCACCGTCTCGCGGTGCATCGGCGGCAACGGCTTGCCGGCGACCTTCGGCTCGGCCCCCGTCGCGATCCGCACGACCTCCACCGCCGCACCGTTGCCCGGCCCGATCCCCCGCGCGCTCGGGATCGTCAGGTCCGTGTTCGACGCGTACCACGGCAGCCCGCGCCCCACCGCGTAACTCGCCTCGGCCAACCGCCCCCACGGCAGCTCCGGCCCCCCGTACCCCTGCACGACCGCCACCGGATCGTCGTCGGCCGACTCCACCGGCACGAGCCCCCGCTCGCGCAGCGCCACCCGCAGCCCCTCACCACCGATCACCAGGACCCGCGCACCGGGCGGCATCTCGTCGGCGATCAGCCGGGCCACCGCCTGCGCCGAGGTGATCACGTCACCGGCGGCCGCCGGCACCCCGATCCGCGTGAGGTGCCCCGCCACCGCGTCGGGCGTCCGCAGCGCGTTGTTGGTGACGTACGCCAGGTGCATCCCGCCCGCGCGGGCCGCCTCCAGCGCCTCCACCGCGTGCGGAATGGCGTCCCCGCCCGCGTAGTAGACGACACCGTCCAGGTCGAGGAGGGCCGTGTCGTACGCCTCGCTCAGCGCGACCGCACTGCCATCCGGCCGGTTCCTGCCCCGCTCCTGGCCGTTTCCCGTCATGCCCCGGACTCCTCACGTCTTTGGGTGTGACATTCTCCCGCTCCCCCGATCATCGCTCATGGGCACGCCCCCCTACGATGACGAGATGAACACCTCAGGTCACGCGGCCGACGACGTCCGCGCCTCCGGTCTCCGCCTGGCCCCCTTCCGGGGCCTTCGGTACGTCCCCGAACGGGTCGGCAGTCTGGCCGCCGTGACCTCACCGCCGTACGACGTCGTCGTACGGCCCGACGGACTCCACCACCTCGAGTCCGCCGACCCGCACAACATCGTGCGGCTGATCCTCCCGCAGGCCATCACCGCCGGCACCCGCCACCGCAAGGCCGCCGTCACCCTCGACCGCTGGCTCGCCGACGGCATCCTCGCCCCGGACCCCGAGCCCGCCCTCTACGTCTACGAGCAGCGCGGCGACGGCATCCTCCAGCGCGGCCTCATCGGCGCCCTCGAACTCTCCACCCCCGCCGAGGGGATCGTCCTCCCCCACGAGGACGTCATGCCGCACGTCGTCGAGGACCGCGCCGCCCTCATGCGCACCACCGCCGCCAACCTGGAGCCGCTGCTCCTCACCTACCGCGGTGACGGCGACGGCGCCGCCACGGTCATCGACCGTACGGTCACCGGCGAGCCGCTGCTGTCCACCACCACCGAGGACGGCTTCCACCACCGTCTCTGGTCGGTCACCGACCCGGCCGACCTGGCCGCCGTCGCCACCGAACTCGGCCGCCACCAGGCCCTCATCGCCGACGGCCACCACCGCTGGGCCACCTACCTCCGGCTGCGCGAGGAGCACGCGGCGCCCGGCCCCTGGAACTACGGCCTGGTGCTGCTCATCGACACCGCCCGCTATCCGCTGCGGGTCCGCGCCATCCACCGCCTCCTCAACCGCCTCCCCGTCGCCGACGCGCTCGCCGCCCTCACCGCCCTCGGCGACGGCTTCCGCGTCACCCGCGTCGACGGCCCGCTCTCCGCCGCCCAGGAGGCCCTGGCCGCCGCCTGCGCCGACGGCAACGCGTTCCTCCTCGCCGGCGACGGCGCCTTCCACCTCGTCGACCGTCCGGACCCTGCCCTGCTGGCCCGTACGATCCGGGGCGACCGCCCCGAGGCATGGCGCACCCTCGACGCCACGGTCCTGCACTCCACCCTCCTCGACCACGTCTGGCACATCCCGGACGCCCCCGAGGACATCTCCTACATCCACGACACCGAGGCCGCCGTCGAGCAGGCCGAGCGCCGCGGCGGTACGGCGGTCCTGATGCACCCGGTCAAGGAGGAGGTCGTACGGGACCTGGCCCGGCAGGGCGTCACCATGCCCCGCAAGTCGACCTCCTTCGGTCCGAAGCCGGCGACGGGCCTGGTGCTGCGCAGCCTGGCGCTCGACTGACCGGACCGGCCGCCATAACGCCGAAGGGCGGAACCCCGTGGGGTTCCGCCCTTCGTGTGTCATGCCCGTGTCGCGCCCGAGGCGTCAGCCCTCGTCCCCGTCGCGCCGGTCGCGGTCCTCGACCGCGTCAGCCTCGTCGGCCTCGTCGCCGAGCTCGCCGTTCTCCTCGCCGTTCTCCTCGTCGGTGTCGTCGAACGCGTCGACGAACTCGACGCCGTCCAGCTCGGCGAGCCGGTCGGAGGCGTCCGTGGAGCCGTCCTTGTCGGCCTCGAGGGCCTTCGCGAACCACTCGCGCGCCTCGCGCTCACGCCCGGCGGCGAGCAGCGCGTCGGCGTAGGCGTACCGCAGCCGCGCGGTCCACGGGTGGTTGGCGCTGGACGCCAGCTCGGGGCTCTGCAGGGTCACGATGGCGGCGTCGAGCTGCCCCATGTCCCGGCGGGCGCCGGCGGCCACGAGCCGCATCTCGACCTGCCCGGCCTTGTCCAGCTTCTGCACCTCGGGCTCACCGGCCATGGCCAGCGCCCGCTCCGGCCGGCCGAGGCCGCGCTCGCAGTCCGCCATGACGGGCCACAGCTCGACACCGCCGTTCATCCGCCGCGCGGCACGGAACTCGGCCAGCGCCTCGGCGTACTTCTGCGTGGCGTACGCGGCGAAGCCGGCCGCCTCGCGGACGGCGGCGACGCGCGAGGCGAGCCGCAGGGCGATGCGGGAGTACTCGTACGCCTTCTCCGGCTCCTCGTCGATGAGCTGGGCGACCATGACGAGGTTACGGGCGACGTCCTCGGCCAGCCCCTTGGGCAGGCTCATCAGCTCCTGCCGCACGTCCTGGTCGATCTCGTCACCGGTGACGTCGTCCGGGATCGGCAGCCGCTTGATGGGGGCGCGCTCCGGACGGTCCCGGTCGCGGTCGTCCCGACGACCGTAGCCACCCCGGTCGTCCCGGCCACGGTAGCCACCCCGGCTGTCGTCCCGCCGGTCGTCACGACGGTCGTCACGGCGGAAACCGCCACCACCGCGGCTGTCGCCGCCACGGTCGTCGCGCCGGAAGCCACCGCCACGGTTGTCATCACGGCGGTCGTCACGACGGTCATCGCGACGGAAGGCCGGCCGCTCGCCACCACGGTCGTCCCGACGGAAGGAGGGACGGTCGTCACGCTGGTAAGCACCGCCACGGCGGTCGTCCCGCCGGTCATCACGGCGATCGTCGCGGCGGAAACCGCCGCCACCACGGTTGTCGCCACCCCGGTCGTCACGGCGGAAGCCACCGCCGCCACCGCGGTTGTCGCCACCACGGTCATCGCGCCGGAAGCCACCGCCACGGTTGTCATCACGCCGGTCATCGCGACGGTCATCGCGACGGAAGGCCGGCCGCTCGCCACCACGGTCGTCCCGACGGAAGGAGGGACGGTCGTCGCGCTGGTACCCGCCGCCACGGTTGTCATCCCGGCGGTCGTCACGGCGGAAGCCGCCGCCACCACGGTTGTCATCGCGGCGGAAGCCACCACCACGGTTGTCGCCACCGCGATCGTCACGACGGAAACCGCCGCCACCACCACGGTTGTCCCCGCCACGGTCATCGCGACGGTCGTCGCGGCGGAAGCCGCCACCACGGTTGTCGCCACCGCGGTCATCGCGACGGAAACCGCCGCCACCACCACGGTTGTCGCCACCCCGGTCGTCACGGCGGAACGCGGGGCGCTCGCCACTACGGTCGTCGCGACGGAAGGACGGGCGGTCACCGCCACGGTTGTCATCACGGCGGTCGTCACGACGGAAACCGCCGCCACCACCGCGGTTGTCGCCGCCACGGTCATCACGGCGGTCGTCGCGGCGGAAGCCGCCACCACGGTTGTCGCCACCGCGGTCATCGCGACGGAAACCGCCACCACCACGGTTGTCGCCACCCCGGTCGTCACGGCGGAAACCGCCGCCGCCTCGGTTGTCGTCACGACGCGGCCCACGGAAGCCGCCGCGCTCACCGCCGTCCCGGCGGCGCGGCTCGCGCTCCGGACGGTCGTCGGGAGAGTTGGTGGACATCGAGGTGACTCCTGTCTTCGGGTACTGCAGCCATTCTCGCGCAGCCGGCACCGCACCGCGCTTTCAGAAAAATCCAGAGCAAACAAAAAAGGACCCCTGGTCCCAGCATGAACGCTGGGACCAGGGGTCCTGAAATATTGTTCGGCGGTGTCCTACTCTCCCACAGGGTCCCCCCTGCAGTACCATCGGCGCTGAAAGGCTTAGCTTCCGGGTTCGGAATGTAACCGGGCGTTTCCCTAACGCT